>JAFEFQ010000144.1 GCA_018240505.1 Pseudomonadota bacterium
ACCTTTTTCAACAGGTGCAGATCGACGAACGGACCTTTTTTCAGTGAACGTGCCATTGTTGTCTAGTCCTGTTCTGTCAACCGCGACGATCGCGCACGATGAATTGGGTGGTGCGCTTGTTCTTGCGCGTCTTGTAGCCCTTGGCCGGCTGGCCCCACGGCGACACCGGATGCGGGTTGCCCTGGCCGGCTTTCGCCTCACCACCGCCGTGCGGATGGTCGACCGGGTTCATCGCCGCGCCGCGAACGGTCGGGCGCACGCCGCGCCAACGCTTCGCACCGGCCTTGCCGAGCTTGCGCAGGTTGTGTTCGGAATTGCCGACTTCGCCGATCGTCGCGATGCAGTCCACCGGCACCTTGCGCATTTCGCCCGAACGCAGACGCAGCGTGGCGTAACCGCCTTCACGCGCAATCAGCTGCACTGAGGCGCCGGCGCTGCGCGCGAGCTGCGCGCCCTTGCCCGGCTTCATCTCGACGCAATGCACGGTCGAACCGATCGGGATGTTGCGCAGCGGCAGCGAGTTGCCCGCCTTGATCGGCGCATCGCGGCCGGCCATGAGCTGGTCGCCCACCGCCACGCCCTTCGGCGCGATGATGTAGCGGCGCTCGCCGTCGACGTAGAGCAGCAGCGCGATGTTCGCGGTGCGGTTCGGATCGTACTCGAGGCGCTCGACGCGGCAGGCGATGCCTTCCTTGTCGCGCTTGAAGTCGATGACGCGGTAATGCTGCTTGGAGCCGCCGCCCTTGTGGCGCGTCGTGATGCGGCCGTAGTGGTTGCGACCGCCGGTCTTCGACTGCGCTTCGGTCAACGGTGCGTACGGATCGCCCTTGTACAGCCCCGGCGTCGACACGCGCACCATCGCGCGGCGTCCCGGAGAAGTCGGCTTCAATGTGATCAGTGCCATTGTTCTGGTCTCGTAAGCTTCAATGCGCATCCTGCGCAAGAACCCGTGCATCCATGCACGGACTTCTCAATTTATGCCTTGGCGGTAACGTCCAAGGTCTGGCCGTCGGTCAGGCGCACGTATGCCTTGCGCCAGCCGTTGCGCGAACCCGCGCGCTGCTTGAACGACTTGACCTTGCCCTTCACGTTGATGATGTTGACCGATTCGACCTTGACGCTGAACAGCGCTTCGACCGCATCCTTGACCAGCTTCTTGTCGGCGCCGGCGGCCACTTCGAACACGTACTGGTTGTGCTCCTGCGCACGCGCACTCTTTTCCGAGATGTGCGGAGCGCGAATCACGGTGTACAGCTTTTCGTTCTTGATTTCGGTGCTCATGCCAGCCACTCCTCGATCTTCTTGACCGAGTCGACGGTCATGACAACATGCTGCGCATCGACCAGGGTGACCGGGTCCATCGCGGCGACATCGACCACGGCGACCTTGTGCAGGTTGCGCGCGGACAGGAACAGGTTCTGGTTGACGTCCTCGGTGACGATCAGCGTGCGACCGGTGTGGTCGGCCAGCTTGGCGGCGAGCGCTTTGGTGCTGACCTTGTCCACACCGAACGATTCGACGACCTGCAGGCGGCCCTGACGGTTCAACTCGGACAGGATCGCCTGGATCGCGCCGCGGTACATCTTCTTGTTGACCTTCTGCGAGAAGTCGCGCGGCTTCGCCGCGAACGCGCGACCGCCGCCGACGAAGATCGGAGCGCGATAGTCGCCGTGACGCGCGCCGCCGCCCTTCTGCTTCTTGAATTTCTTCGTCGTGCCCGACAGGTCCGAGCGCGTCAGCTGCGCCTTGGTGCCGGCACGGCCCGCGTTGCGGTAGGCAACGACGACCTGGTGCACGAGGCCTTCGGAATATTCGCGACCGAACACCGTGTCGGAAACCGACATCGGCTTGGCGCCTTGTACTTGCAGTTCCATGTTTATGCTCCTCAAGCCTTGGCCGCGGGGCTGACGATGACGTTGCCGCCCGGCGCACCCGGCACCGCGCCGCGCACGGCGATCAGGTGCTTCTCGGCATCGATCTTGACGACTTCGAGATTCATCATCGACTGGCGCGAGGCGCCCATGTGGCCGGACATCTTCTTGCCCGGGAACACGCGGCCCGGGGTCTGGCGCTGGCCGATCGAGCCCGGCGCGCGGTGCGACAGCGAGTTGCCGTGCGTCGCGTCACCCATCGTGAAGTTGTGGCGCTTGATCGTGCCCTGGAAGCCCTTGCCCTTGGTCACGCCGGCGACGTCGATCTTCTGGCCGACCTTGAACACTTCGTCGGCCTTGAGTTCGCCGCCGACCGTGTAGCCGCCGATATCCTTCGCGTCGACGCGAAACTCCCACAGGCCGCGGCCGGCCTCGACCTTGGCCTTGGCGTAATGGCCGGCGAGCGGCTTGGTCACGAGCGCCGCGCGCTTCGTGCCCGCCGTCACCTGGATGGCCGTGTAACCGTCCGTCTCGACCGTCTTCACCTGGGTGATGCGGTTCGGCGTCGCCTCGATCAGCGTAACCGGCACCGATTCACCGGCCTCGGTGAAGACTCGCGTCATGCCGCACTTGCGGCCGATAATTCCAATGCTCATTGCTTTAGTCCTGCTTCTCTCTTCTCAACTCTAGGGCTGAGGGCCGAGGGCCTAGGGCTGAAGATCAAGAGCTTTGGGCGTGGCGGCTTTTCAGCCCTCAACCCTCAGCTCTCAGCCCTGCTCTTCAATACAGCTTGATCTGCACGTCCACGCCGGCGGCGAGGTCGAGCTTCATCAACGCGTCCACGGTCTTGTCGTTGGGATCGACGATGTCCATGACGCGCTTGTGCGTGCGGGTTTCGTACTGGTCGCGCGCGTCCTTGTCGGCGTGCGGCGAGGTCAGGATGGTGTAGCGCTCAATCTTGGTCGGCAGCGGGATCGGGCCGCGCACTTGCGCGCCGGTGCGCTTCGCCGTCTCAACAATCTCGCTCGCCGAGCGATCGATCAGGCGATGATCGAAGGCCTTGAGCCGGATGCGAATCTTCTGGTCAGCCATTGCCGTGTGCCTCATTTTTGCGTTCCTCCCTGAACGCCAAGATCAAACCGGCATCCATGCCGGACTTTTCAAAGAGCATGCATGTCCGCAGTTAAAACGTCGGCTGCGGCGACCCGGTTCCGGGCCGATGGGTAAAACTTGCGTTACTGGATACGAAAGAATGGGCGAGCCGTTGCGGGCTCGCCCAAACTTGAAATTTCCCGCCCCGCACAATCAGCGCATCGCGCCGGCCTTGCGGAGCCATCGACCTTCCCGGTCGGCGAAGTCGAAGCGCTTCCTGCACCTCATTTCGCTGCTCGTCCCCACAAAATTCCGCGGGGAGCACAAAAGTATAGCAGGGTTTTCCCTAAATGGAAGACCCTTTTTGAAAAGTCAGCCCATATTTTCCCGCATTTTGATCTTGCCGGCGTTGAGCGACCGGCTTTCCGGTCGCTTCAACGGCGGCAGTTATTGCTGCAGTAAAGCTGTCAGCAATAACGTTATTTGATGATCTTGGCGACCACGCCCGCGCCGACCGTACGGCCGCCTTCGCGGATCG
>JAFEFQ010000145.1 GCA_018240505.1 Pseudomonadota bacterium
CCGCAAGTCCGCAAGTCCGCAAGTCCGCAAGTCCGCAAGTCCGCAAGTCCGCAAGCATGACCCGACACCGGTTGCCGTTCTGCTGATGGTTGCCGGCGCCACCGCGAGCGCCTCGTCCAGCTTCAGCGCGGCGTATCCGGTGGCGGCGATTATCGACGGCGACCGCAAGGGCTTGAACTGGGGTAATGGCGGCGGCTGGAACGACGCCACCATCAACGCGTTCCCCGACTGGGCGCGCATCGACTTCGATACTCCGCACTGGTTCAACCAGGTCAGCGTCTACACGCTGCAGGACAATTTTCCGAACCCGGTTGAACCGACCGACACGATGCTGTTCACCCAGTGGGGCGTCACCGCGTTCGAGGTGCAGGTCTGGAATGGGGCGAACTGGGTCAGCATGGGTACGGTGAGCAATTGAATCGCGGCGCGGGAGGAAATCCGATGTTCACATTGAAGAATCTTGTCGCTGTGTGCGTGTTGTTGCTGGCGTCATGCATACCAGCATCTGCATTTGCATACAATGAAACGCTGACGTTTCGGATCAATGCGCAGGGTGAGGTCGAGGCGGTGATCGATGGGCGAACCCATAAGTGGGAGTGCGATGAGATATCGCGTTTCACCCCACCAATGACTACGACGATTGACGGCAACACTGTGCTAATACAGTCGCCGGCGTTAGCTCCTTGCATCATACCCCTGCTTCCCACCGAGCCCTATCAGGTGGTTGCCAATTTGGGTCATTTGAGCGGCGAGACGTATCAGGTCACATGGAATGTGGAGGTGGTTGGCAGCGGCTTTCCTCCTATCCGCTCGATCAGCGCCACCTTTAGTGTTTCCAGTCTGTTTTCCGTTGCTGCGCCAGCATTGTCACCGTGGGCGATGTGCCTGTTGCTGCTGTCGACGGCAGGCGTTGCGTTCGCCGCGCTGCGCAGGCGGAACGGGCGTTTGAGCCGCTGAGGGGTCTTCGACTGGCGGTACGCACTGCGCCGCGTATCCGACGGTGTCGATCATCCAGTCGACTGGCATCGTATTTGGCTGATAGCGGTCTGGGTTGAATCCATTCGCCCTGAGGTATCGAAGGGCGAATGGCCAGAGTGGATTGCCGCTCGTGGTTCGATACCCCTCACCACGAACGGAAAAATTCAAGGCAGACCATTATCCATAGTGGCGCCTGCGCGTCGTCGCGAAGGCTTTCGGCTTAGAATCACGCCATCCCTCCAGATGATGCCGTGATGAAACTTCTGCCTGCCGCGTTGCTGCTCTGCGCTTTCGCCTTGCCCGCCGTTGCGCAGGAACTCAGCGCCGAGCGCATTGCGACCACGGTGCAGACCTTGTCCTCGGATTTCTTCGAAGGCCGCGCGCCCGGTACGCACGGCGAGGAGCGGTCGGTCGGCTACCTGATCGGCCGGTTCGAGGCGCTCGGCCTGCAGCCGGGCGGCAAGGACGGTAGCTGGGTGCAGGCGGCGCCGTTGCTGCACACCAGGCTCGGCGAGGCGAAGACGCTCGGCGTCGATGTCGGCGGCAGCCTGCAGCCATGGCAGCGCGGCAAGGAGGTTTATCTGTCGACGATCCGCCCAGACGACCGCGCGTTGATCGAGCGCGCGCCGCTGGTGTTCGTCGGCTACGGCGTGCATGCGCCGGAGCGCCAGTGGGACGACTTCAAGGGCGTCGACCTCAAGGGCAAGGTCGCGGTGTTCCTCGTCAACGATCCGGATTTCGAAGCGGCGAAGGGCGAGCCGGTCTACGGCCGCTTCGGCGGCAAGACGATGACGTACTACGGCCGCTGGACCTACAAGTACGAAGAAGCCGCGCGCCACGGCGCGGTCGCTGCGCTGATCGTGCACGACACGCCCGGCGCGGGTTACGGCTGGAACGTGGTCACCAGTCCGCAGGGCGAAAACTTCGACATCGTGCGCGCGCCGGACAAGCTGAGCAGCCTCGCGCTGCAGGGCTGGATCTCGGGCGAGGCGGCGGCGAAGCTGTTCGCCGATGCGGGTCTCGACCTGGCCGCGCAGCGCAAGGCGGCGCGGCGCGCGGATTTCCGCCCGGTCGTGCTCGAGGGCGAGACGTTCTCCGCCGATATCCCGGTCGCGCACGAGGTCGTCGAAAGCCACAACGTGCTGGCGAAGATTGCGGGCACGACGCATGCCGACGAAGTCGTCTTCTACGGCGCGCATTGGGACGCCTACGGCAAGGGTCCGGCGGACGCGCAGGGCAACACGATCCGCCGCGGCGCCAACGACGACGGCATCGGCGTGGCCGGCCTGATCGAGATCGCGCGCCAGTTCAAGGCGCAGCCGGCGCCGAAGCGCAGCATCGTCTTCGGCGTCTGGACCGCGGAGGAGCGCGGCCTGCTCGGTTCGGAGGCCTACGCTCTCGATCCGGTTTATCCGCTGGAAAAGACCGTCGCCAACCTGACCATCGACGTGCTGCAGACCGCGGGCAAGGCGCGCGACGTGATTCTCGTCGGCGCCGGCCAGGACACGCTCGAGGACGACCTGGCGCGTTTCGCCAAGGCGCAGGGGCGCACGGTCACGCCGGAAAGCCTGCCCGAGCGCGGCCTGTTCTATCGCGCCGATCATTTCTCGTTCGCCCGGCGCGGCGTGCCGGTACTGCTGATGATGGGCATCGCCGGCGCCTCCGACCTCGTCGACGGCGGCCGTGCGGCCGGGCAGAAGTGGGTGGACGACTACACCGGCCATTGCTATCACCAGCCCTGCGACGCGTACGGCCCCGACTGGAAGCTCGACGGCGCCGTGCAGGACATCGGCGTGATGTACGCCATCGGCCGCGACCTCGCCAATTCCGCGCGCTGGCCCGAGTGGAAGGCGGGTTCGGAGTTCAAGGCGCTGCGCGACAAGAGCGCGGCGGCGCGGCGCTGATGTGCCTTCGTTCGATGGTTTCCCTCGACCGCTCCGCGATGCGCACTCTTCGTCTGCTGTTTTCTGTGGCGTTTGTCTCGCTGCTCGCCGCCTGCGCACCGATGCGCGTGAAGCAGAACGCAGCGACACCGGAGGCATTGGCCGCGCAGGATGCGCGCGAGGCGGCGCTGGCCGGCAAGTCGCGCTGGACGCTCGAAGCGCGCATTGCCGTGTCGGGGGCGAACGGCGGTTCGGGCGATCTCATCTGGCGCCAGGACGGCGATGCCTATTCGTTCAGCGTGCGCGGCGCGAACGGCAAGACCCTGCGGCTCAGCGGCGATGCCGGTCGTGCGGTGCTCGAGGGCGTCGACGCGCAGCCCGACGTGGGCAGCGATCCGCAGGCCCTGCTGCGCGAGCGCCTCGGTACCGAAGTGCCGTTCGCCGCGCTGCGCCGCTGGGCGTTGGGCCTGCGTGTCGCGGGCGATCCGGCGCAACTGCAGTTCGGCGAAACGGGGTTGCCCGCGCAACTCGTGCAGGACGGCTGGACCGTCGAATACCTCGACTGGTTCGGCGATCTCTCACCACCGCTGCCGAGGAAGGTGTTCGCCGCGCGCGGCAAGGACAAGGTCAGGCT
>JAFEFQ010000146.1 GCA_018240505.1 Pseudomonadota bacterium
TGCAGCACGCTGGCGAGGCCGAACGAGGTGGCGATGATCGGCACCAGTGCGGCGCCGATCACGGAGAACGAGCCGTTGATGCCCCAAGCCCAGAGGAACATCGCGTTTTTGCCGAGGCGACCAAGCCAGGTCATCGCGGTCGACATGGGGAAACCCATGAGAAACGCCGGTGGCGCGATCAACAAGAAGCAGCAGACCAGTCGCAGGACATAAGGCACGATCTTTTCGCGCACGCCGGGCCAGCTGCGCATCATCGCCTACTTCGCCTGCCTCGGCCTCGGCTACATCATGGTCGAGGTCGCGCTGATCGCGAAGTTCGTGCTGCCGCTCGGCAACCCGACCGTATCCGCGTCGATCCTGATCACCGGCATGCTGGTGTTCTCCGGTTTGGGCAGCCTCACCTCGGAGCGTTTTATGGCGCGCGCGAAGACGACGATGCCGATCATCTTCGTCGCCATCGGCGCGCTGCTGATCGCCTACGGCTTCCTGATCGATCCGATCCTCGACGCAATCGGCCGCCTGCCGTACGCACTGCGCCTGGTCTGCTGCTTCCTGCTGATCGCGCCGCCGGCGTTCCTCATGGGCTTCCCGATGTCGACCGCGATGACCTGGCTCGGCCGCCTCGGCAAGAACGCGATGTTCCTCTGGGCCTGGGGCATCAACGGTTCGTTCTCGGTGATCGGCGCCGCCCTCGTGCCGATCATCGCGACCTCGTTCGGCCTCGCCAGCGTGCTGCAGATCAGCGGTATCGCCTACCTGATCGCCGCGCCGGCGTTCTTTGCGATATTCCTGCCGCTGCGGACTTCGCGAAAAACAGCGGCGGCCTGAATGAAGCGCACCGGGCAGAAAAGAATCCGCGCGTCGTTCGCTCGAACGACCACGATTCTTTTCTTGCTCGCGCTGGCCGCCGCGCCTGCACTCGGCGCACAGTCCAAACCGACCGCGGCGGCGACCAAGCCGCCACCCGCGCCCAGAATACCGATCGCCCCGCTCAAGGCGCCGATCACCGCCTTTGTGCCGTTCGACTACGCGCCGTTCCCGTTCCGCGGCCTGATTCCCGATTCGGGCAAGAAATTCCTCGACAAGGTCGACGGCTCGCGCCGCGGCCACGTTTCCTCGCGCGACAATTCGGTGCACTGGGAAGACGAGACCTTCAACGACAACCGCGTGCTGCTGTACCTGCCGCAGGGTTTCGACATCCGCAAGCCGGCGCTGATCGTGGTCTTCTTCCACGGCAACGGCGCCACGCTGTCGCGCGATGTGCTCGACCGCCAGCAGGTCGCCGCGCAACTCGCGGCGAGCAACCTCAATGCCGTGCTCGTCGCGCCGCAGTTCGCGGTCGACGCGGCCGATTCGAGCGCGGGCCGCTTCTGGCAACACGGCGTGTTCAAAAAGTTCGTCGACGAAGCCGCGCACAAGCTCGCGCTGCAGTATCACGACCGGCGCGTCGAGGGCGCGTTCAAGCCGTCGAAGGTCGTGCTCGTCGCCTACTCGGGCGGCTACCTGCCGGCGGCGTGGTCGCTCTCCGCCGGCCAGATCGGCGCGCGCCTGCACGGCGTCGTCCTGCTCGACGCGCTGTACGGCCAGATCGACAAGTTCGCGGACTGGATCGAGCGCGCGCACGGCGGTGCGTTCTTCTTCAGCACCTACACCGAATCGACGCGCGAGCAGAACGAAGCGCTGCAGTCCGAACTCACGGACGCCAACCTGCGCTACAAGACCGCACTGCCGAAGGCGTTGCTGCCCGGCGTCGTGAGCTTCGTCGACAGCGGCCTCGACTGGACCCGCCACAACGATTTCGTCACCCAGGCCTGGACGCAGAACCCGTTGACCTGGCTGTTCTCGCGCATTCCCGGTTATCCGAAAGCCAGGCCGGTCGCGGCGAAGAACGCGCACAAACCGAGGTAGCGCGCCAGCGACCGTTCCGGCCCACGAGGCCCGCTGCGGTGAACTGGCCTCCGATCCGCGAATTCCATAGGGCCTGCGCTATTTCGCCGATGCCGGCCTGCCGATAAAGGCCACCGTGCGATACGGCACGCTGACCTTTCCGTCCGCGGCGTACTCATCGAACAGGCGCGACAGTCTTTGCACGGCAAGCTCGCCCTCCGCCGTGCCGCGATCGGGCATCGCCGAGCGCGAGAGCGCGAGACTGCTCAAACCGTCGCGGTCGAGCTGCTGCACGTGGGTCAACTCGAAGCGTGCGAAAGTCTGCCTGGCGAAGAATGCGGGCACGCGCGACAGATCCTGCAGGCGATCGAGCGCCGCCTGCTTCCCGCCGCCGAACTCGGCCAGCAGATCGTTCAGCGCCTTCTGCAGCGGATCGGTCATCGGTCGTGTGTTCCAGACGAGGACGACGCGGCCGTCGGGCTTGAGCACGCGCAGCCATTCCCGGCGTACCGCTTCGACGTCGAACCAGTGGAAGGCCTGCGCCGCGGTGATCGCGTCGATCGCGCCATCGCCGAGGGTCGTCGCCTCGGCGCTCGCGGCGACGCTGCGGTATTTGCGATACTTGCCTAGCGCCGCGTCGGCGACGGCAAGCATCGCCGCGTTCGGCTCGATCGCGGTGACGTTGTAGCCGCGATGGAGCAACTGTCCGGTGAACAACCCCGTACCCGCAGCGACGTCGGCGACCTGCGCAGCAGGGAACAGGATGCGATCCGCGCGCAGGCGCTCGAACAGCGCGGCCGGGTAACGCGGCCGCGCGGCGGCGTAGTCGGCCGCCTTGCTCGAAAAAGCGCTCGTCGCGCCACTCATCGGCCCAGGCTGGGCGGCGAGCGAGCCGGGGTCGGATGCGGATGGCGTGGTCATGCCGGCGCTCATACCCGCCTCTGCACGCCGACCGTTCTCAACTGAACCGCGCCAGCGCGATCAGGGCGAGCGTCACCGTGATCGCGCCGCCGATGCGCGTGGCGATCTGTGCAAACGGCATCAGCACCATGCGGTTCGATGCGGTGAGGATGGCGATGTCGCCGGTGCCGCCCTGGCCGCTGTGGCAGGCGTTCACGATCGCGGTTTCGATCGGGTACATCTTGATCCAGCGCCCGACGTAGAAACCCGTGGCCATAAGCGACAGCACCGTGGCGACGATGGTGATCAGGTTGGCGATGTGGAAGGCGGCCATGAGCTTGTCCCACGGCGTCATCGCCACGCCGACCGCGAACAGCAGCGGATAGGTCACGCCGACCGAGAAGAACTTGTAGACCGCGTACGCGCCCTGGCGCAACTGCGGCGAAATCATGTGCGCGAGCTTCGCCGCCACGGCGACGAACAGCATCGTGACCGGTGCGGGGAAGCCGAACAGCTTGTAGCCCATCAGGCCGATCATGTACAGCGAGATCGCGGTCAGCGCGGCGGCAGCGATGTGGGACACGTCGACGTGACCGCCGAGTTCCTCCTCGCTGGCCTCCATCTCGTCGTGCTCGCCGGGCTGCAGGCGGCCTTCGCCGGTGAGGTGCGGGTACTTCTTGCCGAGCGCGTTGAG
>JAFEFQ010000147.1 GCA_018240505.1 Pseudomonadota bacterium
TTCTTTGGTTACTTTCTTGTCGCTGTAGACAAGAAAGTAACCCGCGCGCCGGACGCGCGCGGAAAACCGAAAGGACGCATCAGCAAAAATATCAAGCGCCGATCAACGAGCAATTGCCGCCGCCGGCGCCGCATCGGCGTGCCGACGCGTGGCCAGCGAGTCGAACCACAGGTACAGCACCGGCGTGATGTACAGCGTGATGAACTGCGAGAACAGCAGGCCGCCGACGATGACCACGCCGAGCGGCTGGCGCAGTTCGGCGCCGGCGCCGAAGCCGAACGCGATCGGCAGCGCGCCGGCCAGCGCGCACAGCGTGGTCATCGTGATCGGGCGGAAGCGCAGCAGGCAGGCCTGGCGGATCGCCTGTTCTGGCGGCAGGCCCTGCGTGCGCTGCGCGTCGAGGGCGAAGTCGATCATCATGATCGCGTTCTTCTTGACCACGCCGATCAGCAGCAGCATGCCGATCATCGCGATGAAGCTCAGTTCCATGCCGAGCAGGCGCAGTGCGAGCAGGCCGCCGACCGCGGCCGACGGCAGGCCGAGCAGGATGGTCAACGGATGGATCCAGCTTTCGTAGAGCACGCCGAGCACGAGGTAGATCACCGCGATCGCGATGGCGATCAGCCACAGCTGGCTCGTGCGCGACTTCTCGAACAGTCCGGCCTGGCCGCCGAAGCTGCCGAAGATCGTCTGCGGCAGATTGATCGCCGCACGCGCGGCGGCGATCGCGTCGGCGGCATCCGACAGCGACTTGCCGCGCGCGAGTTCGAATGAATACGTGATCGCAGGCAGTTGCGCCTTGTGTCCCACCATCGTCGTGCCGTTGCCGCGCCTGACGCGGGCGAACGCATCGAGCGGGATCAGCACGCCGTTGCTGCCGCGTACGCGCAGGCGGGAAAGATCGGTTTCGTCGCTGCGGCTTTCGTCGGCCAGTTCCATGATGACCTGATAGCTCGCCTGCGGCGCGTAGATCGTCGACACCTGGCGCGTGCCGAACGCGGCGTGCAGCGTCGTGCGCAGGCTGGCCATGTCGACGCCGAGCTGCGCCGCCTTGTCGCGGTCGATGTCGAGTTTTGCTTCGAGACCGTTGGTTTCGTAGTCGGTGTCGATCTGCGCGAACACCGGCGACTTGGACAATTCGGCGAGCAGCTTCTTCGACCACTGGTCGAGCTCTTCGCTGCCCACCGATTGCAGGATGTACTGGAATGCGCTGTCCGAGGTGCTCGCGCCGACTTTCAGGTTCTGCACCGGGCTGTAGTTCACGGTGATGCCGGGCAGGCGCGCGGTCTGCGCGCGCAGATGTTCGAGCACCTGCGGCATCGGCGGGCGCTGGCCGCGCGGCTTCAGATCGACGTTCATCGCGGTCGTGTCGTGGTCGACCTTGGACGCGACGGTGGCGATCGCCGGATCGGCGAGCAGTCCCGCCTGCACCTTGCGCAGCACGGCGAGGCGGCCTTCGTAGGACATGTCTTCCGCGGTGCGGACCTTGATCGCGATCTGTCCGGTGTCCTCCTGCGGGAACAGGCCCTTGGGTGCGGCGATATAGAGCACGGCCGTCAGCGCGATCGTCGCCGCGCCGGCGAGCAGCACCACGTTGCGATGGGTGAGCGCGAGCTCGAGCGTGCGCCGGTACTGCTCGAGCACGCGCGCGAAGGCGGCCTCGAAGGCGCGATTCCAGCCGCGCGCGTCGTCGTGCGCCGGCGCTTCCTTGATCAACTTCGGCACGAGTACCGGGATCAGGGTCAGCGACACCGCCGCGGAAACGAGGATGGCGAGCGAGACCACGATCGCGAACTCGCGGAACAGCGCGCCGCTGAGTTCGCGCGTGAGGAACAGCGGGATGAATACGGCGACCAGCGAGATCGAGATCGAGAGCACGGTGAAGCCGACTTCGCGCGAGCCACGCAGCGCGGCCTCGCGCGGCGACAGGCCCTGCTCGATGTAGCGCATGATGTTCTCGAGCACGACGATCGCGTCGTCGACGACGAGGCCGACCGCTACGGTCAGGCCCATCAGCGAGATGTTGTCGAGACTCAGTCCGGCCCAGTACATCAGGCCGAACGTGGCGAACAGCGACAGCGGCAGGCTGATCGACGGAATCATCGCGGCACTGACCCGGCGCAGGAACAACAGGATCACGAGGATGACGAGGGCGATCGTCAGCAGCAGCGTCGTGTTGACGTCGTGGATCGCGTCGCGGATCGACTGCGAGCGGTCGCCGAGCAGGCGGATGCGCACCGAGTCGGGCAACTGCGCGCGCAGGCGCGGCAGCAGCGCCCGGATCGCGTCGATCGTCTGCACCGTGTTCGCGCCGGGCTGGCGCTGGACCTGGAGCAGCACGGAATTGTGGCCGTTGATCTCGCGCGTGTTTTGCGAGTTCTCGATGCTGTCGTAGACGCGCCCGAGGTCGGACAGACGGATCGTCTGGCCATTGCGCACGGCGACGGCGACGTCGGCGAAGTCGGCGGCCTTCATCAGACCCTTTGGCATCTGCACCGTAAGCATCTGGCGCGGATTGTCGAGCTGGCCGAGCGGGGTGATCGAGTTCGCCGTCTTCAGCGCGTTGTTGACGTCGATCAGGGTGAGGTCGAGCGCGGCCAGGCGCTCGGGGTCGAGTTCGGCGCGCACCGCGAAACGCTTGCCGCCGCCGACGATGATCTGGGCGACGCCGTCGATCGTCGACAGCGTGGGAGCGACGAGCACGTCGACGTAGGCGGCCAGTTCGGTCAACGGCATCGTCGGCGAATCCAGGCCGATCAGGATGATCGGCGCGTCGCCCGGATTGATCTTGCTGTAGCTCGGCGGCGTCGGCATCTCGGCGGGCAGCGAGCGACCGACGCGGAACAGCGCCGCCTGCACGTCGACCGCGGCGGCATCGATGTCGCGGCCGAGCTCGAATTCGAGCTGGATATTGGTCTGGCCCTGGATGCTCTGCGACATCGTGCCGACCAGACCGGGGATCGCGGAGAATTCCTTTTCGAGCGGCGTGGCGATCGAGATCGCCATGTTCTCAGGGCTGCCGCCGGGCAGCTTGGCCGAGACTTCGATCACCGGCGATTCGACCTGCGGCAGGGCCGAAATCGGCAGACTGGTCCAGCAGACCACGCCCGCCACGAGGACGGCGAACCACAGCATGGTCGTCGCGGTAGGGCGGCTCAACGCGAGCGCGGCGATATTCATTGCCGTGCTCCGCTGTCGGCTGTGTTGTCAGCGGCGGCGTCGACCGCCACGGTCATGCCGCTGCGCAGGTTGCGCGCGCCTTCGACGACGACGGTCTCGCCGCTGCGCAGGCCGTCGACGACGGCGTTGTGGTCCTGGATGCGCAGCAGGGTGACGGGCTG
>JAFEFQ010000148.1 GCA_018240505.1 Pseudomonadota bacterium
CTCCGCGACCAAGGTCAAATGGATCCTCGACCGCGTCGATCCCGCGCGCGAGCGCGCCAGGCGCGGCGAGCTGCTGTTCGGCACGATCGACTCCTGGCTGATCTGGAACCTGACCGACGGCAAGGCTCACGTCACTGACGCGAGCAACGCCTCGCGCACGCTGTTGTACAACATCCACGAGCAGCGCTGGGACGACGACCTGCTCGCGCTGTTCGACGTGCCGCGCGCGATGCTGCCCGAGGTGCGCGCCTCGAGCGAGGTCTATGGCCACACCACGCATTTCGCGCGCGGCAAATCGATTCCGATCGCGGGCGTGGCCGGCGACCAGCAGGCGGCGCTGTTCGGCCAGGCCTGCTTCGAGGCCGGCATGGCGAAGAACACCTACGGCACCGGCTGCTTCATGCTGATGAACACCGGCACGAAGCCGGTCGCGTCGAAGAACGGGTTGCTGACGACGATCGCATGGAATATCGCCGGCAAAACCGAGTACGCGCTCGAAGGTTCGATCTTCGTCGCCGGCTCGGTGATCCAGTGGCTGCGCGACGGCTTGCGCCTGATCGACGCGGCTTCGGATTCCGAAGCCTACGCGCGGCGCGCGCCGTCGAACGACGGCGTTTACCTAGTGCCGGCCTTCGTCGGCCTCGGCGCACCGTACTGGCGCAGCGACGTGCGCGGCGCGATCTTCGGCCTGACACGCGGCACGCGCAAGGAGCATCTCGTGCGCGCCGCGCTCGAATCGATGGCCTACCAGACGCGCGACGTGCTCGCCGCGATGCAGGCCGACGCCGGTCTGAAGCTGTCGACGCTGCGCGTCGACGGCGGCGCGATCGCGAACGACTTCCTCGCCCAGTTCCAGGCCGACGTGCTCGGCGTGCCGGTGCAACGCCCGCGCCAGCTCGAAACGACCGCGCTCGGCGCGGCTTATCTCGCCGGCCTCGCCACCGGCTTCTGGCAAAGCCGCGAGGAGATCGCGCAGCATTGGGCGATCGGCCGCAGCTTCGCGCCCGGACTGGACGGCGCCGAACGCGAGCGCCTGTACGCCGATTGGCAGCGCGCGGTCGCTGCGACGCTCGAATTCCGTATCGCGCCGGGCTGACGCCGGCGGTTCATTTTTCGCGGGAGAGTTTGCGATGAGCGCGAAGACGCATATCGAGACGCAGGCGTTCGAAGTCGAGGACGAGCATGGGCTGCGCTCGATCCTGATCCGCACGCAGCCGGTCAGCGTCGACGAACACGGCCACGCGACCGCGCTGCCGCTCGGCGCGGAATGGCGCCTGCGCAACGGCGAATCGGCGATTCCGCTGTCGGACACCGAGTTCGAGACCGCGCACGGCAAGCGCTGGCACAAGGTTGCGCGCAGCTAGCTCCGCTGTCCGGTGCAGGCTCGCGGCCCCGCGCCCGTTACTGCGGCTCCTCGATCACGTAGCCCTTCGCGCGCATCGCAGCGAGGCGGCCGTCGGCGCCGGCGATGTCGGCAATCGGCAACAGCGCAAGCGTACTCGCGTTGTTCCACAAGGCGGTTTCGGCGGCATCGAGCCATTCGCCCTGGATGCGGCGCTTCGCATCGGCGAGCTTCTCGCGCAGGTTCGCGTTCGCGGCCAGCGCGTCGAGGCAGACGTTGCGCTGGTCGGGATAGGGCAGGCTCTTCAATTTCGCCAGATCGCCGACCGCCCAGGCGTTGGCGCGCGCGCGCATCGCGTCGAGATCGGTCTCGAGCCGCGCGATCGTGGTCGCGAGGCAGTCGATGTCGAGCTGGCCGGCCGTGCTCTTGAAGTCGTCGATGGCCTTGCGCGCGTCATCGACCGGAATTTCGACGTCGATTTCCCGGATCGGCACCTTGTGCTTCTTCGCGATCTTCTCGATCGCCGGCCACAGCGCGTTCTTGTTGGTCATGCCGGACTTGCCGATCGCCTTGCCATACAGTTCGTTCGCGGCGAGGATCGGGCGCAGGCGCTCGACGCCGTCGTCGCGGCCGAGATAGCGCTGCTTCAGCGGCAGCCAGCGCGCGTACAGATCGGGCGGCAGCAGATCCTTCAGGGTCTTGCCGTCGGCGTTCTTCTTCGCACCGAGCGCGGCGGGCAGCAGGAAGACCGCGCGAAAAAACCCGACCTTGAGTTCGGCCTGCGCATCGGTGAGCACTTCCTGCGAGGAAGCGATGACCTTCTCGACCTCATCGGCGCGCCAGCTGATCGTCTTCGGCAACGGCGCCTGGGTGCCGAGGATCCACAGCACGTGGTCGCTGTCGCGCCGCGTGACCTTCCACAGGCCAGGACCAGGCTGCTCGCCGGTGACGAGCACGGTGTCGAGCGTCGGTGGCGCAGAGCCGGCGGGTGCAGCGGCAGCGGACGCGGGCTGCGTAGCTGGCTGTGCCGTCGCCATGGCGGGCCACAGGGCAACGAGCAGCAGGAAAGCAAAGATGTGCATCGGCGGAACCGGGCAATCGCGAGACGGCCAGCCTAAGACGGGCGCGATGAATTGCCCATGAAAAAAGCCGGCTGGTAGCCGGCTTTCTTTCTCAGCGTTTCATCGAATTGAAGAACTCGTCGTTCGACTTGGTGTTCTTCATCTTGTCGAGCATGAATTCCATTGCCGCCAATTCATCCATGGGATGCAATAGTTTGCGCAGGATCCAGATCTTCTGCAGCACGTCGGGCTCGATCAGCAGGTCCTCGCGGCGCGTGCCGGAGCGGTTGATGTTGATCGACGGGTAGACGCGCTTCTCGCTGATGCGGCGGTCGAGGTGCACTTCCATGTTGCCGGTGCCCTTGAACTCCTCGTAGATCACCTCGTCCATCTTCGAGCCGGTTTCGACCAGCGCGGTGGCGACGATCGTCAGCGAGCCGCCCTCCTCGACGTTGCGTGCGGCGCCGAAGAAACGCTTCGGCCGCTGCAGCGCATTCGCGTCGACGCCGCCGGTCAGCACCTTGCCGCTGGACGGCACGACGGTGTTGTAGGCGCGCGCGAGGCGCGTGATCGAATCGAGCAGGATGACCACGTCCTTCTTGTGCTCGACCAGGCGCTTGGCGCGCTCGATCACCATCTCGGCGACCTGGACGTGGCGCATGGCCGGCTCGTCGAAGGTCGAGGAGACGACTTCGGCGCGCACGGTGCGCTGCATCTCGGTGACTTCCTCCGGACGCTCGTCGATCAGCAGGATGATCAGGTGCGTCTTCGGGTAGTTGTGCACGATCGCCTGGGCGACGTTCTGCAGCATCATCGTCTTGCCGGCCTTGGGCTGGCTGACGATCATGCCGCGCTGGCCAAGACCAATCGGTGAGATCAGGTCGAGGATGCGCCCGGTGATGTCCTCGCTCGAGCCGTTGCCGCGCTCGAGGTGGT
>JAFEFQ010000149.1 GCA_018240505.1 Pseudomonadota bacterium
ACGTGCGCATCGGCGACACGGTGATCGTGCGCCGCGCGGGCGACGTGATTCCCGAGGTCGTCAGCGTCGTCGCCGATGCCGGGCATGCCGCGCGGCCGCCGTGGGCGATGCCGGCAACCTGTCCCGTCTGCGGCTCGGAGATCGTGCGCGAGGAGGGCGAGGCGGTCGCGCGCTGTACGGGAGGTTTGAGTTGCGCTGCGCAGGTGCAACAGGCGATCTTCCACTTCGCCTCGCGCCGTGCGATCGACATCGACGGCCTCGGCGAACGCTACATCGAGGACCTGACCGAACTCGGCTACGTCAAATCGGTCGCCGACCTGTACAAGCTCACGCTCGACGACCTGCTCGAGATGAAGCGCCGCGCCGACGAGCGCGACGGCACGACGCCCGAAACCGTAAAGGCCGGCAAGGTCGCGAGCAAATGGGCGGAGAACCTCATCGCCGCGATCGACCATAGCCGGCAAACGACGCTGGCGCGATTCCTCTACGCGCTCGGCATCACCCATGTCGGCGAAAGTACGGCCAAGGCGCTCGCGGCATGGTTCGGCGAGCTCGAATTGATCCGGCATATGCCGTGGCCGATTCTCAAGCTCGTGCCCGATATCGGCGTGGAGGTAGCGCACGCGATCGATCATTTCTTCGCGCAGGCGGGCAACCAGCGCGTGATCGACGATCTCATCGCCCGGGGTATCGTCGTCACCGACGCACACGCGCCATCGCCGAAGCTGCGCGCCACGCTTGCGCTCGGCAGCCTGCTGGCCGAATTCGATATTCCGAAGCTGACCGCGAAGCGCGCCGCGCAGGTCGCGGAACAATTCGACTCGCTCGCCGTGCTGCGTCGCGTGAACGAAGCACGCCTGAGCGCGGCGGGCCTGCCCGCCGACACCGCGCAGAGCCTGCATGCCTGGCTGGCCTCGCATGACGGGCGTGTGCTGGTCGAGCGCAGCGAGAAGTCAATCGCCGCGCTGTTAGGGAAGATGCCACACGATGTGGGGGAAACTGCAGGTCCCCTGGAAGGCCAGACCGCCGTGCTGACCGGCAGCCTCAATGCGCTGACGCGCGACGAAGCCAAGGCCAGGCTCGAGGCGCTCGGCGCCAAGGTCGCCGGCAGCGTGTCGAAGAAAACCAGCTTCGTCGTCGCCGGCAGCGAGGCCGGATCGAAGCTCGACAAGGCCAACGAACTCGGCGTCGAAATCTGGGACGAGGCGCGGCTGCTCGAATTCCTGCGTTCGCATGAAAGTTGATGCCCGATTTGCGGCGTTGCGCTTGCGCGCGCGCCTGTACGCGCTGATCCGAGGATTCTTCGCCGAGCGCGGCGTACTCGAAGTCGAGACGCCGGTGCTGTCCGCCGCCGGCAACACCGATCCGAACATCGAGAGCTTCAGCGCGCGCTTCTCCGGCCACGCCGACGCGGGCTTGCCACTTCGCTGGCTGCGCACATCGAGCGAGTTCGCACAGAAGCGCCTGCTCGCGGCCGGCGTCGGCGACAACTACGAGCTCGGCCGCGTGTTCCGCAACGGCGAGGCGGGGCGGCGGCACAATCCCGAGTTCACGATGCTCGAGTGGTATCGCGTCGGCTGGGATCACATGCGGCTGATCGGCGAGACGGTCGAACTCGTGCGCGCGGCGCTGGCGCTGGCTGGACGTCAGGTCGAAGTGAAAAAGTATACGTATCGCGATCTGTTCGTTTCGGCATTGGGCGTCGATCCGTTCGAGGCCACGGACGCCAAGTTGCATGCCGCGCTGGGCGACGTGCGGATCGACGCAGCGGGCCTGGTTCGCGACGACTGGCTCGATTTGCTGCTCACCCATCGCATCCAGCCGGCGTTTCCTGCCGATTGCATCACGGTCATCTGCGACTACCCGACCACGCAGTGCGCACTCGCGAAAATCCGTGCTGGCGATCCGCCCGTGGCCGAGCGCTTCGAGCTGTATGTCGGCACGCAGGAGCTCGCCAACGGCTACCACGAGCTGACCGACGCGACCGAGCAGCGCACGCGCTTCGAGCGCGACAACGCACGGCGGCGCGAGCGCGGCGTGGCCGAAGTGCCGATCGACCAAAACCTGCTTGCGGCGCTGGCCGCGGGCATGCCCGCCTGTGCCGGTGTGGCGCTCGGCATCGAGCGCCTGCTGATGGCGATGCTCGGCACCGACGATATTCGCGAGGTGCTCGCGTTTCCGTTCGCCGAGGCCTGACGATCAATCGCGACGCACGATGCGCCACAGGTAGATCACGATCGCGACGTTGATCGCGAGCGCCAGTACCTTGAGCCAGGTGAAGTGATGGAAGATTTCCCAGGCCTCCAGCGGAATCAGCGAGGCGGTCGCGAACACGGTGAGATATTCGGCCCAGCGCCGGCCAGTCCACAGGCCCCAGCCCTCGGTCGCGAACACCGAGCCGTAGACGATCGCGACCGCGCCGATCAACTCGAAGCGCCTGGGGCTCAAGTCGAGCAACTGCTCCACCCAGCGCACGATGACGGCATGACCGTTCTGCAAGGGCAGGCTCAGCAGCCATTGCGCGAGCCGGTCGAGCCAAGGCGTGTGCACGAGGCCGAAGGCGGCGACGGCGACGACGAGAAGCCCGAACGCCTTGGCGACCTTGAAGACGGCGATCGTGCGCAGCGCGACCTTGTCGTGGGAAGCCATTCTTCAGAATTCCAGATCGAGTGCGGCGCAGAGATAGTCGACCAGCGCCGCCACGCCCTTGAAGCTTTCGACCATCAGCGGCGCCAGTTCCGCCGAAGTGACTTGGGCATCGGTCAATTCGCGCGAGGCGACGAAATCCTTGCGCTTCAGATCCGCGATCAGTTCATGCGCGGGGTCGAAGCCCTGCGGCGGGCGTGACAGGGCATCGCCGCCGAGCGCGAAGGTTTCGAGAAAGCGCTTGCCGCGCGTCGCCTTCTTCCAGGCGGCAGGATTGTCGACGAGGAACTCGCGCACGCGTGAGAGCGTCGGCGGTTCCGGGTGCCAGAGGCCGCCGCCGGCGAAGCTTTCGCCAGGCTGCACGTGCAGGTAGAACAGCGGCGCGTGCACCTGCGGCGCGCGCTCGTGGTAGAGGCGCGCGCCGAGCCAGGTCTTGTACGGCGTCTTGTCCTTGGCGAAGCGCGTGTCGCGGTAGATGCGGAACATCGATCCGCCGTGCGGGCGCGGGTCGGCGCGGAAATGCTTGCTGATCTTCGCCAAGGGCGCGGCAAGATCGCCGATCAGGTGCAGGAACGGATCGCGCACCACGGCTTCCCAGCGCGCCTTGTTCGCGGTGAACCATTCGCGGTTGTTGTTGCGCGCGAACTCGCGCATCAGCTTGAGGCTGGCGGG
>JAFEFQ010000014.1 GCA_018240505.1 Pseudomonadota bacterium
TGGTCGAGGCGCTGCAGGAGCGCGACGTGCACCGCCAGTATGTCGCCGTCGTGCTCGGTGCGATGATCGCCGGCGGCAGCGTCGACGCGCCGATCGGCCGTCATCCGCGCGATCGCCTCAAGCAGGCCGTCGTCGACGAGCCGGCGGGCAAGCATGCGCTGACGCACTACCGCGTGCGCGAACGTTTCCGTGCGCACACGCTGATCGAATGCCGGCTCGAGACCGGACGTACGCACCAGATTCGCGTGCACATGGCGCACGCCAAGCATCCGCTCGTCGGCGACTCGCAGTACGGCGGCGGCATGAAGCTGCCGAAGGGGGCGACCGCCGAACTCGTCGAGACGCTGCGCGCATTCAAGCGCCAGGCGCTGCACGCGGAGAAACTCGAATTCGAGCATCCGGTCAGCGGCGAACTGGTCAGCGTCACGGTCGAAGCGCCGGCGGATTTCGCCGCACTCGTCGGTGCGCTACGCGAGGATACGAAGGCCGCGCGATGACGTAAGATTCCCCGACGTTCTTCAACACGACGAGGTGGAGGGGTCATGAACCGGGGAATTCCTGCTTTCGATCGAAACACGCTGGGCGCTGCCGTCGCGGCATGCGCGATGCTGTTCGCCACGGGCGCGGCGTACGCGCTCGACGCGGCCGACCGCGCCGCGATCAAGACCGAGATCGGCAAGCGCCACGACGAGGCGCTCAAGCGCCTGCAGGACTGGATCGCGCTGCCCTCGATCGCCGCGGAGAACCGCAATTCGAAGGAAGGTGCCGAGTACATGGCCAGGCTCGCGCGCGACGCAGGCTTCCAGAAGGTCGAAATCGTCGAGACCTCCGGCAAGCCCGGCGTGTTCGCCACGCTCGACGCGGGGGCGAAAAAAACGGTCGGCCTGTACTTCATGTACGACGTCAAGCAGTTCGACCCGGCCGAGTGGTCCTCGCCGCCACTCGAAGCGAAACTGGTCGACAAGCCCGGCATCGGCAAGGCCGTGGTCGGCCGCGGCGCAGTCAACCAGAAAGGTCCCGAGGCGGCGTTCCTCGCCGCGTTGCATGCGATCAAGGGCGCCGGCAAGAAAATGCCGGTCAACCTCGTGCTTGTCGCCGAAGGCGAAGAGGAGATCGGCTCGCCGCATATCGGCCAGATCGCGCTCAAGCCTGAAGTGCAGAAAGCGCTGGCGAAGACGATCGGCGTGTTCATGCCGTCGGCGCAGCAGGACCTCGACGGCATCGTCACGGTCAGCCTCGGCGCCAAGGGCGTGGTCGAACTCGAACTCGTGTCCAGCGGCGAGAAGTGGGGGCGCGGCCCGTCGAAAGACGTGCATTCCTCGCTCAAGGCGATGGTCGACAGCCCGGCCTGGCATCTGGTCAAGGCGCTCGACACGCTGGTTTCGACCGACGGCAACACGATCACGATCGAGAACTATCCGAAACCGACGCCGCTCAGCGCCGAGGAGAAGGCGATGATCGCGACGGCGGTCGCGCGCAAGAGCGAGGCGCAGGCGAAAAAACAAATGGGCGTGCAGCACTGGATCGACGATCTGCCGTGGCTGGAAGCGAACGAGCGCCTCGAATCGCAGCCGACGGTCAACATCGAAGGCCTCGTCGGCGGCTACACCGGCCCCGGCGGCAAGACCGTGCTGCCGCACAAGGCGGTGGCCAAGATCGATATGCGTCTGGTTCCTGGTATGACGTTGAAGGACGCGGTCGCCGCGCTCAAGGCGCACCTGGCCAAGCGCGGCTTCGGCGACATCGAGGTCAACGTTTCCGGCGGCTACGATCCGACCCAGACCGCGGCCAGCGCGCCGCTGATCCAGGCGCAGGTCGCCGTGCTCAAGCGCGCCGGCATCGATCCCGTGCTGTGGCCGCGCAACGCCGGCTCGTATCCGGGTTACGTGTTCACCGGCGCGCCGCTGAAACTCGCCTCGGGTCATTTCGGCCTCGGTCACGGCAGCGGCGCGCACGCGCCCGACGAGTACTACGTCATCGAGTCGAGCAATCCGAAGGTCGAAGGCCTCGACGGCGCGGTGCTGTCGTTCGTCGACTACCTGTACGAGCTCGGCAAGTAGCGATCGCATGAGCGTACCCGCTTCGCCGCCTGCCGCGGGCGCGATCCTCGTGCCCGACTGGCCCGCGCCCGCGCGCGTGCGCGCGGCGGTGACGACACGACTCCTGCGCGGCGCATCGCGGGCACCGTTCGATGCGTTCAATCTCGGCGCGCATTGCGGCGACGATCCGGCGGCGGTTGCGGCCAATCAAGCGGCGCTCGTGTCGTTGTTGGATCTGCCCGGTGAGCCGCGCTGGCTGCGCCAGGTGCACGGCACGCGGGTCGCATCATTCGATGCGACGCAAATGGCGAAAGCCCCGCCGAACGCCGACGCATCGCTCGCGCGCATGCCCGGCGTCGTGCTCGCCGTGATGACTGCGGATTGCCTGCCGCTGCTCGTCTGTGCCGACGACGGCAGCGAAATCGCCGCGATCCATGCCGGCTGGCGCGGACTCGCCGCAGGCGTGATCGAGCGCTGCATCGAGAGTCTGCACGCGCCACGAGCGAAATTGCTGGTCTGGCTCGGGCCGGCGATCGGCGCGGCGTCGTATGAAGTCGGCGCCGAGGTGCGCGATGCATTTCTTGCCGTCGATGCGCGTCATGCAGATGCGTTCGCGCCGACGCGGCCCGGCCACTGGCATTGCGATCTCTGTGCGCTAGCGCGCCGACGTCTCGCCGCGCTCGGCATCGTCCGCATTCATGGCGGCGGTTTCGATACGTTTGCCGACCCGCGTTTCTATTCGTATCGCCGTGTTTCGCGCACCGGGCGTTTCGCCAGCATGATCTGGCTCGACGGAAAATGACGACGCGATGATTCGGCGTGCATTCCGCGATCCGGCGCGCCGATTGGCGAGGGTCGCGCAGCGATTCCTCGTCCATGCAGCGATGCTGGGTGCCCTGCAAGCAGCGGCCGCGACGCCGGTGGCTGCTGCGACACGTGCGCCGAGCGGGGGGCTCGAATTGCGCTCCCCCGTGGTGCTGCGTCATTACGACGACAAGGATGGCCTGCCGCAACTCAGCGTCAACATGATGCTGCGCACGCGCGACGGGTTTCTCTGGATCGGAACGTTCGGTGGGCTGGTGCGTTTCGATGGGAAGGAGTTCCGTACGTTTCGCGCCGCCGAGGAGGGCAGCAGCGACGGCCCGATCAGCCGGCGCATCATTTCGCTGCATGAGGACGAACGCGGCCGGATGTGGATAGCCACCGAGGACGCCGGCGTTACCATCTACGAGAATGGCCGTTTCCGGCATCTGCCGGTCTGCGGTGGCAATTGTCAGAGCAATGACGTGTTTTCCATGGATGGACATGACATGTGGGTGGTGGCGCGGAACGGCCTCTATCGCGTCGATCCGGAAACGCTGCGGGAAACGCACTACGACAAGGAGTTCAACGGCTTCGGCCTCAGCGCCTACTGCGCCGGCAAGGTGTTCATCGGCGGGCCAATGGGTCTGGCGAGCATGTCCGCCTCGGGTGCGGAGCGCGTGCGTCTGCCGAATGGATACGCCGGCGTGCGCAACATGAGGTCGGACGACGTGGCGCTTTGGGTCATCGTCGAGGACGGAAGCCTGTATCGCTATATCGCGGCGGACGACCGCTGGACTTTCATTCGCGGCAATCTGCCGGCGGAGGCGCACCTGATGTACGACGGCGCGGGCGGCATGTATCTGTCCGACTCCAGCGCGGGTGTTCGCCGTCTTGCTGCCGACGGCCGCGAAAGCCCGATCGAAGGGATGGAGCGCCTGACCGCCGTCAGTGCAATGGCCGATGGCGAGGGCGGAGTCTGGTTCGGTACCTCCAGCAACGGGCTATGGCGTCTGCGTCCGTCGCACGTGAGCTCGTTGCGTTCGACGACGGCGCCGGAATTGCCCGGGCGCGTCGTCGCGGCCGACGGCGAGGGCGGCCTCTGGCTGGTCATGGGCTGCCTGGATCTGTGGCACTTGCGCGCCGATGGCAGCCATATCGTCACGACTGCGGCGGCGATGAGGCAAGGATGCATCCATAGCCTGTTGCGCGACGATGCCGGCGTGCTTTGGGTCGGCATCCAGGGAGGGGCGCTGACGCGCCTCGTCGACGATCGCCTTGCGCGGGTTGCCGCCTGGTCGCCGCAGACCTACGTCGGCATCTGGAAGGCGAAGGATGGTCGCCTGTGGGTGGCGAATTCGAGCTACGTCGGTCGCCTGCGCCTGACCGGCGATGATCAGTTCGACGACGTCGAAAAAATCACCGAACTCGCCGGCATGGAGGTCAAGAGCATCGTCGATGCACGCGCGGGCGGCGTGTGGGTGGTCGGCGATCGTGGCGCGTTTCGCGTCGTCGGCGACGCCGTCGTCGAGCGCTGGACGCCCGCACAGGGCATTCGCGGACGCTTCTTCCGCGCGCTGTACGAAGATACCGATGGCACGATCTGGATCGGCACTTACGGCAACGGGCTGGTCCGCATCGAGCACGGCGTGGTCAGTCAGTACACCGAGGCGACCGGGTTGTTCGACGACACCGTTTCCTGCATCCTGCCGAATGCCGACGGCCGTCTCTGGCTGGCCGGCAACCGCGGCATCGGACTGCTCGACCGGCACATCGATGCCGACGGACCGAGCGTGCTCACGCTGACCGCGGGCGACGGACTCGATCCGTCCGAGTTCAACGGTGGCGCCGCGCCGTCGTGCGCCGACGACGGCGCAGGGCATTTGTGGTTCTCGATGATGATCGGATTCGCGCGCGTGGAACCCGCCAAACTGCGGAATTGGGCTGCGAACCGCGTACCCGTCGCCTATGTCGATCACGCAGCGGTGTCGCAGCGCCGCCTGGATTTGTTCCAGCCTGCGAGTCTGGACGTCAACGCGTCCAATCTGGAAATCCGCTACGGTGCGATCGACCTGCTCAATCCCGACAAGGTGCGCTATCGCTATCGCGTCGATGGCATTGAAGGCGGTGATGCCGACTGGATCGACGCCGACAGCAACCGCAGCGTGCTGTTGCCTGCCGTGCCGTGGGGGCCGCTGAAATTCGAAGTGCAGGCGCGCGAACTCGGGGGGGCATGGTCGCCGTCGGCAACGCTGCGCCTGAACCGTCCGCGGCCCTGGTACAAATATCAGTGGCTTTTGATGGCGGCGAGCTTCGCGAGTCTGCTCGCGCTGCTGTGGCTGACGCGCGAGCGGCGCGGTTCGGATGTGGACGATGCCCTGCTTGCGCGCTTGCGCAAGTCCGGTTCGTCAGACCGCTGAGACGTTCGCCACGGCGATCGCATACGCCGGCGTTTCGCGCAGCGGCAAGTGCAGCGAGAAGCAGGTGCCTTGCCCCGGCGTGCTGTCCACTTCGATGCGGCCGTCCGACTCGACGATCGTGCGATAGACCACGGCAAGGCCGATGCCGGTGCCCTGCGTCGGCGGCTTGGTCGTGAAGAACGGCTCGAAGATGCGAGCGGCGACGTCGGGCGGCATGCCGCAGCCGTCGTCGGCGAAGCGCAGGCGTACTTCGCTGCCGCCGATTTCGCTTTCGATGCGAAACGTGCCGTTGCCCGCGATCGCATCGCCAGCGTTCTTGGCGAGGTTGAGTACGGCGGCTTCGAATTCGGCGTAGTCCATGCGGACCCATGCCGGAGGTTCGCAAAGCGCCATCGTTACGCTGATGCGAGCGCCGAACATCGACTCGATCATCGGCAGCAGATCACCCAGCGCACCGTTCGCATCGAAGGTCTCGCGCTTCGGCGCGTTCACGCGCGCGAGCGTGAGCAGCTTGTCGGTCAATTGTTTGCCACGGCGGGTCGCCGCGACGATCCTGGTCATGCGCGCCTTTGCCGCGCTGCCGTCGTGTGTCGGCGGATCGCGCTGCCCGGCATAGCCGAGAATGACGCTGAGCAGGTTGTTGAAGTCGTGCGCAACGTTGCCGGCAAGCTTGCCCAGCGCATCCATGCGCTGGGAATGGATCAACTGTGCTTGCGAGCGCTCCTTTTCCTGCATCTCGAGTTCGAGTTGGCGGCATAGCAACGCCAAATCGTGGCTGCGCCGCCGGCTGATGTCGGATTTCCAGATCAGGCGGTCGAGAATCAGCGCGACGATCGCGTAGCCCATGGTGGGCTGGACCAAGCCGGACAGCGCATCGCCGAACGTGGACACGCCGGCGACGCCATGGCGCAGATCGGCCCAACTGCCGATCACGAGAATCGCGAAATACACTGCGACCGTCAGCCACAGCCCGGTGCGGCCGAGCAGCAGTCCGGCGAACAGCAGCGGCACGATGCCAAGCAGCAGCCCCGACTGCGCGGCGAGGCCGTAGTGGTAGTGGCTGATCGCGAGCAGAATCAGCCCGAAGGCGATCAGCGCAACGGCGATCTGGCGAGGAAGCGACATGCAGGGATTATCGCGCGGCCGAGCCGCTCGCGTACATCGGCCGAAAGCAGGCAGAGGTGCCCCGGACCGGCGCATCTGGTAAGTTACAAAAGTTGCGCAAGCAGGCGAGGATTGCGATTCGCTGCTTGCAGTGGACTTGGAAGAGCGGGAATGCTTGCGTCCTCGCCGCGCTTCGACAACAACGGAATACGCCGTGCCGGCTGGATGTGCGGCCGCGCGCAGCGACAATGAATGCAGTTCTGATGAGCCCGGAAAATTCTCCGCCACACTCCAGTTCCATTGCAGGCCGTTCGCATGGAACGGCTGCTTCGCGAAGCAACGATGAACAGCCGGCCGCGAAGCTGAAAGTCGCCGTGCTCGAAGACGATGCCGAGTTGCGTGAGGAGATTCTGGTTCCGCAACTGCGCGAGTCCGGTTTCGACGTACACGGATTCGAGGTCGCCGAGGAACTCTACCAGGCGGTCGAGACGACGCGCTTCGATCTGCTCGTGCTCGACATCAATCTGCCGGACGTCGATGGCTTCACTGTGGCGCGCACGCTGCGCGAGAAGGCAGCGACCGGCATTGTCGTGCTGACCGGGCGGCGCGCGGCGGCCGATCAGGTCAAGGGCCTGAGCGAAGCGGCCGATGCGTGGCTGGTCAAACCGGTGGCGGTCGAGGTGCTTGTCGCGACCTTGCACAGCCTTGCACGGCGCGTGCGCATGGGGGCGGGAGAAAACGAGACGCCGCAATGGCGTCTGGCGTCCGAAGGCTGGCGCCTGTGTGCGCCGGACGGTCGCAGCATGGCGCTCAATCATTCCGAACGGCGCCTGCTCGCACGCCTGTTCGAAACGCCTGGCGATCTGGTTGCCCATGACGAGTTGATCCGCGTGCTCGTGACGGCGGTCGAAGACGTCGACCAGCATCGTCTGGAAATGCTGATCCACCGTCTGCGCCGCAAGGTCGCCGGCGAGCTTGGAAGATCCCTGCCGCTGCGTTCCGTGCGCAGCCGCGGCTACGTTCTCTTCATCGGCAACGAAGGCGAATAAGTCGCTCGTCGCCGCGGCGGCCGCCGCGAATGCAACGCGACCGTGCACCACGGTACGGAAATCGCCTTCCATGTGAAACGCGAGCAAGTTTTCGTGAGTGTTTCCCCTCACGCGCTCTCTTAGCATCCGCGCCACGGAAATGGGGCCACGCCTTTCCGTTGCGCGCGCGACGCGTTTTGCCTTCGAAGAAGCTGGGGCGCCGATGGTCACTCGAAACGATGTCTCCCGCGCATGACGATGGGCATGGGCGGCAGTCGTTCTCGCAGCATCGACATCGTTGATCCGTCCGCAGTTCGTCGAAGACGGTCGCAAGCGCGTCCGGCGGTGTGCAGGCGGTTCCCAATCGCCCGTGTCGTCGCCGTGAAGTCCCGTTCGCGTTCCGTTCTCGGGCCGCAACCGGCTGCAGCGAGTGTTCGCGCCGCTTCCATGAGGAGCGTGGCAGAAGGTTGTCCGCTGCGTTCATTCCGGATATCGTATGGCGGGCTTGAGCTTTGTCGTTTGATCGGATCTGTCTACAAGTAAACGTGTTGAGGGCCTCATGATATTTGCCAACCGTTCGGGCGCCGCCCGTTTCCTCGCTCGCACTGCGGCGTTGCTGATCGTGGTCTTGTTCGCGCAAACCGCGTGGGCACAAAACTTTCTCGCGAACAAGAAGTTCAACCCGACCACGATCGGACCCAATTCCCAGTCGCAACTGCAGTTCGACCTGTTCAACGCGTCGACGAGCACGCTGAATGCGACCGTCACCGACACGTTGCCGACGACCACGCCGGCCGGACAACTGTGGTACGACTCCAACGATGCGATCGGCGCTCCGGTCGGAGCGAACTGCACGACCGGCACGTGGACGTTCGGCGATCCCATCGCCGGCACGCGGTATCGAACCGCGACGTTCACGAGTGCGGCGGTGCCGAACAACGCGCCCGCGCCCAAGCCTGGCCCGGACTGCTCGATGACGATTCCCGTGCATTCCGGCGTCCTCGGCGCCGATACCAATCTCGTCAATCAGGTGCCCGGCGCCAACGCGACCGCGAGCGGCACCGCCGGAACGTTCCAGTCGCAGGATTTCAGCGCCACCTTGCAGGTACGCGCGCCGGTGAACGCCACCTTGACCAAACAGTTCAATGGCGCGGGCTCCGCCACCATCCCCGCCGGCGGCACGGCGACGCTGACTCTCAGGATCGCGAATCCCTCGCCCGCGTTCGCGCTGACCGGCGTCGCGCTGAGCGATGACATGACCAGCCTCGGCCTGACCGTCACCAGCGGGCCGACCTTCGGCGGCTGTGGCGCGGCCGCTTCCAATGGCAGCGCATCGGTGCTGTCGATGACCGGCGCCACGATCGCCGCCGGCGGCACGTGCACGATCACGGCCACGGTGCAGGCGCCCACTCCCGGGGGCAACGCCACGCTGACCAACACGATTCCGGCTGGCGCCGTGCAGTCGAACGAGGCGTCGACCAACGGCAGCAGTGCGAGCGCCACGCTCACCACGGTCGGCTCGTTCAGCATGACCAAGGCGTTCTTCGATGGCAGCACGCTGCGCACGAAGGATTCGCCCACGCCCTCCGGCTTCAGCGGCGGCGCCACGAGCGTACAGGTCAATCAGCCTGTGCGCATGCGCGTGTATTTCCGCAACCCGAACGTCGGTACCGCGCTGACCGGCGGCACGCTCGTCGATCTGCTGCCGAACGATGTCGTGAATGTCGGCACCGCGGTAGGCGGAACCTGCGGTTCGCCGACGATGACGACCGCGCCGAGCGGCGCCCAGACCCAGGTCACGATCAATTCGATCAGCGTGCCGGCCGCGACGGCGGGGGGCATCGGGTCCTGCTACATCGAATTCTGGGTCAAGCCGACGGCCACGTTCGCCTTGACCACCAATTCGATTTCGAGCAGCGATGTCACTTTTGCGGGCGGCATCCAGCCGACCAACTCGACCGCGGCCGATCTGACGGCGACGGCTTCCGGCGGCCCCGGTCCCGGCGTCGGCTCCCTCGGCATCGACAAGCGTTTCTGGCGCGACGGCACGAACGGTTCGACCAGCAACGCCACGAACGGACAGACGGGCACCGGCACGCCGATGCTCGTGCAGAAGGGCGAGAAGTTCTGGATGAAGGTTTCGGTGTGGAACCGCGTTTTCGACCAGGGCTACACCGGCGGCACGATCACCGACACGCTGCCGCTCAACGTGAAAGCCGTGCAGCCGCTCAACGTGCGCTATCTGCAGAACCCGCCGAGCGACAACGCCATTCAGAACGCCGGATGCGGCAACGGCACCGGCGGCGGCAACATCGGCAGCGTCGTTGTGACGCAGAACGGCTCGGGCCAGGACGTGTTGACCTATTCCGGTTTCGACGTGCGCAACGGTTCGGGCGCCAACACGACCGCGCAGAGCGGCTGCTTCTACGCGATCCAGCTCGAGAGCACCGTGGCCGGCGACTACACCAACACGATCGCCGCGAACAACCTGACCACGAGCGAAGGCGCGACCAATCCGAGCGCCGTCAATGCGCGCGTGGCCGTGGTGTCCGATCTCGACACGAGCAAGTTCTTCGATCCGTCGATCATCAGCCAGGGCGGCAGGACGCGCCTCTACATCCGCTTCAGCAACAAGTCGGCCGCGCCGATCACCGGCCTTGCGGCGACCGATGCGTTCCCGTCCAGCGCCGGGTTCGGCACGCTGACCGTCGCCAATCCGGCGAACGTGACCAACACCTGCGACGACGTCGGCCACAACGCGATCGTTACAGCCACGCCCGGCGCGGCCAGCGTGTCGATCAGTGCAGGCACGGTTCCCGCCGCTTCGGGCTCGCCGCTGGTGCCGGGCACGTGCCAGATCGCGGTCGACGTGCAGCAGACGGGCGGATCGGCGACCAACACGAACATCACCAACACGATCGCCGCCGGTTCGGTCGCGAACGACCAGGGCCAGGGCAATCCGCTGCCGGTGACTGCCGTTCTCACCAAGCAGCCGCAGGGCATCCAGGTGGTCAAGGCCTTCGTGCCGAGCAACGCCAACGGCGGTGCGCCGGTGCTGCTGCGGCTCACGTTCTCATCGACGTCGAATCCGGCGAGCACGGGTCCGCAGGACCGGATCGCGCTGACCGACACCTTCCCGGCCGGGATGGTGGTCGCCCCCAATCCGAACGCGACAACTACTTGCCGCAAGGCCGGACCGGCCGACGGGTCGGCGAGTCCGGCGTTGTCGAGCGCGCCGGCCGACATCACGGCCAATCCGGGCGATGGTTCGTTCGCCGTGTCCGGTTTCCGCTTCCGCGGTACCAACTACGCGTCGATCAACGCCGTGCCGGACAACACCTGCGAGGTCGATCTCTACGTCGTCGCCACCACGACCGGCAACAAGACCAACGTCATCCCGGTTGGCGCGATCAGTTCGGCAAGCGGCACCACCAATGCCTCGCCCTCGCAGGCCACGCTGACGGTGTTGCCGAATACGCAGCTGTCGAAATCGTTCGCGCCGGCTGTGGTCTCGGTGGGACAGACCAGCCTGCTGACCCTGACCATCACCAACGTGAACACGAGCCCACAGAACGACTTCAGCCTGACCGACACGTTCCCGTCCGGAATGACCGTCGCCGGGCCGGCGTCGACGAACTGCGGCAACGGCGTGCCCAGCGCGACCGTCGGCGGCAACACGCTGTCGATCGCCGGCGGCGACGTCGCCGCCAACGGCAGTTGCACGATCACCGTGCCGGTGCTGCTCGCAGCGCCCGGCCCCTACGTGAACAAACAGTCGAACATCAACGCCGATGCCGTCATCAACACCAACGGCGTGACCGCGACCGTCACCGCGGTCGTGCCGCCGACGGTGAGCAAGGCGTTCTCGGCGAGCCCGATCCACGCCGGCAGTCCGACCACGCTGACGATCACGCTCAGCAACCCGAATGCGGCCACGGCGCTCAGCGGCGTCAGCCTCACCGATGCGCTGCCCGCCGGCACCTATGTGTATGCCACGCCCGCGGCGAGCAACACCTGTGGCGGTACGTTCGCGCCCGCGGCCAGTGCCACCACGCTCACGCTGACCGGCGGTGCCATCGCCGCCAACGCCAGCTGCCAGTTGACGGTGCAGGTGACCGGCACGTCCGGCAGCTACACCAACACGATTCCGGCCGGCGGCCTCAAGACTGATCAAGGCGACAACGTCGATCCAGCCACGGCGACGCTCGTCATCGACGGCGCGGTGCACCTGTCGACGACCAAGAGCGGCAGCCCGACCGGCGTCAACGGCGGCACCGCCATGTACACGGTGACCTTCACCAACGGCACCGGGTTTGCGGTGCCGGTAACGATCGCCGATCCGCTCGGCGCCTACACCGCATTTTCGTGGACCTGCGCAGGCGGCGGCGGGGCCGTTTGCCCGGCGCTATCGGGCAGCGGCAGCATCGCGGCCGCGCTGACGATGCCCGCGAGCAGCTCGCTCACCTACACGGTGACGGCGACCCTGCCGCGGACGGGCACGAGCGTGACCAATACCTCGACCATTGCTGTCACGCCCGGCAATCCGACGTACACCGAAGACCCGAGCGAGCTGGGCGACAACACGGCCCATGTGACGACCACGATGACGATCATCCCGCCGGCGGTTCCTGCTCCTGCGCTCGACCTGAAATCGCTGCTCGTGCTTTCGCTGATGCTGCTGTTCAGCGGCGGCATTCTTGCCGGCGCCGCACGCAAGCGCAGCTAGTGCCGGCGGTGCCGCGCCCACTTGTGCGCAGCGTCAGCGCGGCGTGAGCGCGAGCCGGCTCATCAGGATCGCGGCGCGCTTGGCCTGGCGCGGAATGGAATCGAGGTCGGCGGATTCGCCAGGCGCATGTGCGCCTTCGCCGGCTACGCCCATGCCGACCAGGCCGTCGACGTCGGCGGCGACGAAGGCGATGTCGCCCGCGCCGCGCTTGAGCGGATCGAGTTCGCCCATTTCCGCGAAACCAAGGTCGCGGTTCACCGCGTTGAGTTGCGCGAGCAGCGCGCGGCTGCCGGCGGTGGGCGCCATCGGCGGGTAGTGTTCCTCGATTTCCAGCACCGCATCGGTCTGTGCCAGGTGGCGCGCGACGATCGCCTGCATCTTCCCACGCACGCGTTTGGTCTGTTCCGCGCTCAACGTGCGGAAATCGCCGCTGGCGACGGCGATCGGCGGGATGATGTTGTCCTTGCCGCTGGCCGTGAGGTGCGATTTGCCGGCGTCGAACGTCGCCTGCTGGCCGCCGCCGAGCAGGCCGACGTTGAAGGTGAGGTTCGGCTCCGGCAGCTCGTTGCGGAACGCATCGAGGATGCGCGCGAGTTCGAAGATCGCGCCGTCGCCGGCGGATGCGGAAAAGATCGTCGAACTGTGCCCGGATTTGCCGCGCGCGGTCAGCGTCCACACGTTGGCCGAGCGGCGCGCGATCGAGCCCATGTCGTGCCCGTCCTCCTGGGCCAGGTTCTCGAAATCCAGCGCCACGTCGGCGCGCTTGCCGGCCGCGATGAGATCGGCGCGCGCGCTGGCCAGCGGGCTGCCGACGTCTTCCTCGTCGCCGGTCAGCACGACTTCGATGTCGGCGTCGCGCAGCGTGCCGGCGGCCTGCATCGCGCGCAGCGCGGCGAGCATGACCACGTCGCCGCCCTTGTCGTCGCCGACGCCTGGGCCGATCGCGTGCTGGCCTTCGCGGCGGAAGCCCTTGAACGGGCTGTCCGGCTCGAACACCGTGTCGAGATGGCCGATCAGCAGCAGGCGCTTGCCCTTGCCGGAGCCGGCGTGGCTGGCGACCAGATGGCCGGCACGCGCTGTTTGCCGCATCGGCTTCCACCGCACGCGAAAGCCGAGCGCCTCGAATTCGGGCGTGAGCATGCGCGCCACCGCTTCCACGCCTGGCAGGTTGTAGGTGCCGCTGTTCTGCTCCACCAGGCGCTGGAGCAAGGCGACGCTGCGGGCCTGATCGGCATCCACCGCGGCGGCGATTTTTTGCTCCCGCGCGGACAGCGAGGCGGCCGATACGGTGGCGGCGAACACGAAAAGCGGAAGGCAGGCGAGGAGGCGGGAAGCGGACATGGCAGATTCGTATGCACAGGCAGGATGCGTACCATAGCGCAGAGCGGCGATGGATGAATGGCCGCGAACACGCGCAGGCGATGCGTTGAATCGCGTGGACGCGAACCCATATGGAAGTCAGTTGCGGCGGCGTGCCGCGTTGCGCGTGTTGCGCGCAAAAAAATCCATACTTTTTGTGGGAAATCCCGTCATGAGACAAGACAAACTGACTTCGCGTTTTCAGCAGGCGCTTGCCGACGCGCAGAGCCTGGCCGTGGGGCGCGACAACAACATGCTCGAACCGGCGCACCTGATGGCGGCGCTGCTCGAGCAGCAGGGCGGCTCGACCGCGCCGCTGCTCGCCCAGGCCGGGGTCAATGTGCCCGTACTGCGCCAGCGCGTGAACGAGGCGATCGAGCGCCTGCCTCAGGTCAAGGGGCAGGAGGGCAACATCAATGTCTCCAATGAGTTCAATCGCCTGCTCAATCTGACCGACAAGCTCGCGCAGCAGCGCGGCGATGCGTTCATCGCGAGCGAGCTGTTCGTGCTCGCGGCCGTCGACGACAAGGGCGAGGTCGGCCAGGCACTCAAGGCGGCCGGTGCGACCAAGGCGAAGATCGAGGCGGCGATCGAGAAGATGCGCGGAGGCGAAAAAGTGGAGAGCGAAAACGCCGAAGACCAGCGCCAGGCGCTGGACAAGTACACGATCGACCTGACCGCACGCGCGGAGAAATCCAAGCTCGACCCGGTGATCGGCCGCGACGAGGAAATCCGCCGCGTCATCCAGGTGCTGCAGCGGCGCACGAAGAACAATCCCGTGCTGATCGGCGAGCCCGGCGTCGGCAAGACCGCGATCGTCGAGGGCCTCGCCCAGCGCATCATCAACGACGAGGTGCCAGAGGGTCTGCGCGGCAAACGCGTGCTCTCGCTCGACATGGGCGCGCTGATTGCCGGGGCGAAGTTCCGTGGCGAGTTCGAGGAGCGTCTCAAGGCCGTGCTCAAGGACCTGTCGAAGGAGGAGGGCAACATCATCCTGTTCATCGACGAGTTGCACACGATGGTCGGCGCGGGCAAGGCCGACGGCGCGATGGATGCGGGCAACATGCTCAAGCCCGCGCTCGCGCGCGGCGAGTTGCACTGCATCGGCGCGACCACGCTCGACGAGTATCGCAAGTACATCGAGAAGGACGCCGCGCTCGAGCGCCGCTTCCAGAAGGTGTTCGTCGGCGAGCCGAGCGTGGAAGACACGATCGCGATCCTGCGCGGGCTCAAGGAAAAATACGCGTTGCATCACGGCGTCGAGATCACCGATCCGGCGATCGTCGCCGCGGCGACGCTGAGCAACCGCTACATCCCGGACCGCCAGCTGCCCGACAAGGCCATCGACCTGATGGACGAGGCCGCCTCGCGCATCCGCATGGAGATCGACTCCAAGCCGGAAGAACTCGATCGTCTCGAACGTCGCCTGATCCAGCTGAAAATCCAGCGCGAGGCGCTGAAGAAGGAGAAGGACAAGGAGTCGCAGCAGCGCCTGGCCGACCTCGAGTCCGACATCGCCGGCCTCGAGCGCGAATTCTCCGACCTCAACGAGATCTGGAAAGCCGAAAAGGCCGCCGTGCAGGGCACGACGAAGATCAAGGAAGAGATCGAGAACGCGCGCGCGGAACTCGAAGCCGCGCAGCGCAAGCAGGACCTGGCCAAGGTCGCGGAAATCCAGTACGGCCGGATTCCGCAGCTGGAAAAGCAGCTTGCCGCCGCGCAGGAAGCCGAGGCCAGCGGCTTCCGCCTGCTGCAGCAGAAGGTGACCGGCGAGGAGATCGCCGAAGTCGTCAGCCGCTGGACCGGCATCCCTGTGTCGAAGATGCTTGAAGGCGAGCGCGAGAAGCTGCTGCGCATGGAGGACGTGCTGCACGACCGCGTCGTCGGCCAGGACGAGGCGGTGCACGCGGTCGCCGACGCGATCCGGCGTTCGCGCGCGGGCCTGTCCGACCCGAACCGGCCGAACGGCTCGTTCCTGTTCCTCGGCCCCACTGGCGTCGGCAAGACCGAGCTGTGCAAGGCGCTGGCCGAATTCCTGTTCGACTCGCCCGACGCGCTCGTGCGCATCGACATGAGCGAATTCATGGAGAAGCATTCGGTCGCGCGCCTGATCGGTGCACCTCCGGGCTACGTCGGCTACGAGGAAGGCGGCTATCTGACCGAAGCCGTGCGCCGCCGTCCGTACAGCGTGATCCTGCTCGACGAGGTCGAGAAGGCGCATCACGACGTATTCAACATTCTCTTGCAGGTGCTCGACGACGGTCGCCTGACCGACGGCCAGGGCCGCACGGTCGATTTCCGCAACACGGTGATCGTGATGACCTCGAATCTCGGCTCGCAGTTGATCCAGGAAATGGCGGGCGACACCGAGGAGGAATACACGAAGATGAAGGCCGCGGTGATGGGCGTCGTGCAGGCGCACTTCCGGCCCGAGTTCATCAACCGCCTCGACGAGATCGTCGTGTTCCGCCCGCTGGACAAGGCGCAGATCCGCCAGATCGCGCGCATCCAGACCGCGTATCTCGCCAAGCGCCTCGGCGAGCGCCAATTGCAGATGACGATCAGCGACAAGGCGCTCGACCTGCTCGGCAACGTCGGCTTCGATCCGGTGTTCGGCGCGCGTCCGCTCAAGCGCGCGATCCAGCAGCAGCTGGAGAATCCTCTCGCGAAGGAAATTCTCGAGGGCAAATTCCAGAGCGGCGACACCGTTGCGATCGATGCCGAGCACGGCCGGCTGGTATTCACGAAAAGATAAGCGGCCGTGTCGCCCCGAGGGAAGGGACGGTGCGTGCCGAGAATTGCACATGAGGCAGGCTGCGGGTAATTTCGCAGCCTGCCGAAGATCGACACGATTCGATCCCCGTCGAACCTTGTGTCCCGCGCATGGCGGTATCGTCATGCGCAACCCGGGACGGAGGCACGCATGCACGTCACCCGCTTCATCCGTCGTCGAATCGATCGCTCCCGGTCGAGAACGTCGCGTTGAATGAACCCGAAGTGGCTATCGGCGAACGGCCGCTCGCAACCGGAAGCAGTACTCGTTTCGGCGTGCCAAATGGCACTTGTGGCTGCGGATTCCCGCAGCCAGACTGGCGATGCAGCGCCCGAGGGCGAGCGGTTCGTTCCGCGCCCCGGGTTCCCACGTTTCGGCTTCGACTCCCGGCGATGAACGCAAACTTGCAAATGCTCCGCCGCTCGCCTTCGGCCGAGCAACTCAAGCTGCAGAACCTGCGCCTGCGCGTCGGCGACCATGCCGTCGACGTCGGCGCGCTGCGCGTGATCGGCGATGGCGAGCCCGCGCGCCTGACCAGCAAGGCCGTTGCGGTCCTGCTCGAACTCGTGCGTCACGCCGGCAACACGGTCGGTCGCGAGGATCTGCTGGAAACGGTGTGGAAGGACCGCGTCACCACGCCGGACGTACTCACCCAGGCGATCAAGGAACTGCGCCGTGCGTTCGGCGACGGCGACAGACCGGCGCGCTACATCGAGACGATCCCGAAGGTCGGCTACCGCCTGCTTGCTGAGGTCTCGGTGATCGAGGCCGACGAGATTCCATTCGGCCGCGTCGAGCACCTGGCCCTGCGCGCAGAGAACGAATCCTGGGTCGCGCTTGAGGCAGACGAGGCGACTTCGTCCGTCCTGGCTGCGGCTGCGCGAGCCTTCGCTACCGGCACCAATACGGAATCCGCCGCAGCAGGGCATGCGTCTTCGCAGGCTGCGCCCGCCGCGCGTCCTGCCGCGAAGTGGACGCAGTTCGCACTGCCGTTCATCGTACTGTTGCTCGCGCTCGCCATCGCGGCAGGGTGGTATGTCATCCGCAGCGGCCGGGTTTCGCCGCCGCCGCCCTGGACGGTTTCCAATCTGCGCGCGCTGACTTCGGATCCCGAAGCCGAGATCCTGCCGCATATCTCGCCCGACGGCACACGTGTGGCGTTCGGCAAATTGATCGAGGCTACCGGACTCGACCGGCTGTTCATCCGCGGCGTCGAGCCGTCGCAGCTCGTGCCGCTCGCACCGCATACCGAGAAGGCGCATGACATCCGTCCGGTGTGGTCGTCGGATGGCAGTCACATCGCCTACGAGCGCATCTCCAGGGACAAGTGCACCCTCTTCATCGTGTCGAGCCTGGGCGGGCACGAGCGCGAGATCGGCAATTGCCAGGACTTTGGAACGAGCTATTTCGATTTTGCGCCAGGGGACCAGGACCTCGTCATCGGATTGCGAGACGGCGGTACGCAGTCCGATGTGAGCCTGTCACGATGGAACATCGCCACGGGTACCGGGAAGCCATTGCAGTATCAGCGCGCGAGCGGCGACCAGGACATCGAGCCGCGCTATTCGCCGGACGGACGCTGGCTGGCGTTCCGCCGCGGCTTTTCGCCGTACAGCGACCTGTATGTCATGCGCGCGGACGGCGGTGAAGCGCGGCAGATCACGCATCTGTCGGGCACGCTGCGCGGCTACACGTGGACGGCGGACAGTTCGGCGCTCGTGTTCTCCTCCAATCATCTCGGCAAGTTCGAGTTGTATGCGGTCGGCGTCGACGGCGGACCGTTGCAGCGTCTCGGGGTTGAACATGCGATCTATCCCGATGCCGCGCGCGCCGTGCACACCGTTGTCTACCAGATTCAGCGCACGATGAGTGCGCTTGCGCAAGTCGACATCGACTCGCCGCAGGCTGCACCGCGCAAACTGGCCGCCTCGACGGGCAGTGACTCCGCGCCTGCCGTGTCGCCCGATGGCAACCACATCGCCTTTCTTTCCGATCGCAGTGGCTTCAATCAGGTGTGGCTCTACGACAGCGCCACGGACAGCGCCGAAGCGCTGACCGATTATCGCGATGCGGTTCTTTCCGGCCTTGTCTGGCGCGCCGACTCGGCCGCCCTTGTCGTTACCGTCCGCGAGGAACCGGCCACTTCGCGCCTCGTCGAGATCGATCTGGCCTCGCGCCGGTTGCGCGACATTTCCGGCAAGGACGAAAACGTGCTGTTCGGCGGTTACGGGCCGAAGCCGGGAAGTTTTCTGCTCGCGGTCGGTACCAGCAGCAGCGGTGCGCGCCTCCTGCTGCGGGAATCGGCGGACAAGGCCGGGCAGTCCGACAACGTACTTGCCACCGGCGTGCAACAGGCCGAGGTCGATGCCACGCAAGGCTTCGTCTATTACACGCGCGTCGGGACCAACGGGCTGTTCCGGTGGGCGGCAACGACAGGCGCAGAGCAGAAGCTGACCGACAAGATCAATGCACTGACGGTCGGCGACTGGCGTCTCGTCGACGGCAAGCTCTGGTATCTCATACCCGTCGACGTGCGCGCGGTCATCCTGCACGAATTCGATCCGCAGAAGAATGCGGACCGCGTGGTGGCGGAATTCCCCATCAGCGTCGGTGGCGTGAGTTTCGGCGTCGACCCCGGGCACAAGCGAATCTACCTTGGCTACGTCGCGAACCAGGACACCGACATCGGGGCGTTCGAACTGGAGCGGGCGGCGGCGCACTGAGTCGACATCCGCGCCCCGGCCGGGCCGGTTCAAGTCCGGCAATTTCGGTCATCCCGCGCGCGGGTTCCGGCAACCCGCTGCGGCGCGCCGCGGCGCACACTGTTTCCGCCCTCTCCAACGGGCAGTGGAAGCTTCACACGGCCATCGGGACCGGGACCCCGATGGCCGTTTTCATTTGTACCGGCGCACACGCCGCGGCCAAGTCGTTGTCGCGCTTCGATTTCGTGGATTTCACCGGAAAATTTCAGCGCGATTTCGTGGCAATTTCCGTACACCGGCTCGGCAGGCTGGGTAAATCGACACCTTCTTCGCGCAATGAAGGTGCATCATGTCTCCCAGCATTCATACCCTTGGCCACGGCGTCCACCTGACTCTGCAACGTGCGGACGTCGACGGGCCGGTCCTGCTCATCGGCGGCGGTCGCGGCGCCAGCGTACGCATCGAAGGCCCGGTCGCAGGCGTGTGGCTGCCGTTGCGCGGCCGCCTGCAATTGTCCGTCGGCGACGGCAAGAGCACTCATCATCGCGGCGAGGTGCGCGTCACCAGCGCGGACGCGGGCATCCGCGCAACCGGTCGCGGCCATGCGCTGTGGCTGGCCTTGCTCAGCGCGCCTGCGGTCTGGCGCGGTGCGCTGGGTGCCGGGCGCATGTCCGATGCCGGCTTGCTCCCGGCCCTGCACGAAATCGATCATGCGGGAATGCGTCGCGCCTTCGAGCTGGTGCGGGCCGTGCGCAGCGGCGATGGTGCGGCATGGGAGGCCATACTCGATGAAGTCGACGGCATGCAGGCTCGCCTCGACGAAATGATCGCACGTTGCCCGGGGCGCACTTGGGCGCAACGGCGCCACGTGTTCCTGCGCCTGCAACGCGTGCGCGAGCATCTGGCCTGCAATTATCACCTCGATCTCGACAACGCCGCACTCGCGCGCATCGCCAGCTACTCGCCCTGGCATTTCATCCGCGCGTTCCACGCCGCCTATCGCGAGACGCCACACGCTTTTCTCGTGCGGCAACGCCTGTTGCGGGCGCAGCGCCTGTTGCATACGAGCCCGTTGGCGATCGGCGAGATCGCGCTTGCCTGCGGTTTCGAGAATCGTTGCGCTTTCTCGCGCCTGTATCGCCAGCGTTTCGGCACCACCGCGAGTGCATCGCGCCGGAGTGCCTTCGCGGCACCGATGCCGCGTGCGATCGGAGACTGAAAAAAAAACTGCCGGGCGCATTGCCCGGCAGCGTTCGGTGACGATGCGTCGTCCGTGCAATGGCCCCGAGCCGCCGGATTGCGGCTCGGGGAAACCGGGCCTAGAACTTGACCGTGACCTTGCCGAAGTAGTAACGGCCCACCGTGTCGTAGGTGTTGACGTCGGTGTTGGCGTTGGCCACGTTTTCCTGGTACAGGATCGGCGGCTGCTTGTTGCCCACGTTGTCGATGCCGACCTGGATCATCGTGTTCAGCGCTTCGATGTTGTACCCGAACGAGATGTTGTGGTACGTGTACGCGCCGAAGTTCAGCACCGCATTCTCCGGATGCGAATAGCAACCGTCGGCACCCGCCGCGTCGTTGGCCGCCGCCGATGCGCCGTTGCAGGCGTAGCCGACGCGGCCGCGGCCGATGTAGCGCGCGGTCCAGTTGGCGTTGAACGCGCCCCAGTTCCAGTCGAGCCCGGCCAGCGCGCGCCAGCGCACGAGGTTGCCGTAGGTGCGGTCGTAGTGCCCCGCGAAACCCTGCCTCACACCGGTGGTGATGTCGTACTTCTGGATGTACGTCGTCTGGAAGTTCGCGGTGAAATTGCCGAACGGCGTTTCCGGCAGGCGGTAGCGCAGGTTCAGGTCTGCGCCGGCGGTAGTCAACTGGCCGGCGTTGAACGAGGACTCGTAGATGTACTTGATCTGGCCCATGCTCGAGCCGGAGGGGAGGCGCGAGATCAGCTGGCAGGTTTCCTGGACGCCGTAATAGCACGAGGTCAGGATCGTCTGCGCGATGCCGACGCCGGACACGATTAGGTTGTCGAGCACGATGCGATAGTAGTCGGCGCTGACCGAGAAGCCCGGCAGCCAGTTCGGATCGTAGACGAGGCCGTAGTCGAACGACTTGCCGTGCTCCGGCTGCAGGTTGATCCTGGTGCCGAACGCGCCGTTCGAATAGACCGAGCCGTTGACGATGCCGTTGGTCTGGCTGGTGCCGGTGTTCGCGAACACGTAGCCCTGGCAGGCCGGGTTGCTGGCCACGGAAGCCGGTCCGCACGGATCGGTGGCGGTGGCCGAGTCGGCGGCCGGGCCGGCGAACAGATCGGTGACCGACGGGGCGCGGAACACCTTGGACACGGTGGCGCGCAGCAACAGGTCTTCGATCGGCTTGAACTCGATCGCGGCCTTCCAGTTGTTGGTGCTGCCGAAGTTCGAGTACTTCGAGTAGCGATCACCCAGGGTCAGGTTCAGGCTGTGCACGAACGGCCGGTCCTTGAGGATCGGGACGAGCAGTTCGGCATAGGCTTCCTTGACGTTGTAGCCGCCTTGAACATCGGCGGTGCAGATCGAGCTGGGGCCCGAGCATGCGATCGAGGCGACGTTGCCCGTGGCGTCGCGCGTGATCTGGCTGACCAGCTGTGCATCGGCGCGCGAGTTGACGTACTCCTTGCGGTAGGACACGCCGCCCGCGAAACCGACATCGCCGGCCGGCAGAGTGAACAGCGAGTTCGAGCTGACGCCGGCTTCGGCCGACTTCATCTGGTAGTTGAGCGGCGAGTTCTTGTAGCTGGTCTTCGCGCTCTGCAGGAGCTCGATCGTGTTCGGATCGTAGATGTTGAAGATGTTGATCGGGTTGCACGACAGTTGGGTGCAGGCGAAGTTCGAGGTCAGCCGGCTGTAGTTGATGTAGTTGTCGTTGGAACCGTGCTGGGTGACCTTGCCGTAGCTGGCGTCGGCGAACCAGGTCCAGCTCGTGTCGGCGAAGCTGCCCTTGAAACCGGCGGTGATCAGGTCGTGCGTGGTCGAGAAATTCGTCTGGCGGAAGCCGAGGCTGGTCAGGCGCGTCTTGAACTCGTTGTACTGCAGGCCCGGGGTATTGGGATCGTTGCCGAACGCCACGCCGAACGGGTTGTAGTACTGGTTGCTCGGGATGAACAGGTTGTCCTGGAACGCGTCCAGCGGCACCGGCGCGATCTGGGTGCGCGACACGGTCTTGTTGTGGAACACTTCCATGAACGCTTCGACGTTGTCGGTGAGCTTGTAGTTGCCCAGCGCGAACAGGCCGGTGCGCTCGCTCGGCGTCTGGTCGTAGTTGCCGAC
>JAFEFQ010000150.1 GCA_018240505.1 Pseudomonadota bacterium
TGCAGTGCTGGGGTGACAACCGCTACGGCCAGAGCAGTGTACCGGCCACGTTGGTGAGCGGCGGCGCGGCGGCAATCTCGGCGGGCGGATTTCATAGCTGCGCGCTGACGACGGCGGGCGGAGTGACGTGCTGGGGTGACAACAGCAATGGCCGAGCGAACGTACCGACCGCGTTGTCGAGCGGTGGTGTGGCGGCGATCTCGGCGGGTTTTCTGCACACCTGCGCGCTGACGACGGCGGGCGACGTGCTGTGCTGGGGCGACAACAGCTACGGTCAGTCCGGCCGAGCCGGCCAGACGATCGACTTTTTACCGCCGGCCACCCTGGCGGCCGGCGGCGCATTGCTCCTGAGCGCAAGCGCTTCGAGTGGCGGCACAGTGACGTTCGACACGTGGACACCGGACACTTGTATCGTCACCGGGACGACGCTGACGGCAACGGCTCCTGGATTGTGTGGCGTGCGTGCTTCGCAGGCGGGCTCCAACAGTACCGCGCCGGCACCGCAGCAGTTGCGCTTGATCCAGGTCGTCCCGTCGTCCCCTGCGGGTTACGTGCCGCTGAACCCCGCACGCCTGCTCGACACACGCGCTGGTGCCGTCACAATCGACGGACAGTTTGCCGGCATCGGCGCAGCGGCAGCGGGCGGAGTCGTCGATCTGACGGTGGCCGGCCGCGGCGGCGTGCCATCGATCGGTGTGGTCGCGGTGGTGCTGAACGTGACCGCGGCCAATCCGACCGCGGCGGGATATGTCACCGCGTGGCCGTCCGCTACGGCGCAGCCTTTGGCATCCAACCTCAACTTCACCCCCGGCAAGACGATTTCGAATCTCGTGATCGCCAGGCTCGGTACGAATGGCAAGGTGTCGCTGTACAACTCGGCCGGCACGACCGACCTGATCGCCGACGTGGCGGGTTACTTCGGTGGCGGCACCGATCTCAACGCCTTGTCGCCGGCGCGCCTGCTCGACACGCGCGCGGGCGCCGGCACGATCGATGGCCGGTTCCAGGGCACGGGCGCCTTGCCGGCCGGCGGCACGTTGAATCTGATGATCGGCGGACGCGACGGCATTCCGTCGAGTGGCGTCGGCGCGACGATCGTCAATGTCACCGCCGTGCAGCCGACGGCGCCGGGATATCTCACGCTGTGGCCGAGCGATGCCGCGCAACCCTTGGCCTCGAACCTCAACTTCGCGCCCGGTGGCGTTGTCCCGAACCTGGTGATCAGCAAGGTCAGCGCATCGGGCGAGGTGTCGATCTTCAACTCGGCGGGCGATACGGATGTGGTTGCGGACGTCGCGGGCTGGTTCCCGTCGGGTTCGCAGCTGACGCCGCTGGTGCCGGCGCGCATCATGGACACGCGTGCGGGCGCGAGCACGGTCGATGGCCAGGCCCAAGGTGCAGGCGCACTGCAAAGTGCCGGCAGCGTGAACCTGACGGTGCTCGATCGAGGCGGCGTGCCCGCGAGCGGAGTCAGTGCAGTCGTGCTCAACGTGACGGTGACCGGTCCGACCGCACCGGGCTATCTCACGGCCTGGCCTGCGGACGGATTCCGGCCGCTCGCATCGAACCTCAACTTCGTCGCGAACCAGACGATCGCGAATCTCGTCATCGCGAAGGTCGGCGCGAACGGGCAGGTGGGGTTCTACAACGGCAGCGCCGGCACGAGCCAGGTCGTCGTCGATGTGGTGGGCTGGTTCGCGGAGCAGTAAAGCCCGCCGCGGGTGCGCAGCACTACGCTCCAACGCGCCGTATCGAACAGTGCCATTGGCACGTCCCCGAGCTGACGCGTCTACAGCAAACCGTGGGACTTCCGCGCGCGGCGTGGTTCGCGCGGAAACCCTCGGTGAAGAGTCGCCCCGCGCGCATGCGGGGCGAACCTCAGGGCGGACAGGAAGCGGATGAACCCGTCATTTCGACGCGAACGCGGTCAGGTGCTGTTCGTCGTAGTTGCGCGCGAAGTCGTCGTAGCGGCGCGTGACCGTGTCGTACGAAATGCTGTTGTACAGAAGGGAGGCCGTCGCGGCGCCGAAGAGCATGCGGATCTCGCCCATCGTGAAATTGCGGCGGATTTCCTTGTGGAAGGCCGCACACTCGGCGGCCGAGTTCGGTGGTGTGCACTCGAGCGTGTAGCCGTGCTGCAGTGCCTTGGCGGACGAACGTTCGGAGTGCACGACGACCGACGGGAATGACGACTGCGGATCGGCCTGGGCGATGCCGGTCGCGGCGGACAGAGCGATTGCGATGCTGAGCAGATGCGTTTTCATGACCTGGTCCTCGAAGGGGGGAGAGGGGTGGAAACCTGCCCAGGCGCGGATGCGGCTTACTCGATTGCCCGCATCGGCTCGCCTGAGCCGTGGTGTTGGCACCGAAACTGCCGAAATCTTCCGTGCTCGACCTCTCGGTGCGGGATTCGGCGCGTGATTACAGCCTTGTCGCCGAATGGAAAAAATGCGCGCGCATGGCCACACGACGCGCGGCAGGTGTTCAGCTGCCCGAGCGCACGGCGACGAGCTGACCGGCGTTCAGGCGTTCGGCGCCGCGCACGACGAGGCGGTCGCCGACGTTGAGCGCGCCGCGCACCTCGACCAGCTCGCCGCTGCTCGTGCCCGGCGTGACGACGACCTGCTCGGCCTTGTTGTCGCCCGACACGCGCATGACGTAGGTGCGGTCCGGGCGGCGCACGAGCGCATCGCGCGGCACGGTCAGCGCCGCACTCGCGGCTTCGACGGTTTCGGGCAGGGCGACCTCGATCGCGCTGCCGACGAGGGCGAACGCGGGATCGACGCCGACGCGCAATTCGAACTGACGCGCGCGTTCGTCGCCCACCGGCACCACGGCGCGCACCGTGGCGGTCTGTTCCGCGCTGCCCTTGCGCATGCCGACCTGCATGCCGGGGCGGATCGTGCCGGCGAGCGCGAGCGGCGCCTGCACGCGCGCCTCGATGTGCTCGGTGTCGACGAAGTGGACGATGTTCGCGCCGACCTGCAGGTACTCGCCGCGCTGGGCGAAGCGCTCGGTGACGATGCCCGAGAACGGCGCGCGTACATCGGCCTGGGCGATGTCGTATTCGACCTGGCGCAGCTGCGCGCGTGCGCGCGCGGACGTCTGGCCGTCCGTTTCCAGCGTCGCGCGCGCTTCGTCGAGCGATGAGCGTGCGATCGCGCTGCTCGCCTCGAGCTTGCTCAGGCGTTCGAGCTGGGTCTTCGACAGCGCCTGCCTGGCCTCGGTGCGGCGCAGCTCGGCGAGCAGTTCCTCGCGACGCAGGCGCAGCGC
>JAFEFQ010000151.1 GCA_018240505.1 Pseudomonadota bacterium
TGCATCTGTTCCGCGCGCATGGCGTCGTGCTCGCGACCGGCGGCTACGGCCGCGCGTATTTCAGCGCGACCTCGGCGCATACCTGCACCGGCGACGGCTCCGGCCTTGTCGCGCGCGCGGGCCTCGCGCTGCAGGACATGGAGTTCGTGCAATTCCATCCGACCGGCATCTATGGCGCCGGCTGCCTGATCACCGAAGGCGTGCGCGGCGAAGGCGGCATCCTGCGCAACTCGAACGGCGAGCGTTTCATGGAACGCTACGCGCCGCATTACAAGGACCTCGCCTCGCGCGACGTCGTGTCGCGCTCGATGACGATCGAGATCCGCGAAGGCCGCGGCGTCGGCCCGCTCAAGGACCATATCCTGCTCGACCTGACCCACCTCGGCCCCGAAGTGATCCACGAGAAGCTGCCCGGCATCGCCGAGAGCGCGCGCATCTTCGCCGGCGTCGACGTGACCAAGCAACCGATCCCGGTGCTGCCGACCGTGCACTACAACATGGGCGGCATCCCGACCAACTACCACGGCGAAGTCGTGCAGAAGGTCGGCAACGACCCGGACAAGGTCGTCGAGGGCCTGTATGCGATCGGCGAGGCGGCCTGCGTGTCGGTGCACGGCGCCAACCGCCTCGGTTCCAACTCGCTGCTCGATCTCGTCGTGTTCGGCCGCGCGGTCGCGAACCAGGCGGCTGCGACGATCAAGTCGGGCGCCTCGCACAAGGCGCTGCCGGCCGGCGCCTGCGACGCGGCGCTGGCCAATCTCGACAAGCTGCGCAACGCCAAGGGTTCGCGCGCGACCGCCGAGATCCGCCTCGACATGCAGCGCACGATGCAGAGCGATGCGGCCGTGTTCCGTACCGCGAAGACGCTGCAGGAAGGCTGCGCGAAGATGGACAAGGTGTTCGCCTCGTTCGACGACGTGCGCGTGGCCGACCGTTCGCTGGTGTGGAATTCCGACCTGATCGAGACCTACGAGCTGCAGAACCTGCTGTACAACGCGGTCGCGACGATCAACTCGGCCGAGCAGCGCCACGAGTCGCGCGGCGCGCACGCGCGCGAGGATTTCCCCGAGCGCGACGACGTCAACTGGCAGAAGCACACGCTGGTCAAGGTCGACCACAAGGGCGCGTGCAGCTTCGACTTCCGTCCGGTGCACATGAACACGCTGACCGACGAGGTAGCGCCGGTGCCGCCGAAGGCGCGCGTGTACTGACGGAAAGGTTGTTCCGGCGCAAGCCGATTCGTTTCATCTTTCAGATCAAAAAAGGCAGACAGCCGTGGCCGAGTTCAGTCTTCCCAGGAATTCCAAGGTCCAGAAAGGCAAAAAGTACCCGGCGAAGGCGGGTACGAAGAACGTGCGCACGTTCCGCGTCTATCGCTGGAACGAGGAGGACGGACAGAATCCGCATATCGACGAGTACGAAGTCGACATGGACAGCTGCGGGCCGATGGTGCTCGACGCGCTGATCAAGATCAAGAACGAGATCGACTCGACGCTCACGTTCCGCCGCTCCTGTCGCGAGGGCATCTGCGGCTCCTGCGCGATGAACATCGACGGCAACAACACGCTGGCCTGCACCAAGGCCTGCGACGAGATCAAGGGCGACGTCGCGATCTACCCGCTGCCGCATATGCCGGTGGTCAAGGACCTCGTGCCCGACCTGACCAATTTCTACGCGCAGTACGCCGCGGTCAAGCCGTGGCTGCGCACGCAGACGCCGCCGCCACCCGACCGCGAGCGCCTGCAGTCGAAGGAGGACCGCGCCAAGCTCGACGGCCTCTACGAGTGCATCCTCTGCGCCTCGTGCTCGACCGCGTGCCCGAGCTACTGGTGGAACGGCGACAAGTACCTCGGCCCCGCGGCGCTGCTGCAGGCCTACCGCTTCATCGCCGACTCGCGCGACGAGGACACCGGCGCGCGCCTGGACGAGCTCGAGGATCCGTTCAAGCTCTACCGTTGCCACACGATCATGAACTGCACCAACACCTGCCCGAAGGGATTGAACCCGGCCAAGGCGATCGGCGAGATCAAGAAGCTGATGGTCGAGCGCAAGGGAGTGTGATTTTTTCTTCCCTTCTCCCGCCGGGAGAAGGTGGCGCGTAAGCGCCGGATGAGGGAAGGGAGTTGCACGATTCGACGGCGCTGCGATCTGCGAATCCTTCCCCTCATCCGCCCTTCGGGCACCTTCTCCCGGTGGGAGAAGGGAAGCAACCGAGCGAAGGGGAAATGATGAATGCACGCCTGATCTTCTGGCCAGTCGTTGCGATGGCGGCGCTGACCTTCGCCGTGCAGATGCGCATGTACGTCACGCGCATCGGCGAGATGAAGCGCGAGCGCATCCATCCGCAATCGATCGCCAGTTCGGCGCAGGCCGCGGCGCGGCTCAAGGACACGCGCGCGGCCGACAATTTCCGCAACCTGTTCGAGATGCCGGTGCTGTTCTATGCGGCAGCGCTCGTGGCGTTTCTGACCGCGCAGGTCAATGCGCTCACGCTGGCTCTCGCGTGGGCCTTCGTCGGGCTGCGCATCGTGCACAGCGCGATCCACTGCGGCTACAACAAGGTCATGCACCGGTTCTACGCCTATCTGGCCAGCAGCTTCGCGCTGTGGGCGCTGTGGGGCGTGCTTGCCTGGGGCCTGCTCGGGTGAGTGAGATCGGGCGCCTGCGCTGGCGCTGCCGGCGCGGCATGCGCGAGCTCGATCAACTGCTGGGCTGGTGGCTGGACGCGCGCTACGCGCAGGCGGGCGACGCGGCGCGGGCCGCATTCAGCGCACTGCTGGAACAGCCCGATCCGGAACTGTGGCGTTGGCTGCAAGGCCACGGTGCGCCGGACGACGCGCGTTTTCGCGGCATCATCGATGAAATCCGTAGCCGCGATCGCGTTTGACTACCGGCCTTCGCGCTGGCTGCTGTTCGCCCTCGCCGTGATCGCCGCGCTCGCGCTGGTCGCGATCGCGGTGTGCGGATTGAATTTCTGGATCAGGCTCGGACTGGCTGCGCTGACGCTGGCCTACGTGGCGCATGCGGCGTGGCGGTTCCTGCATCCGCCGTTCGTGCGCGTCACCTGGCACTCGGCCGGCCATTGGCGGCTGCGCGATGCGCTCGAGCGCGAACAGGTCGGCGAGCTGCGCCATGCGGTCGTGCTCGGCGCGCTGATCGTGCTCGTGTTGCGCGCCGGTTCGAAGCGGACGTGTTCGTTCGTGTTGTTGCCGGACAATGGCGATGCGGAAACGCGGCGCCGCCTGCGCGT
>JAFEFQ010000152.1 GCA_018240505.1 Pseudomonadota bacterium
CGACGACATTGGGTATCGGACAGTTGGCGCGCGATGCGCGCGTCGCGCCACGGCACCGGGCAGCGCTGGTAGTTGTAGCCGCTGCTCTTGCACTCGATCATGTCGCCGCCGTAGCCGCGATCGTTGTCGTTGCCGTAATACTGCGCGCGCGCCATGCCGCTCGACATCGCACCGGCCGCAAGGACCAGAACCATCGCAAGAATTCGGATCAACATGCTCGCACTCCCTTTGGTTGAGTCGCCGCCAGTGTAGCGGAGGCAGCTCGAGGGAGAACAGATGAGGCGGCGCGCGCAGAGCCGTCGTTTAGTCCGCAGTCGGCGACGGATCAGCTTTTGTTCACCGGAGCGGAATCGCCCTTCGGCTTTGCCGGCACCGCCGCCGGCGCGGCTGCGGGTTTGGCCGCGTCGGACTTGGGCGCCGATTCCGCAGCGGATTTCGGCGCCTCGGCCTTGTCCACGAGGTTGCGCTTCTTGTCGCCGTCCTTCTTGAAATCGGTCTCGTACCAGCCGCTGCCGGAAAGACGGAATGCCGGCGCGGTGAGCCGGCGCGAGACGCGCTCGGCGCCGCAGGCCGGGCACGCGCTCGGATCGGGGTCGCTCAGTTTCTGCAGGCGGTCGAAACGGTTGCTGCAGGCGGCGCATTCAAATTCGTAGATCGGCATCAGGATTTCCGCAAGATCGTGCGATGGGAACACTCCACGACGACACAGGTCTCGCGAAGCCGTGGCGGTTAGTCGGGGCTGCAATGGGCATTATCAAGCCTCGTTCCCACCACCGGTGCCGCTTCGACGGAAACTCAATTGACAGCCCGCGCCACCGCCGCTACCTTTCACCTAATTGTAACAAATAGTTACATCGGCTAACCGTTCCCCAGAAAGGACTGCACCGTGAAGAGAAACCTGCTCTGCGCCGCCTGCGCCCTGTTTGTGAGTGGTATCGCTACCAGCGCCACTGCCCAGCAAGCTCCCGAAGGTGAGAAGAAAACCCAGGCAATGGAAGCCGTCATCGTCACCGGCACCAAGGTGCAGGACCGCACCGTCGCCGAATCGCTCGCGCCGATCGACATCATCACGCCGGAAGAGCTGCAGTCGACCGGCACGGTCGAACTCGCCAATGCCCTGGCGCGACTCGTCCCGTCGATGAACTTCCCGCGCCCGGCGATCACCGACGGCACGGACGCCGTACGCCCGATGCAATTGCGCGGTCTCGCGCCCGACCAGGTGCTCGTGCTCATCAACGGCAAGCGCCGCCATGTTGGCGCGCTGATCAACTTGAACGGCAGCCAGGGCCGCGGCTCGCAACCAGTCGACATCAACGCCATTCCGGTTTCCGCGGTCGAGCGCGTCGAGGTGCTGCGCGACGGCGCCGCCGCGCAGTACGGTTCGGACGCGATCGCCGGCGTGGTCAACATCGTGCTCAAAAGCGGCGCCAATCATGGCTCGCTGCAAGGCCAGGTCGGCGAATACAGCGCAGGCGACGGCGCCCAAGGCCAGTTGCTCGGTGACATGGGCTTCGCGTTCGGCGATCGCGGCTCGGTGCATCTCGCCGCGCAGGCCCTGTCGCAGGACAACACCAATCGCGCGCGGCCGTACATCACCGGCCCCGGCCAGCCGACCTTCGCCGCCGATGCGATGCCGGGCCAGGTCGTCAACCGCGTCGGCGATCCGCAGGTCGACCAGGCGGCGTTCTCGTACAACGGCAACTACAAGCTCACCGACGGCATCGAGTTCTACTCGTTCGCCATGGCAAGCAACCGCGATGCGTGGTCGAACGGCTACTACCGCACGGCGAAGAACAGCCGCAACATTCCCGCGGTCTATCCGAACGGTTTCCTGCCGCTGATCCGCAACTATTCCAAGGACCGCTCGCTCGTCGCCGGCGTCAAGGGCCGCACCGAGAGCGGCTGGAACTGGGACCTGTCCTACGACTACGGCACCAACCATCTGTCGTTCGACGTGCTGCACAGCTTGAACCGCAGCATCGGCGTGACCTCGCAGCACGATTTCTACGCGGGCGCGCTGGAGACGACCCAGAATGTGTTCAACGCCGACATCAGCCGCGATTTCGACGTCGGCCTCGCCTACCCGGTCACGTTCGCGTTCGGCGGCGAATACCGCGACGACAAGTTCAACCAAGGGCCAGGCGAGCCGAATTCGTACCTCGCCGGCCCGCTCGCCGGCCAGCCACCTGGCGCGCAGGTGTTTCCCGGCTACAAACCCGAAGACTCCGGCCACTATGACCGCGACAACTATTCGCTGTACGTCGATGCCGAAGGCAGTTTCACCGACAAGCTCAGCTACGGCGCCGCAGCGCGCTACGAGCACTACAGCGACTTCGGCAGCACGACTTCGGGCAAGCTCTCGGGCCGCTACGCATTCACCGACACGTTCGCGCTGCGCGCGACCGCATCGAACGGTTTCCGCGCGCCTTCGCTCGCGCAGCAGTTCTTCCAGTCGACCTCGACCAACTTCATCACCGTCAACGGTGTCAACACGCCGTTCGACGTGCGCACGTTCGCGGTCAACAATCCGGTCGCGATCGCGCTCGGCGCGGAACCGCTGAAACCCGAGAAGTCGCTCAACTACAGCCTCGGCTTCGTCGCGCAGCCGATCGACAGGCTTTCGATCACGCTCGACGCCTACCAGATCAAGGTCACCGACCGCATCATCCTCTCGGAAAACCTGATCGGCACCGCGGTGACGAACTTCCTCGCCGCGCGCGGCTATCCGGGCGTCACCGGCGGGCGCTATTTCACCAACGCGGTCGACACGCGCACGCGCGGCGTCGATCTCGTCGGCAGCTACGGCTTCGACATCGGTCCGGGCGAATTGACTCTGACCGGCAGCTACAACCACAACAAGACCACGATCACCTCGATCGCGCCGAACCCGCTCGCGCTGAGCCAGGGCGGCCTCAACCTGCTGCGCATCGGCCACGGCGAGCAGGGGCGCATCACCTGCGGTTCACCGAAGGACAAATTTGCGCTCGGCGGTGACTACAAGGTCAGCAACTGGAGCTTCGGCGCTACCGCGACGCGCTACGGTTCGTTCTGCTCGTGGCAGACGAATTCGGCCAGCGACCAGACCTTCAGCCCGCAATGGACGCTGGACATCTCGGCCACCTATCACTTGGGCGAGCGTCTCGACTTCACGCTCGGCGCCGACAACGTCACCAACAGCTATCCGGACGAAGTGCTGTACGCGAACTCGACCAACGGCCAGTACGTCTACAGCACGGCCTCGC
>JAFEFQ010000153.1 GCA_018240505.1 Pseudomonadota bacterium
GGCACGACCAGCACGAGCGTGTTCGCGGCGAAATCGCGGCGCGATGCGGCGTCGATGCGGCCGGCGCCGGCGGCGCGGTCCATCGTGGCCTCGTCCGCGCTCGCGAACACGTCGGCCGGCGCGCCCTGCTCGATCTGCTTGAGCAGCACGTCGGAGGCGCCGAAGTTCAAGGCCACATGCGTGCCCGGATGCCGCGCCTCCCAGGCCTTGGCGATGTCGGTGAACGCGTTGGTCAGGCTGGCCGCGGCGGAGACGGTGAGTTCGTCCGCGCGTGCACCGGCGGCGGCGAAAATCAGCGCACCGGCGAGCGGCAGATGCGCGAGCAGCGGACGAGGCATGGCGGACTCCTGGCGATAGGGTCGCTCGACTATATCGCGCGGTCGTTGCGGCTGCCACCGCGCCGGCTTACTTCGCGAGCAGGCGCGACAGCGCGCGCAATTCGGCCGTGCAGACCCGCTTCGCCTTGCGTTCGATGTCGCGGTAAATGGCGATCACGGCCTCGCCATCCGCGCTCAGCGCGGCGCCGCCGCCGTGCTCGCCACCCTTGTTCGCCGCGATCAACGGTTTGGCGAAGCTGCGGTTGAGCTCGTCGGCGAGTTGCCAGGCGCGCTTGTAGCTCATGCCCATCGTGCGTCCTGCGGCGGCGATCGAGCCGGTCGCGGCGATCGCCTCGAGCAGATCGATCTTGCCCGGCCCGAGCGCGTGTTCGGCATCGAGCAGCAGGCGGAAACGCAGGGCGGGTCGGGTTTGCATGGGCGCATGCTGATCGCCGCCGCCGCGCGATGCAAGCGGCTGCGGCCTCGATTGTGATCAGGCGGGGTGCGCGTTGCGCGCCCCATCGCCGTCGCAGACAGGTTGGCGCGAGCGAAAGCAGGGCGGATAGACTGCGCATCATGGAATCCACGACTTGCGAACAGCGGGACGGCATGCTCGGCGTGCGCTCTCTGCATGGCCTCTGGCTGCGCTGGAACCGGCGCGCAAGCGCCCGGCGCAGTGCCGGCGATTGGACACGCGACTGCGTCGTCATTCACGGTCTGGGCGTCGGCATCGAACAGACGGCGCGCTTTCTTTCCGTCGAGCGTTCTTTCGAGGAATTCGAGGCATGGATCGTGGGGCTCAACGGTGGAACGCTCGAACGCGAGCGCATCGACCGGATCAACGCTGCACTGTCGGGCGAGGCCTACGCTGCGCAGACGCGTCAACGCCATGCCGAGATCGAGACGATGCCCGCCGTGCTCGACGCGACCGACCTGGCTGATTGGCAGGAGCACGGCTACGTCGTGCTGCGCGAGGCGATCCCGCCCGATGCGTGCGCGGCAACGGTCGAAGCGATTTGCCGGCATATCGACATCGACGCGGGCGATCCTTCAACCTGGCCCGCGCGCAGGCACTGCCAGGGCATCATGGTCCAGTTGTTCCAGCATGCCGCGCTGGAAGTCGCCCGACGGTCGTCGCGCATCCACAAAGCCTGTGCGCAGCTCTGGGGGCATGCCGATTTGATCGCGACCAATGATCGTTGCGGATTCAATCCGCCGGAAAACGCCGCGTTCCGTTTTCCCGGGCCGCATCTGCATTGGGACGCGGAGCCGACGCCGCCGATCGGTTTCGGCGTTCAGGGAATCCTCTATCTCACCGATACCGGGCCCGATCAGGGGGCGTTCTGCTGCGTACCGGGATTCCATCGCGAGTTCGATGAATGGCTGCGTGCACTGCCCGCCGGTTGCAATCCGTACGATCGGATTCCGCATGAGGCAGCCATCCCCATTCCCGGTCACGCCGGTGACATGGTGCTTTGGCATCATGGGCTGCCGCACGGGAGCAGCCCGAACCGGACGGCGCGTCCGCGCTTCGTCCAGTACCTGACGATGTTTCCTGCGCGCATCGGCGCTTCGTCCGCCCGGTCTGCGACGTAGTTCACTGTCGCGGGATCGGCATTCGCGATGGAATGCCTGGACGAAGAGAAGCACCGGGTTCTTCGATCGTCGAGTTGTGAAGGAGCGGCCGCGGCGGCACGACGGCGGTTCGCCGCGCAGAACCGCAGCCTGCACTCGCGCACGACAATTGTTTTTGTTCCAGTGTTGGAACTATGATTGCTGGCTTTTTTTGGGGTCGTTGCCGTCGCAGACGAAGGGGTGGTCGTGATGCACGCGTTGAGAAAGCTTGTCGGACTTTTCCTTGTTGCCTTGCTCGCCGCGGCGCCAGCGTACGCGCAGACGTACACGTATTCCGTCTACATCGACAGCGACAACAATTCCGCGACCGGTTGCACGGTAGCGCTGTCGAACGCGACGATCTCCGGCGTGGAGAGTGTGTTGACCGCGACGGTGTCCGCGGGTGCAACTCCGACGCTCACCGCGGTCGCGCGCAGCACCTGTTCGGGCGGCAGTTTCGGCGCGCCGGTGGTCGAAGGCGCGGGCGCGGTCGGTGTCGGCGCTGGCAATGGCGGGACGACGTCGATCGAAACCAGCGACACGCTCGCGGCCTTCGGCGTCGGTCCGGCGCAGACGCTGCGGCTGTATGCAGTGAGCCGCAGCGCGGCCGGCGACGATGTCCTGTTGACGACGAACGGCGATCCTGCCGGCGCACCGATCCTGCTCGCGCTTGCGAATTTCCTGCCGGCCGTGCCTGCGCCGTCGACCGGTTTTCCCGCGCTGCTGTTGCTCGGCGCCGGGCTCCTCCTGCTCGGCGCGCGCGGGGTACGGCGCCCGGTGATGAAACGCATGCTGGCGGGACTGGTTCTCGTCAGCGGCGTCGCCGGTGCGGCGATTTTCAACTGGAGCGGATTCGCGCCCCTGGCCACGGACCCCGCGGGCGACACGACCAGCGGCGAGAGCGCGATCGACTTGCGCTATCTCTACGCAACGCTCTCGGGGAGCAATCTTTACTTTCGCGTCGACGTCAGCGGCAACCTCGGTACGGTTTTGCCCCCGACGGTGACGGCGGTAACGCCGAGCGCCGGTCCGCTCGCGGGCGGCACGAGCGTGACGATCACGGGCGCGAATCTTGCCGGTATCACTGCGGTGAAGTTCGGTGCGACGAATGCGGCGTCGTTCACCGTGAACAGCGCGACGCAGGTCACCGCGACCGCACCGGCGGGCAGTGCCGGCACGGTCGATGTGACGGTGACGACGGCGGGCGGCACCAGCGCGACGAGTGCGGCGGATCAGTACA
>JAFEFQ010000154.1 GCA_018240505.1 Pseudomonadota bacterium
ATGGGCGGCGAGACCGTCGACCCGCACAACCTGCTCGGCATCGAGCTGAACCCGCGCGCCGCCGCGATCGCCGAGGTCGTGCTCTGGATCGGATATCTCCAATGGCACTACCGCACGCGCGGCAACATCAACCCGCCGCTGCCGGTCGTGCGCGACTTCCACAACATCGAATGCCGCGACGCCGTGCTCGCCTACGACGACGTCGAATACGTCACCGACGACCGCGGCGTGCCGGTCACGCGCTGGGACGGCAAGACGTACAAGGCCTCGCCCGTCACCGGCGAAGACGTGCCCGACGAAACCGCGCGCGTGCCGCTGGAACGCTACGTCAATCCGCGCAGGGCCGCGTGGCCGCAGGCGGATTTCATCGTCGGCAATCCGCCGTTTATCGGCAACAAGCGCATGCGTGCCGCGCTCGGCGACGGCTATGTCGAAGCGCTGCGCGCAACGTGGGACGACGTGTCAGAGTCCGCCGACTTCGTCATGTACTGGTGGCATCACGCCGCGCTACTGACGCGTCGCGGCGCGCTGCAACGCTTCGGCTTCATCACCACCAACTCCATCCGCCAGGCCTTCAACCGGCGCGTGATCGAAGCCGCGCTGGCCGCTTCCCTTCCCCCTCCGGGGGAAGGTGCCCGAAGGGCGGATGAGGGAGAGCACACCGCCAACCCGCCCTCATCCGGCGCTGCGCGCCACCTTCTCCCGGTGGGAGAAGGAAAAGAACAGCCGCTGTCGCTGGTGTTCGCGATTCCCGATCACCCGTGGGTGGATTCGGCCGACGGCGCGGCCGTGCGAATAGCGATGACGGTGGGTGATATTCGGCTGCACCCCGGCCGCTTGCTGGAAGTAGTCGATGAGCGCGTTGAAGAAGACGGCGAAGTCGCTGTCGACTTGCACGAAACATGTGGCGTATTGCATCCAGACTTGCGCATAGGCTCGAACGTTGCCGATGCATCGCCCATGCGGGCAAATCTTGGCGTGTCGTTCATGGGCATGATCCCGCTTGGAGATGGGTTCTGGATTGATTCTGAGGAAGCGCAGCGTTTGTCAGTAGGCGTGGAGGCCGAACTGAGGCCACATTTGCGTGCATACAGAAATGGGAAGGACATTCTGTACACGCCACGCGGCATTCTTGCGCTGGACTTCTTCGGCATGGACGAGCCCGAATTGCGCGCAAGATTTCCAGCGGCTTATCAATGGCTGTTGGAGCGCGTCAAACCATCGCGGGCGAACGACAAGCGCAAGTCCTATCGTGACAACTGGTGGTTCTTCGCCGAGGCTCGTCCGGCTTTGCGCCGGGCACTCGTTGGGCTACGTCGTTATATCGGGACAACAGAGACCGCGAAGCATCGAGTTTTCATGTTTCTCGATGGAGGCATCATTCCAGATCAGAAAATTCGCGTCATCGCGACGGATGACTCCGCGATTTTGGGTGTCCTTTCGAGTTGTGTTCATGTCGTTTGGGCATTGGTTGCGGGTTCGCGTCTCGGCGTAGGCAACGATCCCGTCTACAACAATTCACGCTGCTTTGAACCGTTCCCGTTTCCCGCTGCGAACGTAGAGCAGCAATCCCGCATCCGCGACCTCGCCGAACAACTCGACGCCCACCGCAAGCGCCAGCAGGCCGCGCATCCCGATCTGACGCTGACCGGCATGTACAACGTGCTCGACAAACTGCGCAGCGGTGAAGAACTGACGGCGAAGGAGCGCACGATCCACGAGCACGGCCTCGTCTCGGTGCTGCGCCAGCTGCACGACGAACTCGATGCGATCGTGCTCGATGCCTACGGCTGGAGCGATCTGCTGCCGCTGCTGCGCGTGGCGCACGGCAACGCCGCCGCACTTCTTCTCCCTTCTCCCGCCGGGAGAAGGGCCGGGGATGAGGGCGCCGCACAACAGCGTCTGCCGAAAGCGCCTCTGCCCGACGATGCGCGCGCCTTCGCCCGGTCATTGCGCCAACAGCAAACGGACGCGGAAACACGCTTGTGGCAATTGCTGCGCGATCGCCGCCTGCATGGCATGAAATTTCGCCGACAGCATCCGATACCTCCCTACACGCTGGATTTTTACTGCCGCGAACTCGCGCTTGCCGTGGAACTGGACGGCAGCCAGCATCTGGATTCGCCGCGCGATGCGCAGCGCGATGCGGTTTTGGCCAAGGCCGGCGTGGAAACCGTGCGCTATTGGAATCACGATGTGCTGGAACGCACCGAACAGGTGCTGGAGGATTTGTGGGGGCGGGTGGATGCGCGGCTGCAAAAATCCGGCGCTACGGAAACCTCGCCCTCATCCGCCCCTGCGGGGCACCTTCTCCCGGTGGGAGAAGGAAGAGCGGAGGCGAAGCGCGCCTTCGACCTTCCGGCGGGAGAAGGGAAAGCGGACGCGAAGCGCGCCTTCGACGAGGCGATCCTCGAACGCCTCGTTGCGCTCAATGCCGAGCGCGCGGCCGAGGAGGCGCGCGGACTCGTGCGCTGGCTGCGGCCCGATTTCCAGAATCCGCAGGCGCAGGCGAAGCCCGAGCAGGCCGAAATGGACACCGGGGAGTATACGGAAAACCGCGTTCGTCCCGAGCGCGGCGGCGACGCCGCGAAGGCGAACGATGGCAAGACCACGCCCTGGCCCAAAGACGCGGTGGACCAGGTGCGCGCCGTGGCCGATGCGCTGACCGGCGCGGCGGCGCCGCTGTCCGTCGACGAGATCGCCGCGCGTTTCAGCGGCCGCGGGCCGTGGAAGAAACGCCTGCCGTCGCTGCTCGACATGCTCGTCGCGCTCGGCCGCGCGCGCGAGCGCGGCGGGCGCTACAGCGCCGGCTGAGGAAATTTTCCGCTGGGGCGATCTGGCGAGGACGACAGATCCTCGTCGGCAATGCCTTCGCCCGCATCCAGTTCGCGCAAGCCGCGATCGAGCGACTGGCGCAACGCCGAGTTCGGATCGCATTCCTGCGCGAGCATCGCTTGCACTTCGGCGAGCGGGATACCCTGCGTCTGCGCGGTATCGACCATGGTGCTGGCCTCGGGGTGAAGAGCGGATACCGATTCTACGCCGACGCGTTTTTCCTCGGGCGTCAAACGAAACCACGCGCCGGAAAATCCGTCGGCCGCTGCAGCCAGTTGTCGGCGGGATAGGCGCAGGCGGCGTCGACCGCGTGCAGCGTGTAGGCGTGGCGCGCCT
>JAFEFQ010000155.1 GCA_018240505.1 Pseudomonadota bacterium
CGACGCGCGTCCAGTCCAGCCTGGCGATGCGGGCGGCGAGGTCCGGCGCGGCATCCGCGCCGGCGCTTGCCGACGCCGTCATGCCTGCGTCTCGCTGTCCAGCAGCGCGCGCTTGCGTTCCACGCCCCAGCGATAGCCCGACAGCGCACCGTCGTTGCGCACGACGCGGTGGCAGGGGATCGCCACGGCGATCTTGTTGCTCGCGCAGGCCTGCGCCACCGCGCGCACCGCCTTCGGTGCGCCGATGCGTTCGGCGACCTCGCCGTAGCTCGCAGTCACACCGGCCGGAATTTGGCGCAGAGCCGCCCAGACGCGCTGCTGGAATGCCGTGCCGCGCACGTCGAGCGGCAGATCGAGGCCGCGTTGCGGCGCTTCGACGAAGCCGACGACGCGGGCGACGAGCTTGGCGAATTGCGCATCGTCGCCGATCAGCCGCGCGTTCGCGAACTGGTCCTGCAGGTCGCGCGCGAGCCGGTCGGGATCGTCGCCGAGCAGGATTGCGCAGATGCCTTTTTCGCTGCACGCGACGAGAATCGCGCCGAGCGAGCATTCGCCGATCGCGAAGCGGATTTCGGCGTTGGCGCCGCCGCGGCGCCAGTCGCTCGGGGTCATGCCGAGCAGGGCGTTCGACTGCTCGTAGAAGCGCGCGTTCGAGTTGTAACCGGCGTCGAAGATCGCGTCGGTCACGCGCTCTCCGCGGCTGAGCCCGTCGCGCACGCGATTTGCGCGGTGCGCGGCCGCATAGGCCTTCGGCGTCACGCCGGCGACCGCCTTGAACACGCGATGGAAGTGATAGGGACTCATGCCGGCCTGTGCCGCGAGCGTTTCGAGGTTCGGTGCCTCGTCGGCGTCCTCGATCCAGCGGCAGGCCGCGGTGATCATGTTTGCATGCTGTTCGGCGAGCGCGGGCCGGTCGGGCTTGCAGCGCTTGCATGGACGGAAGCCGGCCTGCTCGGCGTCCAGGCGCGTGGCGTGAAAGGCGATGTTCTGCGGCCGCGGCAGTCGCGCGCCACAGGACGGCCGGCAGTACACGCCGGTGGTCTTGACCGAGTAGTAGAAGCTGCCATCGGCCTTTGCGTCCCTGGCGACGACCGCGGCCCAGCGCGGATCGGCTTCGACGGCATCGAAAGCGTGATTCTTCAGCATGGCGTTCATCTGCGTTCCTTGGTGTTTCCGTGGGGATGGACGCAGCTTAGTGACACGCATGATCGCAAGCACTCCGGGTCTTGCGGTTGAATTTGCGGGCGGGACTCATGTTTCAAACAGGCTCAATCGACGGCACCGGCGACATTGGTTTCGACCTTGTGCGGCCGCCGCCGTTCGAGCACGGGATGGACAAGCACGGCGCCGATGATGATCGCGACGCCGAGATAGAACGCGGCATCGAGGTCGCGCTGCTCGCCGAACAGCGGGATCGCGATCAGGATCGCGTAGACGGGTTCGAGGTTCACCGCCAGCTCGACCGCGAATGCCGAGAGATGGCGCAGCGCGACCAGCGACAGCGTGAACGGCACCAGCGTGCAGGCGATCGCCAGCACGAGCAGGAAAAACGCGTCGTGCAGGTTGGGCAGGTCGAACACGCTGCCCTCGTGCGGAATCACCGATGCGATCAGCCACATGATGAGCCCGCCGGTGCCGAGTTCGATCGCCGTCACCGTGAACGGGTCGGCGTGCTCGACGAGGCGCTTGTTCAGCGCACTGAACACCGCGCAGAAGAACGCCGAGATCACGCCGACGAGAACGCCCAGGCGCATCTCGCCCGGAATGCCGCCGACGACGAGGGCGACGCCGGGTACGACGCCGACGCCGATCCACAGTTCGTGCCAGCGGAACTTCCGGCGCGCGAGCCACGGCTCGAGCACGGCGAGAAACACCGGCGCGATCGCGATGCAGGTCGCCGCGACCGAGGCATTGGCGAGCTTGATCGAGGCATAGAACGCGAGCCAGTGCAGGGCGACGAACAAGCCGACGAGCGCGTAGCTGAAGAACAGGCGCGGCGAGATCGCGCGCAGCCCGCGCCAGACCTTCGGCACGAACAGCAGTGCGAGCGTGACGATCAGCATGCGCCAGCGCACGAGCGCGAGCGCTGGCAGCGAGATCAGCTTGCCGAGGATCGCGGTGAATCCCCAGAGCAGCACGCAGAAGTGGATCTGGAATTGCGCGATGCGCAGGGTGCGCTTCGAATCCGTGGATGCTGCGGCGAGGGTGGACATGGGAACTTGACTTTCAAAGCGCTACTATCGCCGCGTATGTCCATTCTGTCCATCGTGAAATTCCGCCGTTGTGCGGTTTTCCTGTTGTCCGCGCTCGTGCTCGGCGGCTGTGCCTGGTTTCGGCGCGCGCCCGAGCGCGAAGTGCCGGCAGGCGCGCCGGAGCAGGCCGCGGTCGAGCCAGGGCGTTACATCGTCACGCCCGAACGCGGCGCCGATGTCGTCGCCGAGCTGCGCATCGCGCCGCCGCCGCAGACGCCGGAGATCGCCGACGGCACCGGCATCGCGGCCGATCAGGGCAAGGCGAACGCGAAGAGCTTCGTGCGCATCGGCACCGGCTGCCATCGCGACAGCGATGCGGCCGCGCGCGAATGGGTGCAGCGCATGGCGTTGCTGCATGGCGCAGAGAAGGTATTCGTCTACGTTTTGCCGGCGGACACGACGGCCGCGGCGAAACTCGCCGTGGAGATGACGGCGGCATGCAGCAGCGCAGCCGGGCCATCGCCCACCGCGCTCGTTGCGACCTATTACGTGCGTTTCAAGCTCCCGTTCGGCGCCCAGTTCCGCAATCTGACCGCGGACGAGAAGCAGAAGCTCGGGGTCGGCGGCGGCGTCCAGATCGGCAAGGTGGTCGATGGCACGCCCGCCTCGGCGGCGAATCTGCGCAACGGCGATTTCGTGCTCAAGTTCAACGGCACGGCGGTGCGCGATCTCGGCGATTTTCGCCAGATGCTGCGCACGAACATGGGCAAGCGCGTGACCTTGACGATCAGCCGCGACGGCGTGCAGGTCGATCGCATGGTGCGGCTCGGCGTGCTGGCGGCCGAGTCGCGTGACGCGAAGAAATAGAACCTGTCTCAAAACTACTGCGCTCGACCCGATTCAATCCAAAGTCGGGCGCGCCGGCGGTGCTCGGACTGCGAAGGCAGGATGCCGAAGCGAACAGCGAAGC
>JAFEFQ010000156.1 GCA_018240505.1 Pseudomonadota bacterium
CAGACGCCGCTGGCGCGCGGCATCGCCTGCGGCAGCACGCGCATCGCCGAGGCGCTGCTCCAGCGCGGCGTCGATGCGAACCTGCGCGACCGTCACGGGCGCGCGCCGCTGTTCGCGGCCTTCGCCCTGCCGGCCGAGGCGGCCGAGGCGATCACGCGCGCGCTCGTGCGCGCCGGAGCCGATCCCGAACTCGCCGCGGCCAACGGCGAAACGCCGCTCGGCCTCGCCCTCGCCTCGGCGCAGACGAACCTGCGCCGCTGGCTCGACTGGTCGCAGTGGAAGCTGCCCAAGCGCGCGCTGCGCGCCGCCGACCTGCCCGCCGCCGCGCAACTCGGCGATGCCGACGCCGTGGCGAAACTGGTCGACCTCGGTCTCGCCGTCGATGCGCCCGATGCGCAAGGCGCGAGCGCGCTGCTGCGCGCCGCGGGCGCGGGCCACACCGGCATCGTCGCGCTGCTGCTCGACCGCGGCGCCGACCTGGCGCAAACCGCGGCGAGCGGCGCGACGCCGCTGTCCGCGGCCGTCACCGCGCGCCGCGTCGGCGTCGTCGACCTGCTACTCGACCGCGGCGTTCCGGTCGACCAGCGCATGCCCGGCGGCGGCACGGTACTGATGATCGCCGCGGCCTTGGGCTACCCGGATATCGTGGCAAACCTGCTCGCGCGAGGTGCCGACGCCAACGCGCAGGACGAACGCGGCAAGCGCCCGCTGCATGCGGCGGCGCAATTCGCCTTCACCGGTCGCGACACCGCGCGCGCGCGGCAGACACTGGAACTGCTGATCGGCAAGGGCGCGGAACTCGACGCGCGCGAAGCCAGGGGCGGCACCGCGCTGCATACCCTGCTCGGCGCGCACGCCGCGCCCGGCAGCGTCGGCGACCAGCATCATCTGCAGGCGCTGCTCTCGCTGTTCCTCGTCGGCCGCGCCGACGTCAACGTGCAGGACGAACGCGGCGTCTCGCCGCTGCACGCCTGCGCGATGCATGGCCTGATCCTGCCCGCGCGCGCGCTGCTCGCCGCGCGCGCCGACCCGGAAGCGACCGATGCGATGGGTCGCACGCCACGCGACGTCGCCAACCTGCTCGGTTTCATCGACGTCGCCGCCGAACTGACCGTGCGCCTGCCGACGACGATGCCGCTGCCGGGGCGGCCGGCGGTGCAGCGCTGAGCATTCACGTCATTCCCGCAAAAGCGGGAATCCATCTTGATTTTGCCCTCGATCGAAGGGGATCAAAAGAAGAAATTGGATTCCCGCTTTCGCGGGAATGACGACAAAAATCCCGCTCAGTCGCGGAAATTCTCGTACTGCAGCGGCATCTTCAGATCGGCCGCGCGCAGCAGCGCGATCGCCGCCTGCAGGTCGTCGCGCTTCTTGCCGGTCACGCGCAGCTTGTCGCCCTGGATCTGCGCCTCGACCTTGAGCTTGGCGTCCTTGATCTTTTTCACGATCTCCTTCGCCAGCGGCTGCTCGATGCCCTGCTTGAGCGTGACCTTCTGCTTCGCGCTGGCGAGATTGGTTTCCGCATCGTCCACTTCCATGCAGCGGATGTCGATCTGCCGGCTGGCGAGGCGCTGCTTGAGGATGTCGAGCATCTGTTTCAACTGGAACTCGGCCTGCGCCTTCATCGTGACCACGGTTTCCTCGCGCACGAACTCGGCGCCCGTACCCTTGAAATCGAAGCGATTGGTCAGCTCGCGATTGGCCTGGTCGACCGCGTTGGTCAACTCGTGCAGGTCGAGCTTGGAGACGATATCGAAAGAAGGCATGGCTTGAGCGCGGCGGGGAATTTCCGGCATTCTAGCAAGCGCAAAACACCGCGCGAGGACGACGCCTCATGTGCCGCAACATCAAGACCCTGTTCAACTTCGATCCGCCCGCGTCCGACGCCGAGGTGCGCGACGCCGCGCTGCAATTCGTGCGCAAGCTCAGCGGCTTCAACGCGCCGTCGAAGGCCAACCAGGCCGTGTTCGAGCGCGCGGTCGAGGACATCGCCGCGGTGGCGCGCGCCCTGATCGATTCGCTTGTGACCACGGCCGACCCGCGCAACCGCGAGATCGAAGCGGCGCGGGTGCGCGAGCGCAACAAGCTGCGCTTCGCGCTGCCGCGCTGACGCTTCTCTGCTCGCCATTCCCGCGCGCTTCTGGCGGGAATCCAGCGACTGTTTCTTTGTACTGCCAGCAACTCGAAAGCAAAGGCACTGGATGACCAGCCCGTCAGCTGTTGAAAGCCCCCGCCAGAAGCGCGCGGGAATGACGGCAATCTAAATGCCAACCACGTTCTGCCAACCGAACCGTTCGAGCACGCTGCGCCACACCGCGTCGACAGGCGCCACCAGCGTCAATTTCGCACCGCTCACCGGATGCGCAAACTCCAGCCGCCACGCATGCAACAGCATGCGATGCATGCCGAAGTGGATGCGCCAGAGCCGGTTGTGATCGCCGCGGCCATGGCTCGTGTCGCCGATGATGTGATGCGAGACATGATGGAAGTGCTTGCGAATCTGCCGATAGCGCCCGGTTTCGGGCGACGCTTCGACGAGCGCATAGCGTTGCTCGGGATAGCGCCCCATCGCGATCGGCACGGTCGCCGTCGCGAGCGTGCGCCAGCGCGTCAGCGCGGGCTTGCGCGGACCATGCTCGCGCACGCCGGGCAGCGGATAGTCGATTTCGCCCTCGGCCTCCGGCCAGCCGCGCACGACCGCGAGATATTTCTTGACGACTTCCCGCGCCATGAACGCGCGACCGAGTTCGCCCGCGATCTCGCGCGACTTCGCCAGCAGCAGCACGCCCGAGGTCGCGCGATCGAGCCGATGCGCGAGATACAGATTCGCGCCGGCCTGTTCCTTGATTCGCTCGAGCAGGAAATCGGTCTCGTCGCTGGCGATCTTGCTCCTGTGCACGAGCAGCCCGGCCGGCTTGTTGACGGCCAGCAGCTCGCCATCTTCGTAGATGATTTCGATGGGTTCGGACAGCGTCGTTCCAATCTTCGAGCGGGAGTCAGTGATAATCCTGTTCGACCTGATGCCGCACTGCCAGCACCAATATCAGGTTCGGTGGAACGATTTCATACAGCGCAATGTATCCGCGATTGCCGAACGGAATCGGCAATTCGCGGCGTAAGCCATTCCTG
>JAFEFQ010000157.1 GCA_018240505.1 Pseudomonadota bacterium
CCTCGAGCGCGAAGTCGATCATCATGATCGCGTTCTTCTTGACGATGCCGATCAGGAGGATCACGCCGATCAGCGCGATCACGCTGAACTCGGTGCCGCAGACGAGCAACGCGAGCAACGCGCCGACGCCGGCGGAGGGCAGCGTCGACAGGATCGTCAGCGGATGCACGTAGCTCTCGTAGAGCACGCCGAGCACGATGTAGACCGCGAGCAGCGCGGCGAGAATCAGGAACGGCTGGTTGTCGAGCGACTTCTGGAACGCGTTCGCCGTGCCGGCGAAGCCGCCGTGGACCGACACCGGCGCACCGACGCGCGCCATCTCGCGGTTGATCGCCGCGGTCGCATCCGACAGGCTGAAGCCGTCGGCGAGGTTGAACGACACGGTGGCCGAGACGAACTGGCCCTGGTGGTTGACCTCGAGCGGCGCGGAACCCGGCCCGTAGCTGGCGAACGCCACCAGCGGCACCATCTTGCCGCGCGTGCTGGCGACGTAGATGTCGCGCAGCGTTTCGGGGTTCTGCACGAATTGCTCGGCGACTTCCATGACCACGTGGTACTGGTTCAGCGCGTTGTAGATCGTCGACACCTGGCGCTGGCCGAAGGCGTTGTTCAGCGCGCTGTCGACCGCGCTCATCGTAACGCCGAGGCGCGCCATGCTGGTCCGGTCGAACTGCAGCAGCGTTTCGAGACCGCGGTCCTGCTGGTCGCTGTCGACGTCGGTGAGTTCGGGCGCGAGCTTGAGCGCGTCGGCGATCTTCGGCCCCCACTTGCGCAGGTCCTCGAGGCTGTCGCTCTGCAGCGTGTACTGATAGGTCGAATTGGACTGGCGGCCGCCGATACGGATGTCCTGCGCCGGGGCGAGGAACAGGCTGACGCCAGCGATCCGGGCGAGCTTCGGGCGCAGGCGCCCGATCACCTGCATCGCCGACATCCCGCGCTCGGCGAGCGGCTTGAGCGAGATGAACATGAAGCCGCCGTTGCTGTCGCTGCCGCCGGTAAACCCGGCCAGCGACTGCACCGCGGGATCGGCCTTGACCAGCGCGGTCAGCTCCTTCATCTTCGCCGAGGTCGCCTGGAACGAAGAACTCTGGTCGGCGCGGAAGCCGCCGACGAGCATGCCGATATCCTGCTGCGGGAAGAAACCCTTCGGGATAACCGTATACAAATACACATTGAGCAGCACGGTCAGCAGCAGCGTCCACATCATCAGCAGCGGCCGCGACAGCGCCCAGCGCAGCGTCGACTCATAGCGCGCAAGCAGCCATGCGAACGCCCGCTCCGAGCGTTCGCCCCAGCGATGGAAGAATTCGAGGAACCTCGCGCGCGCGTTGCCGGCCCGTCGTTCGCGGTCGCTCGCTCCGCGTGTCCGGTGGCCGCGCAGCAGATACGCGCACATCATCGGCGTGGTCGTCAGCGAAACCACGAGCGAGATCAGGATCGCCACAGACAAGGTCACCGAGAACTCGCGGAAATAACGGCCGACGATGCCGCCCATGAGCAGGATCGGCACGAACACCGCGATCAGCGACAGGCTCATCGACAGCACCGTGAAGCCGACCTCGCGCGCGCCCTGCAGGACGGATTGCATGCGCGACATGCCGGCCTCCATGTGGCGCGAGATGTTCTCGAGCACGACGACGGCATCGTCGACGACGAAGCCGGTCGCGATCGTCAGCGCCATCAACGAGAGGTTGTCGAGACTGAACCCGGCGAGATACATCGCCGCGAACGTGCCGACGAGCGACACCGGCACCGCGATCGCCGGCACCAGCGTCGCTCGCCACGAACGCAGGAACACGAACACGACCAGAATGACGAGCACGATCGCGATGATGAGCGTGCGCTCGACGTCGTGCAGCGAGGCGCGGATCGTCGTCGTGCGCTCGCTGATCGTTTTGAGCTCGATGTCGGCCGGGATCGACGCACCCAACTGCGGCAACAGCGCCTTCACGCGCTCGACGGTGTCGAGGATGTTCGCGTTCGGTTGCTTGAGCACCCAGATCAACACCGCCGGTTCGCCGTCGGCCAAGCCGAGGTTGCGCACGTTCTCGACCGATTCGGTCACTTCGGCGACGTCGGACAGGCGCACCGCGGCGCCGTCCTTCCAGGCGATGATCAGATTGCGATATTCGCTCGCTTCGCGCGCCTGGTCGTTGGTGTATATCTGCCAATGCCGGTCGCCGAGCTCCACGGAACCCTTCGGCCGGTTCGCGTTCGCGTTGGCCAGCGCGTTGCGCACCGTGTCCATCGAGATGCCGAGCTTGTTCAGTGCATTGAGATTGAGGTCGACACGTACAGCCGGCAGCGAACCGCCGCCGACGTTGGCTTGCCCCACGCCGCCGACTTGCGAGATCTTCTGCGCGACGATGGTGGACGCCGCATCGTAGATCTTGCCGATCGGCAGCGTCTTCGACGTCATCGCCAGCACCATGATCGGCTGGTCGGCAGGATTGACCTTGCGGTAGGTCGGATTTCCCGGCATGCCGCTCGGCAGCTGCGCGCGCGCCGCGCTGATCGCCGCCTGCACCTCGCGCGCCGCGCCGTCGATGTCGCGCGACAGGTCGAACTGCAGCACCACGCGCGTCGACCCGGTAGAACTCGACGAGGTCATCTCGGTGACGCCGGCGATGCGCCCGAGCTGGCGCTCCAGCGGCGTCGCCACCGAGGTCGCCATCGTCTCCGGGCTCGCCCCCGGCAGCGAGGCCGACACCGAAATCGTCGGAATGTCGACCTGCGGCAGCGGCGACACCGGCAACAGCGCGAACGCGACCATGCCGGCCAGCGCGACGCCGAACGTCAGCAGGGTCGTCGCGACAGGACGCTTGATGAAGGGTTCGGAGATGCTGGTCAGGCGCACGGCGCTCTCCCCTCATCTGCTTTGTCCATGCTCGTCCCATTTTTGCTCGTCATCTCGGCGCAAGCTGGAATCGGGCTGTTGCTGTTGATGATTTGGTTTTTTGGGAGCAAGAGCTTCCACTCGCCTTCGGCGAGCGGGTTACTTTCTTTGCTTGTGCAAAGAAAGTAACCAAAGAAACACACCCCCGACACCGCACTTTCGCTACGCGAAAGTGCCCTGCGCTTCTCGGCACCGGCGGGCCGGCGCGAACTCGCGCATC
>JAFEFQ010000158.1 GCA_018240505.1 Pseudomonadota bacterium
CAGCCAGACCTCGATGTCGTTGCCCGCGGTGATCGCGCCGAACGGCTGCTTGTAGCCGGGATCGCGCGAGCGCGAGTCGAATCTGAGGCTCAGCGCGACCGCATCGTCGATCGGTTTCTCGTCGATGTCGACGAAACTCTTGGTGCCGATCGCCAGCGTCGGCTTGCCGCCCGCGCCGGCGAAGTCGAGTTTGATCGTCGCCGGGCCCGTGAACGCGTACTTCAGCTCGCCCGTGCCGACGCGCCTGCCGCCGGTCAGCGCGAACGCTGCGCCCGCGCGCAGCGCGGTGGTCGCGTCCGGCGGGCCGCCGAAGCCGATGCCGCCGCCGAGGCTGGCGTCGTTGATGCGGAATTTCTGCTCGCCGCTCAGATCGACGTTGAGGAAGTAGGCGTTGCAGCGCCACTGGAACGCGTAGTCCTCGCGAGGCGTGCCGTCATTCATCTTGCCGCGCAGGAACAGCGTTTCCTTGTACGGCGGCGGCGGGCAATTCGTCGCGGCCGGACTGGCGGCGGCGGTTGGGCCGGGCGACGTCGCGCAACCGGCCAGGACGGCGGCGATGCCCAGCGCGGCGGTCGCGCCGGCGGCGAGAAATATCGTCTTGCGCATGGTTCCCTCTCCCGAGAACTTTCAAGCGTAGTGATGCGCAAGCGCACAAACCAGCCAATGCATACGAATTCATTGCCTGCCTTCTCCCCTCGGGAGAAGGCAGGCAAGGATTCAGCGCTGCGTCGACCTGCGCAGCACGAGCGACACCGGGATCACCTGATTGTCGACCGGCTCGTCGCGGATCAGCTTGAGCAAGGTGTCGACGAGGACGACGCCGGCGCGCTTGGTGTCCTGCTGCGCCGTGGTCAGGCTCGGATCGACGAAGCCCGCGAGCGGAATGTCGTCGAAACCGGCGACGAGCACGTCCTCGGGCACGCGCAGGCCGCGTTCGCGCAGCGCCTTGATCGCACCGATCGCGATCAGGTCGCTCGTGGCGAAGATCGCGTCGAACTTTGCCTTGCGCGCGAGCAGCGTCGTCGCCGCCTCGCACCCCGATTGTTCGGACGAGATCGCGCCGGCCTGCAGGCGGGCATCGACCTTGCCGCCCGCCTCCTCTATGGCCGCGCGATAGCCGCGATGGCGCTCGAGAAACTCGGGCGAGGAAGCGGTCGCATCACCGAGGAACGCGATGCGCTTCGCGCCGCGCTCGATCAGGTGGCGCACGATGTCGCGGCCGCCCTGGAAATTGTCGCAGCCGACCGAGACCTCGGGCTGGTCGGGCGCGATCGCGCCCCAGCGCACGAAATGCGTGCCGCGCTCGACCATGAACTTGAGCCGCTCGCGATAATCGAGATAGTCGCCGTAGCCGAGCAGGATGATGCCGTCGGCCTTCTTCGATTCCTCGTAGCTCGCCTGCCAGTCGTGGTTGTTCGGCTGCTGGAACGAGATCAGCAGGTCGTAGCCGCGCTGCGCGCAGGCGCGCGTGATCGAGGCGAGCATCGAGACGAAGAACGGGTTGATCAGCGAATCGTCCGGCGCCGGGTCCTCGAAGAACAGCAGCGCGAGCGTGCCGCTCTGCTGGCTGCGCAGGCTCGAGGCGTGCTTGTCGACCTTGTAGTTGAGCTCGTTCGCGATCTTGAGGATGCGCCGCCGCGTCGGCTCGTTGACCATCGGGCTGCCGCGCAGCGCGCGCGACACGGTCGGCTGCGAAACGCCGGCGAGGTGCGCGATCACGAGCGAAGTCGCTTTCTGTTTGCTGCGAATGACAATGCCCTCCGTCCCGCGCGGGAGGATGGCAAGCCTGTCCGTGGCGGGCAAGGGCGGGCGCACAACGGGCGGCGATGCCCGATCGCGCCGAAGTGATACCCGATCGCGCCTTCCCGGGTTGTCGCGCACTGCTAGAATGTGCGACCTTGCAACTGCCCTTGCGACGCGCCCGTGAGCGACATCCTCCGTCCCGAACTCCCGCCCGCGCCGGACGCGGCGCACGCCCTGATGACCGCGGCCTACTGCCGCGACGAAACCGAGGCGGTGAACGAGCTGCTCGGCCAGGCCGCGCTGCCCGCCGCCGAACGCGATCTCGTGCTCGCGCGCGCGACCGAGCTCGTCGCGCGCGTGCGCGCGAAGGCGCAGGACGCCACGGCGGTCGAGGCGTTCATGCGCCAGTACGACCTGTCCTCGGAAGAAGGCGTGCTGCTGATGTGCGTGGCCGAGGCACTGCTGCGCATCCCGGACAAGGACACGGCCGACAAGCTGATCTCGGACAAGCTCGGCGAGGCGAACTGGGAGGCGCACCTCGGCAAGAGCGACTCGCTGTTCGTCAACGCGGGCACCTGGGGCCTGATGCTGACCGGCAAGTTCATTTCGCTCGCCGAGGAAACCCAGCACAATTTCAGCGGTGCGTTGAAGCGCCTCGTCGGCCGCGCGGGCGAGCCGGTGATCCGCCTCGCGGTGCGCCAGGCGATGCGCATCATGGGCCACCAGTTCGTCATGGGGCGCACGATCAAGGAAGGCCTCGACCGCGCGCAGGAAAAGGAAAACCGCGCCTACCGCTATTCCTACGACATGCTCGGCGAAGGCGCGCTGACCACGCCCGACGGCGAGCGCTACTACCGGGCCTACGTCGATGCGATCAAGGCTTTGGGTGCTCGTGGCCCGTTCAGCGACATCCTCGACGCGCCGTCGATCTCCATCAAGCTCTCGGCGCTGCATCCGCGCTACGAGGTCGGCAAGCGCGCACGCGTGCATGCCGAACTGACGCCGAAGCTGCTCGCGCTCGCCCAGCTCGCGAAGGCGCAAGGCATCTGCCTGACCGTCGACGCCGAGGAGGCCGACCGCCTCGAACTCTCGCTGGCCCTGATCGCCGCCGTGCACACCGATCCCTCAATGGACGGTTATCAGGGCTTCGGCCTCGCCGTGCAGGCCTACCAGAAGCGCGCGCCGTTCGTGATCGACTGGCTCGCCGAGCAGGCGAAAAAGACCGGCCGCCGCTTCTGCGTGCGTCTGGTCAAGGGCGCTTACTGGGATTCGGAGATCAAGCGCGCGCAGGAAGGCGGCCACGCCGGCTATCCGGTGTACACGCGCAAGCC
>JAFEFQ010000159.1 GCA_018240505.1 Pseudomonadota bacterium
CGAGGCTGCGCTGGCGTGCGCGGTAGACGACGCCCATGCCGCCTTCGCCGATGAGCTCGAGCAGTTCGTAGTCGCCGAATTCGCGCTGCTCGGGGTCGGTGAGGTCGAGCTCCAGCGCGGCGTTCGGCAGCAGGGCGAGCGATCGCGGCTGGGTCGATTGGAATCCATCCGTGCTGAAGTGGCCGAACACCAGATCGGCGATCGCGGTGGCATCCGCGCGCAGGCTGGCGAGCGCGATGCCGTGCGTCGAGCGCGCAAGCGATGTGGGCGCGCGGTGTGTTCATCGACCTCACTCCGCGGCTGGCGCGGTGGGAGAGGCGGGCTCGACGGTCAGGGCGAGGAATAGCAATCCCGGCGATGCCGCAGGTGGCGCGAGCAACGAAATCGATTTGACCGCGCGCGCCGGTTGCGGATTGGCCAGATGGGCGACATAACTGCGCGCCATGGTTGCCTCGCCGCTTGAGTCCAGGCCATACACGTACATCGCCGTGGAGTAATTGCCGAGCCAACCGATGCGTAGTGTCGATGCATCGCTTTCGTCATCCCAACTTTTCTCCGTGTCGCGGCCTTCGATCAGGGACAGCCGGGCTTCGCCGCCGTCGGCGTAGTGCAATACGATGCTGCCGACTTCGCCGGGCACGGCCTTGAACTGGAACACCAGCGCATCGACCGCGGCAATGCGCTGCATGCCTGCATCCAGTTTTGCCGAGCGCGCGGGAAACTCGACGTCGAGCAGGTTGTTCGGCGTGCCCGACAATTGCACGGCGCGGCCAAGCAGGAAATCGACGCCGTCGTAGCGTTGCAGGCCGCGCGGCAGCGTCGGCAGGCTCTGCGGCAGCGGCGGCACGCGGGTGACGTGGTTCATCGGCTCACGCGGGTCTACGTTGGCGATCGCGTCGAGATCGAGCGCGCGGTAGCGCGCATCCGCGGTTGCAGATGCGGCGGCCGGCGCGGCAGCGGCCTTGTCCGTGTCATCCGCCGGCGCGGGTCCCGGATCGGCGCTGCGCAGCAGCCGGCGCTGCGCGTCGGTCAGTGATGGTGCGACCTGGCCTTGGCCGAGCAAGCCGCGATTGGTCAGGTCGTGCAGCTCGATATCCCGTTCGATGTCGGCCAACGGCCGCATGTCCGTCTTCAGACGCCAGCGAAACCATCGTCCGGAAATCGTTCGCCCGACGAGCAGCGTGCGGTCCGGTGCGAAGGCGAGCTGCTGTACGGTATCGTGGTTGGGTAGCGGCAGTTTGAAATTCGGTACCAGCATCTCGTTGCTGGTGAAGTCGATCAGGGCGACGCTGTCGAGCGTAGCCAGGGCGAGCAACCGGCCGTCCGCGCTGAGCGCACTGGTGTTGACCCGGTCGTTGCCAATCGATCCACTCAATTTTCGTACCTCGCCTGTCGGTCCGATCCACCGTGGCACGCATGTGTCGATCACGCCGCGACCTGCGGGGACCGGCAGCAGCAGCGATTCGCTGTCGTCGGCCGGGACCTTCGCGAGAACGTTTCCTTCCGCGTCCCAATGCCGAATGGCGGTGTGATCGGCCCCTTGGCCGGCGACGTTCGGTCCGGCAAGGCTCCACACGCTGTCGTCGTCGGCGAAATGCGCATCGACGATGCTGTACGCGTCTTCGTGCTCGAGCGGCGGCCGCGACGTGGCCGTCGTGGCATCGATCACGTACAGCAGGTTCGCCTTCGAACGACTATTCATGTAGTCGTGCCAGGTGACAAGACGCCGTCCGTCGTCGGACAGGCGCAACGACGCCAGTGGTCCGGGTATCGGGATGTCCGCGCCGCGTTGTCTTCCGCTGGCGAGATCGATCAGCTTGACGTGTTCGAAAAACGCGCCGTTCTCGTTCGCGCCCGTGGCAACCGCGAGTACGGGGGCGCGCGCGGCGATGCCCACGCGCGACGGCGAATCGGGCAGCGTGAATGCGGGCCAGCAGGAGCGTCCGTCGTGCCAGTCGTGGCAGGCCAGTTGGCGTCCGGCGATCGTGACGATTCGTTCGCCGGTCGGATCGAGTTCCGCGTAGGTCGGCGCCTGTGGCAGGGCGATCGGCACGCCCTCGAACCGGCCGGACATGGCGTCGAATACGCGAATGCGATGGGCGTCGGCCGCGACGAGATGCCGTCCGTCGAAGCGCAGTGCGTCGGCGACCATCGGCGCCGCGCGGCGATCGGTGAAGGGCGACCATTGCACGCGCCACAGCTTGATCAGATTGTTGTCGTCCGTGACCATGAGGCGCGAACCCGGATCGGTCGCGATGGCGAAGCGTGCCGCCCGCGCGACCATCAGCGGCGCGATTGCGGCCGGTGCCTGCAGCGGGAAACCCGGCTCCGGCAGACGCCACAGCGTGGCATGCGTGGTCCAGCGCGTGGTCAACAGCGTGGCCGCGTCGGGGCCGAATTCCGCGTTGGTGGGACCGCCCGGCATCGAATCATGGCTGAGCGCGACGGGCGTGGCGACGAGTTCGCCGCTGCGCGCATCGAACACGCGCAGTTCGGCCGGTTCGCTGGAAACGGCGAGCAGGCGGCTGTCGTCGTTGCTGAAGCGCACGGCCGAAATGCGCGCGGTCAGTTGCGGCTGGAACCAGGCGATGGCCCCCGTGTCGAGGTTCCAGATCGCGACTTGTCCGCTCGTCGTGCCGATCGCGAGCCGACGGCCGTCGTGGGCGAGCATCCAGGCGGCCGCGCGGCCTTGGGCGGTGGTCAGCTTGAGCGTGTGGCGCACGCGCAGGCTTTCAGCGTCGAAGGCACGGAACGTCAGATTGGAATCGCTGGTGAAGACGGCCAGATCGCCGCCTGCGGCAAGCATCGCTTCGCCCTGCAGCGCGCTCCATTGATCGCCAAGGTTGATGTTGCCCTCGAGCTTGACGCGCTGTCCGGCCGCGGCCCATGGCAGCGTGTGCCAGCGCTGCACGTTGCCGTGCTTGTCGAAGAGCAGGGCGTAGCGGCTGTCCAGCGAAAAGGTTTCGGCGAGGAAATCGGTGAATGCCGGCGGTGGTTCGACGCGCTGTCCGGCATCGACGTCGATCAACACGTTGTCGATGTA
>JAFEFQ010000015.1 GCA_018240505.1 Pseudomonadota bacterium
ACGATGCGCGCGAGTTCGTTGCACGCACAGGGATGTGCGTTCAACGAACCCCGGCCTGTTCTCGCGAACTCGCGCGGCTCCATCGCGCGAGCGCGGCATCCGGGGCGTGTTCTCTTTGGTTACTTTCTCTTGCACGAGCAAGAGAAAGTGACCCGCGCGCCGGATGCGCGCGGAAAAGCGAACGGACGCGGTCAGCGGAAAATCAGGAACAAGACACTGGACTCCCGCCAAGGGCATGCGTAAATGACAAGCGAGAGCGGCGCCCCATATGGAATCGTTCGCGCGGGGCGCGCAACCGTATCGAATCTTTCGCGCGAGGCACGCGAAAGTGCACCCCTACGCGTCGCGGCGTGCGTACAACGCCGCGCAATACAGCGCGAGCAGCCACCAGAACACGAGCCCCCACCATGCCGAATAGAAGGCGAGATGCGTGTTCAGCGGAAACGTCATCACCGCCAACGCCAGTGCCGGCGCCCACGCGCGAGCGCGTGAGTCCGTATCCGCGCGCCGCCATGCGCGCCAGGCGAACGCGAAGCCCGCGATCCAGAGCGCGAGGCCGATCGCGCCGGTTTCGCTGAGCACTTCGAGCACGATCTGGTGCGCGTGCAGCGCGCCTTCGTCGGGATCGGCGTTCGCGAACGTGTCGCCGGTCGCGGCGTACCGCGCGTAGGCGTAGCGGAAGGCGCGCACGCCGACGCCGTTGACGGGATGCGCCTCGACCATGCGCAGCGCGGTCGGCCAGATATGCATGCTGCGCCCGGAACTCGCGTAGTCGACCGCGACCTCGGTGCCCTGCAGCGCGCGCAGGCTGCGGTCGACGCGCGCTTCGAACGCGGGCGAAGCATGCAGCGCGATGAATATCGGCAAGGCACTCAGCGCAGCCGCGGCCGAACTCCAGCCGGCGAAGCGCAGCGGCGAGCGCGCTTCGCGCCAGACGAAAGCGAGCACGACCAGCGCGTACATCAGCCAGCCGGAACGCTCGCCCGCGAGCAGGATCGGCACGAGCGCGAAGACGAAGGCGACGACCAGGCCCGCGCGTCCGAAACGTTCGCGCGCCGCGGCGAGCACGAACGGCGACAACACCGCGAGCACGGGGCCTAGCTTGAGATTGCCCGCGCCGAAAATGCCCGACAGCCGATCCGGATCCGACGCGCCGCTGATGCCGTAGCCGGTGAACGCCTGCACCCATGCGTCGAGCAGCCACAGCGCGAGGATCGCGCCGATCGCAAGCGTGATGCGCGGCCACAGGCGCGCATCGCGCAGGCCGAGACAAGCGAAAATCGCGAACGGCAGAAATCGCACGAGCCCGCTGACCGTACTCCAGGACTTGCCCGGCGCGATCGAATCGAAAGCCGAGATCAGTGCCGACAGCCAGTAGCAGGCGAACAGCACGCAGGCCAGGCGCAGGCCGCCATCTGGCACCCATTTGTGCCGGTCGCGCCAAAAAAAGAAGCCGCAACCGATCACGCAGAGCATCAATGGCACGGTCGCCGCGCCTACGCCGACCGGCAGCAGAACGAGTACGGCGAGCACCAACAGCGCGGGCCACATCGGACGCCAGGAATTCGGGGAAGTGGCCGATTGCATCAAACGGAGAATCCTCGCCAGCGCCGTGTCGTCAGCGTGCCGCGATTGTAGCGTGCGCGCGCATCAGGCCGGTCCGATGACATCGGCGTAGAGTTGCAGCGTCGCCGTCTGCATGTCGGCGAGCCGGTACTTTTCCAGCGGTGCGACCGGCGCAGGCGCGCGCAGCAGTTCGACGGCACGCTCGGTCAATGCCGCCGCGTCGCCCAGCGGCACGCTGCCCTGCGGATACAGTTCGGCGAGCAGTTCGCCGACGCCGCCATGCGCCCAGCCGAGTACGGGCCGGCCGAGCGACAACGCCTCGACCACGGTGCGGCCGAACGACTCGGGCTGCGTCGACAATTGCAGGACGAGGTCGGACACCGAATACACCTCGCGCACATCGCTGCGTGGCGGCGTGATCGCGAGGCGATCGGCCACGCCGCGCTCGCGCGCGAGCGCTTCGACTTCGGCGATGTACGCCTCGCGCCCCGCCTCGCGCGCACCGAGCAGCAGCAGGCGCGCATCGATGCCGCGTGCGCGCAGATTCGCCAGCAGATCGACCGCGTCGCGATGGCCCTTGAGCCGCGTGCCGCGGCCGGACAGGGTCAGCAACTTGCCGCCGGCGAGCTGCGGGAATTCGGCGAAGAACCGCGCGCGCCAGACTTCATCCGCACGGGAGTCGCGCGGGAATTCGGCCGGGTCGATTCCGCGCGGAATCACCGCGATGCGCGCGCGATCGAGTCCGGGATAGTGCTGCAGCACATAGTCGCGCAGGGTGTTCGACACGCAGATCACGCGCTCGCCTCGGGTCAGAATGGCGCTGTAGCGCCCCGGCGAATTGAGGCCGTGCACCGTGGTGACGAAATGCGGGCGCGTGCCGCGCAGGCCACGCAAGGCGTACCAGCCTATCCACGCGGGCAGGCGCGAACGCGCGTGCACGATGTCGGGACGGATCGCGGCGAGCAAGCGCCGCAGCGTCCAGACGTGGCGCAACGTCGCCAGCGACTTGCGCCCGATATCGAGCGTGATGTGCTCGCTGCCCTGCGCGACGAATTTTTCGACCAGGCGCCCGCCCGCGGAGATCGCGATCGAACGATGCCCGGCCGCGGCGAGCGCCGCGCCGATCTCGAGCGTCGAACGTTCGACGCCGCCCGCGTTGAGCGCGGGCAGCAGTTGCACGACGGTGAGTTTGCGCGTGGGCATCGCGACGCGCGCAGCCCGGATCAGGACTTCAGCGTATAGACCGCGCCACAGTAGGGGCACTTCGCGCTGCCCGTGGCCTCAACCGGCAGATACACCTTCGGATGCGAGTTCCACAGCGACATGCCCGGCATCGGGCAGGACAACGGCAGGTCGGCGGCCGTGACCTCGTAGCGATTCTCGGCGTTGGCGGGAATCGTCTTGGCCGCGGCGGGATTCGGCGAAGCAGCGGCGGCGGAGGTCATGGCGCGATCTTCCATACGGACAGGCGAGGGAGCGGATTTTAGCAAGGTTCGCGCCGCGCGCGCTCGAGCGTGCGGCAATTCACGGTCTGCGATTGTGCAAGGCCGCATTCCTATGACATGAACTATGGGTATGATGCGCCGGACGCCACTTCCGACGGGGAAAGACGGTATGGACTTCAACAAGCTGATCGCGCGGGTCAAGAACATCCTGCTGACGCCGAAAACCGAATGGCCGGTGATCGCCGCCGAGGCGGAGACGGTGCCGAGCCTGTTCACGAACTACATCCTGATCCTCGCCGCGATACCCGCGGTGATCGCCTTCCTCTCCTACTCGGTGATCGGCGTCAGCGTGCCGTTCGCCGGTACGATCCGGCTCGGTTTCGGCTTCGGCCTCGGGCAGCTCATCGTGTCCTACATCGTCGGTCTTGCCGTCTGCTATCTGATGATGCTGATCATCGATGCGCTCGCGCCGACCTTCGGCGGCGAGAAGAATCAGGTGCAGGCACTCAAGTCGGTTGCCTACTCGAGCACCGCGGGTTGGGTCATCAGCGTGCTCGGGCTGCTCGGCCCGCTCGCCTGGCTGGCGATGCTCGCCGGCGCGATCTACGGCATCTACCTGCTCTACATCGGCCTGCCGAGCACGATGAAATGCCCGCCGGAAAAGGCCGGCGGCTATGCGGCCGCCGCGATCATCATCGGCTTCGTGCTCAAGCTGGTCCTCGCGGCGATCCTGATGGCCGTGACCGGACTCAACGGCGCGATGAGCGGGGCCATGGGCGGCGGTGCGTTCAAGGCGTCGTCGACGTTCGCGCCCGACAAGGACAGCGCGCTCGGCCAGCTCGCCGCGATGGGTCAGCGCGCGGAGGCGGCTAGCAAGAAGCTCGAGGCCGCGCAGAAATCCGGCGACGCCAACGCGCAGGCCGCGGCGGCCGGGCAGATGCTCGGCGCCGTGCTCGGCGGCGGCTCGGCGGTCGAGGCGCTCGCGCCCGACGCGCTCAAGCCGTTCGTTCCCGACACGCTCGCCGGCCTGCCCCGCACGAGTTTCTCGGTGCAAAAGCAGGCGCCGATCGGCATGCAGGTGTCGATCGCCGAGGCGCATTACGGCAACAACAGCGAAGGCAGCCCGGGCTACGATCTCACGATCACCGACGCGGGTGGCGCCAAGGGCCTCATGGCGCTGGCCGGATTCGGCGCGCTCGAGAAGGAGGAGCAGACCGACCACGGCTACGAGAAGACCTACCACCAGAACGGTCGGCTCGTGCACGAGGAATGGAACAACGCCGGTAATGGCGAATACACGATCGTGCTCGGCGACCGCTTCGTCGTCGCCGTGAAAGGCTCGCGTGTGCCGAACGTCGACGCGCTCAAGGCCGCGCTGGGCGGCCTCAATCTCGCCGGCCTCGAAGCGCTGAAGTCACAGGGCGTGAAGAACGGCTGACGCCGTGCCGTGTGACGGCTTGCCGCTGCTCGATGCGCGGCAGGCGAGGAGCGCCTCCTCACCCGCCGTTTTCCTCTCCGGGCTGATGCCCTTCCCTGTCGCCCCCGCCGCACCGCCTTGACGGTCAGCCTGTTTCGGGGCGAGGGTAAATCCGAACTACTTCGCCTGCTTCGCATCCAGGGTGATGCGCACGGCGATTTCGTCGCTGACGGCGGCCTCGTACTTGCTCACGCCGAAGTCGGAACGCTTGATCACCGTCTCGGCATCGAATCCGGCCGCCTGCGCCTTGTACGGCCCCATCTCGAACAGGCCGATCTTGTTGACCTTGGCATTGAGCGTCACCGGCTTGGTCACGCCGTGCACGTTGAGATCACCGGTGATCTTCAGGCCGTTGTCACCGACCTTCTCGACCTTGGTGCTCTTGAACGTGATCGTCGGGTACTTGGCCGCGTCGAGGAAATCCGCGGTCTTCAGGTGCTCGTCGAGCTTGGGTACGCCGGTGTCCAGCCCTTCCAGCGGCAAGGTGACGGAAACGGACGACTTGGTCAGGTCGGCCTGGTCGAGCAGCACGCTGCCTTCGATCGTCTTCAGGCGCGCGGTCGGATTGGAGAAACCGAAGTGGTTCCAGCCGAAAGTGACATTGCTGTGGGTGGGGTCGATATCGTACTTCGCCGCGGCGACGGCGGCGGGTGCTTTCGCGCCATCGGCGGCGAAGGCGGGAATGCTGGCGAACAACAGGACAGCCAAGGCTAGGCGTTTCATGGGTGCAAATCCTCCTGGATGGATGGGTGTGACGGAACTACAGCGAAATTTGGGTAAACAGATCGTTATTCGGCGAATGGTGCCCGATGGTTCAAACCATCTCTGCTCGGCAACGAGATGGGCGCAGTATATCGGCGCGCAATCCCCGGATTGCGCCCGCGGATAGGACAGTGAGGCATATCAACCGTACAATCGACCGGTGAAGCAGGAACCGCCCCATCGCCGAGGACGCGCGGCCGGCGTCGTCGTCATCACCGACGGCGCGGCCGGCAACGAGCGCCAGGCATTGTCGCTGGCGCTGGCAATGCGGGTGTCGCCGCGCGTGCTGCGCATCGCCCTGCGCGCGCCGTGGCGCTGGTTCGGACCGGGATTCACGCGCGGCGCCCGTCTTTCCATCCTGCGTTGGCAGTGGAAGATGCTGTCTTCGCCGTGGCCGGCGCTCGCGATCGGCTGCGGCCGCCAGGCCGCGGTGATCACGCGCGCGTTGCGCGAGGCCAGCGCCGCGCAGACCTTCACCGTGCAGATCCTCGATCCGCGCGTCGACCGCAGGCACTTCGATCTCGTCGTCGCGCCGCGCCACGACGGCCTCGAGGGCGACAACGTCATCCAGACGATGGGCTCGCTCAATCCGGTCGACGACGCCTGGCTCGCCGCGGCAAGAGTGGAATTTTCCACATTGCAGCAATTGCCGCAGCCACGCACGGCCCTGCTCGTCGGCGGGCGCCGGCACGGGTTGAACACGGACGCAGCGTGGTTCGACGCATTCCTGGCGCAACTGGAACGCTGGCGCGAGCGCGACGGCGGCTCGTTGCTGATCACGACCTCGCGGCGCACGCCGCCGGAATGGCGCGAGCGCCTGCGCGGCGCGTTCAGGAACGGCACCACCTGCTTCTGGGGCGGTGAGGCCGACGGCGTCAATCCGTATCCCGGCTATCTCGCCGTCGCCGACCGCATCGTCGTCACGCCCGACTCGGTCAACATGCTCAGCGAAGCCTGCGCGACCGGCGCGCCGGTGTTCACCTCGCTGCCTTTGGGCGCACCGGCCAAGCTCGCGGCGTTTCACGCCGAACTGGCGGGCCAAGGCTGGCTGCACGACCTGCACGCGGATGCCGCAGGCGCGCGGCAACCGCCGCCGATGCGCGAAATGGCGATGATTGCGAGCAAGGTCTGGCATCACATCGAGGCGACGCGACCCGACGTCGCCGTCGCGTTCGAGCGCTGATTTCTTCCCTTCTCCCACCCGGGAGAAGCCGCGAAATCCCAGGCACCGGAAGCGAAGAGCCTCGCGGTTTGGGAAGCTCATTGCAACTTGCGATGCCTTTCCCTCATCCGCCCTTCGGGCACATTCTCCCGAGGGAAGAAGGGGAGCTATGCGAACTTCAGCCCGAACGCCGTCGCGATCGCCGCTACCGCCTGCGTATGGCGCAACAGTTCCACGTCGCGCCCGACCAGGCGCGGGCGCGCATCGAGCGTGCAGGTCAGCGCGCGCGCGAGCAGGGTCGCATGCGCATCGGCGAGCGCGCGCGCCTGCGTTTTGTCGAACAGTCCCGCCTGGCGCGCGAGCGCGATCAGGGCCGCCGTGTTGCCGCTGCGCAGCAGCGCCGCGTGTTCATGCGCATGGATCAGCACGAGCGCCTGCAGCAGGAATTCGATGTCGAGCAACGCGCCCTGCCCCTGCTTCAGGTCGAGCAGCTCGTCCGTCGAACGATCACGCTCGACGCGCCAGCGCTGGCGCATGCCGATGACCTGCTCGACCACGTCGCGCGCGCCGCGCGCCTGCGCGAGCGTGTCCGCGCGCACCGTGGCGAAGCGCGCGAGCGTGGCCGCGTCGCCCGCGATCGGCCGCGCGCGCACGAGCGCCTGCTGCTCCCACACCCAGGCGCGCTCGCGCTGGTAGTCGGCGAATGATTTCATGCTCGTCACGAGCAGGCCCTTGCCACCGTCGGGACGCAGGCGCACGTCGACCTCGTACAGCCGGCCCGCATGCGTCTGCAGGCCGAGCCAGGCGACGATGCGTTGGGCGATGCGCGCGTAGTAGCGCGCGCCGTCGAGCGCGCGCGCGCCGTCGCTCTCGGCCTGTGCGAATTTCTCGTCGTAGACGAACACGAGATCGAGATCGGAGCCGAAGCCGAGCTCGGCGCCGCCGAGGCTGCCGTAGCCGATCACGGCCAGGCCCGCATCGTCGCCGAGCCGGCCATGCTGGCGCTGCATTTCCTGCGTCGCCATAGCCAGCAATTCGGCGACGACGAAGTCGGCCGTGTTCGACAATCCGCGCGCGGTCGCGGCGGCGCCGAGATGGCCGCCGCGATAGGCCAGACCGACACGGAACGCGGCGCTGTTCTTCTGCTCCTGCAAGACGACCAGGCGCGCTTCGGTGTCGCCGGCCGGCACGTTGGCGAGATGCCGGCGCGAGGCCGCGACCAGTTCCGCGTGACTCGGCGCCTGCGTTTCCATGCGCGCGTCGAGCAGGTCGTCGAGCAGCAGCGGATGCGCGATGACGCGCTCGGCAAGCAGCGCGCTGTCGGCGAACAGCGCGACGAGGCGCCGGCGCGCGCCAGCCTGTTCCTCGAGCAGGGCGAGATAGGCCGAACGCCGAATCACGCCGTGCAGCAGACGCAGCAGCCGGTCGAGGCAGACATCGGGCTCAACGCTGCGCGCGGCCTCCTCGATCAACGCCGGCAGCAGCGCGTTCAGACGGGCGTGGCCGCGCGCCGACATCGTACGCGCGGCATGGACCAGGGTGACGACCTTGGCGTGCAGCGTCGCCGCGTCGCGATATCCGAGCGCCTGCAGCGTCGTCGCATCGGCGCTGCCGTCGGCGACGCGCTGCACGTAGCCCGTCGCCTCCGCGGCCGCTGGCCGCGCATCGGCCTGCAGCGGCGCCATCACCTCGGCGAAGATCGCGCCGACGTCGGCGCGTGCGCGTGCGAGTTCCGCAGCCAGCGCCTCGGTGTTTGCGTAACCGAGCGCCTGCGCGAGGCGCGCGCGCGCCTGCGGATCGTCTGGCAGCGCATGCGTCTGCTCGTCGCGGAACATCTGCACGCGGTTCTCGACCCGACGCAGCAGCAGGTAGGCCGCGCGCAGGCGCTTGGCGCGATCGGCCGCGATCACGCCGAGTCGCTCGCAGGCCGCGAGCGCGGGCAGCAGGCCGCGTTCGCGCAACGCCGGCTCGCGCCCGCCGCGGATCAACTGCAGCAATTGCACGATGAACTCGATCTCGCGGATGCCGCCGGCGCCGAGCTTGAGATTGTCTTCGAGGTCCTTGCGCGCGACTTCGGCATCGATCAGCGTCTTCATCTCGCGCAGGCCGGCGAACGCGGTGTAGTCGAGATAGCGGCGGTAGACGAACGGCCGCAGCGTCTCGATCAGGCGCTTGCCGCTGCGCAGATCGCCGGCGACCGGCCGCGCCTTGATCCAGGCGTAGCGCTCCCAGTCGCGGCCCTCGCGCTGGTAGTACTGCTCCATCGCCGCGAACGAGAAGGCGACGCGACCGGCGCTGCCGAACGGGCGCAGGCGCAGGTCGACGCGGTAGACATAGCCGTCGACTGTGATCTCGGCGAGCAGCTTGACCAGCAGCTGGCCGAGCCGCGCGAAGAACGTCTCGTTGGCGAGCGGGCGCGTGCCGTCGGTTTCGCCGTTCTCGTCGAAGGCGAGGATCAGGTCGATGTCGGAGGAAAAATTCAGATCCGCGCCGCCGAGCTTGCCCATGCCGATCACGACCAGACGTTGTGCCGCGCCTTGCGCGTTGCGCGGAACACCGTGGCGGCGGATCAGTACGCGCTCGCCGAAATCGTGCGCGCCGGCCAGGCAGGACTCGGCCAGCGCGGTCGAGCCCGCGAGCGTCTGCTCGACGCCGTCGAGGCCGTTGACGTCGCGCCAGATCAGGCGCACCGCCTCGCGCCGACGATAGCGGCGCAGCGCGCGCATCGCCTCGGCTTCGTCCAGCGTCGGATCGAGCGTGAGCGGACGCGTGTCGGCGTGGTGCGGATTGGCCATCAGCAGGAGGCCGTTCGCGCTCAGCATTTCGGGATCGCGCTGGAAACTTTCCCAGGCGAAATCGCTCGCGAGCAGGACGCGGCGCACGCGCGCGTCCACGCCGGCGTCGTCGTGCAGCACGACGCCGGCCTCGCGGCAGCGCGCGAGCAACTGCGCGTAACGGTCGGCAAGGAAAGCGGCAAACGCGGAGTCGGGTGCAGCGGGCAAGGCGGAGCCTGTCTTCCATGGGCGGATGCCAAGCATGTATCAAGTCGGCTTGCTTTTGCACGCGGGAAAAAAAAGCGGCGGACAACAGTGTCCGCCGCCGGCTCAGGAAACGAGCTCCCTATTTGCCGCCGAAATGCACGTCGAACTCGAGCCAGAACTGGCGCCCGTAGACGTTGTAGTTGAAGTAGTTGTAGTACGGCAACGCGGTGTTGGTCGGGTCCTTCGGCGGATCCTTGTCGAAGATGTTGTTGACGATGAAGGTGAGCGAAGCCTTGTCGGCGAAGCTGTAGCCGACGCTGCCGTTGTACAGCGTACACGGCGACAGCGTGCCGGCGCCCGGCGTCGCATAGCCGCCGGCGGCCAGCGTCGCGCGATAGTTGGGCGCCTTGCCGTAGCGCGTGCCGCGCAGCGTCGCCGACCACGCGTCGCGCTGCCAGCCGAGCGACCCGGAGAAGACCGTCTTGAACTCGGTGGAGTTGAACGGGTCGCGCAGCAGATCGATTTGCGGATCGCCCGGCGACGGCGTGGCCGTGTGCTTGGTCGTCACGTTGTAGTTCGCGCCGAAGGTGAAGTCGCCGAAACGGTCGGTGCGCAGGCGGTAGTTGCCCGAGAACACGATGCCGGCGACGCGCTCGCTGGCGATGTTGATCGGATTGTTGTCGACTTCGAGCAGTTGCAGCGGCACGGGCGCGTCGGCGGCGGCGCGCACGATGCGCGACAGCGCCTTCACGCAGGTCGGTGAGTTGATGTCGAGCTGGCCGGTGCGGCAGGCCAGTTCCTGGCGCAGGAACAGGTCACGGTCCTCGCGCTGCACCTCGTTCTTGAGCTTGACGTCGTAGTAGTCGGCCTTGACGTTGATATCCGCGGTCGGCGAGTAGACCACCCCGTAGCCGAACGAGCGCGCGGTGATCGATTTCAGGTCGCGATTGCCGTGATGCTGGCTGAACACGCCTTCGGCGTTGTACGAGCAGTCCTCGATAGGCACGCCCGGCTCCTGCACGTGGCAGCGGTAATAGTCGGTCAGCGTGGTGAACGAGCCGGACAGGCCGGAGAAGGTATAGCCCATGTCCGGCGCACGGAACGCTGTCGCGTAGCTGCCGCGGAACAGCAGCGATTCGAGCGGGCGGTACTCGAGGCCGAGCTTGTAGGTGGCCTTGCTGTCGCCGCCGCCGCCGTCGTTGCTGTAGTCGTCGTAGCGCGCGGACACGTTCGCGGTCAGCGTCGACAGGACCGGCACGCGCACCTCGCCGGCGACAGCCCAGCTGTTGCGCGTGCCGGCACCCGAGGTGCCGCTGCGCCCCCAGAACGCCCCGTCGATCAGTTCGGGCTGGGCCGGGTTGCTCCATTTTTGCCGGCCGACCTGGGCGATGCCGGCGACGCCGACGGCACCCGCGGGCAGCGTGAACAACTCCGTGTTGGTCAATTGCAGGTTGAGATGCTCGGTCGAGGTCTTCGACTTGCTCGCGATCATGCCCTGGAAGCTCATGTACTGCGCCGGCGTCAGCGACTGGTAGAACTTGCCCGGATCCGGCGCGTAGATCGGATCGCCGCTGTCGGCGATGCCGAGCTTGGGACCGAGGAACTGTTGTTCGAAGAACGCGTCCACCTTGTCCTGCAACGGCCACAGCTCCTTGGTCTTGTCGAAATATTCGGAGCGGTCGTAGTAGGCGTCCCAGGTCCAGTTCGACGTGCCGATTCCGCCGCGGGCGCCGCCGTAGACGTTGTAGGCGCGCTTGAGTTCGCGCACGCCCTGCACGCCGAGTCCGCCCGACTCCTCGGGCGAGAAGAAGTGCTGGAAGCTCTCGGTGCGCCCGGTCGTGGCGTTGAAAAAATTGCCCGAGCCGACGTTGCCGCCGTTCGGCGTCCAGAACCGCGTGCCATCGCCGTAGCGCGAGCTGTCGGCGTTGTAGAGCACGGTCGCGTAGATCTCGACGTTGTCGTTGAGGCGGTCGCTGACATGCAGGTAGCCGGCCGCGGAGCGGTCGGCACTGGCCAGCGTCGCATCGTAGCCCGGTGCCTCGGTGCTGCCGCAGTAGTAACCGCGGCCGGCACGGAACTGGTAGTTCGTCGTGCCTCCGTAATTGGAGCTCAGCGGCGTGCAGGTCGATGCACCCGGGTCGATGTAGCGCGTCGCGCCGCTCGGCGTGTAGTAGTTGTACAGGAACGTGCGCGTGCCGTAGCGTGCGGCCGCATTCGGGTTGTCGGTGGTGGAGAAGAAATCGCGCCGCTGGAAGCCCCAGACCGGATTCTGGTTGCCGATCTGCACGCCCCAGGTCAGGTTGATGCCGTTGCTGAAGCTGTGGCCGCCGAGCAATTCCAGGCGCTGGTTGGCACCGCCGCCGCGGTCATAGCCGCCGACGCGGTAGTTGAGCTCGACGCCGTCGACCTTGCGCTTGAGCACGATGTTGATCACGCCGGCGATCGCGGCCGAGCCGTAGATCGAGGACTGGTTGCCCGGCAGCACGTCGATATGGTCGATCATGCCCATCGGGATATTGGTCAGGTCGACGAAATTGCTCTGGCCGTTGTACAGCAGCGGATAGTCGGCGAGCGGATGGCCGTCGATCAGGGTCAGGGTGAACGCCGGATCGAGGCCGAGCAGGCTGAGCGTGCCCGCCCCCTGGGTGAAACCGCCCTGAAACTGGCCGTCCTGCACCGAGCCCGTGGCCAGAGGCAGCGCGCGCAGCGCGTCGTAGACGTTGCCGAAGCCTTCACGTTTCATCTGCGCGGAGGTGATCGTGAGCACGGGCGAAGCAGTCTCGATCTGCGCCTGCGGTATCAGCGAACCGGTGACGACGACCGTTTCGAGCTGGTTCGAGTCCTTCTTGTCCGCGGCCGAATCCGCGGAGTTTCCTGCGCTGTTCTGCGCCTGTGCCGCAGGCGCTTGGGTGATGGCGGCGAGGGCGAAAAGGATCGCCGCAGCCAATGGCAGCCGTTTGTTCATGTCTTCTTCCTCGAATCGGTGGACAGCGGTGCCGCGCGCAAATGCGCAAACGCGACGAGCCGTCCGCATGGTGCGCTGGCGCGCACGCGGCCCGCTATCAAAAAAATGACGGAAATCGCCGGAGATCTACCCGGCCAGTCGTTGCATGACCAGGCTGCGGAAGCGCCGGCTCACCGGCACTTCGCCGCCGCCGCGCAGGATGGCGACGAGGTTGCCCTTGAACATTTCCTCGAACGACGCGACCGCGTCGATGCGCACGAGTGCTGAGCGATTGACCTGGACGAATCCTTCGCCGGCGAGGCGCTGGGCGATGTCGGCGAACGGACCATCGACGCGATGGTCGGCTTTCGCGCAGTGCAGGATGCAATCGCGCCCGTCGGCCTCGATCCAGCGGATCTCCTCGCAGCGTACGATCAGGAAACGGCCGTGCTCGCGCACGACGAAACGACCCGACCCCGGCCTGGCATCGATCGGCGCGGCGAGCGCTCCGACCGTGCCGGTCAGCGCGGCCTGCACGCGCTCGACCAGAGACAGCGCCTCGCGCTCCTGCAGGCGCCGCTGCGCCGCGTCGAGCGCGCGATGCAGGCGCGCGCTGTCGAACGGCTTGAGCAGATAGTCGTCGGCCTCGATCTCGAACGCGGTGCAGGCATAGCGTCGGTGCGCGGTGACGAAGATCACGCTCGGCGCCGGTTCGCGGCTCGCCGCGAGCATGCGCGAGAAGCCGATGCCGTCGGTACCGGGCATCTGGATGTCGAGCAGGGCGAGATCGACGCGCTGCGTGGCGACCGCAGCGGCCGCCTCGTCGCAATTGCGGCACACCGCGACGACGTCGAACTCCGGGCGTGCGCGTACCAGGCGCGCGAGGCGCTCGCGCGCGAGATCCTCGTCTTCGACCACGAGCACGCTCAGCCGCCTCATGCGGCGCGCTCCATGGCCGGCACTCGATCCGGCACGACGATGGTGACGCGATAGCGCCCGTCGGCGCCGAATCCCGCTTCGAAGCGCGTCTCCGCATCGTAGAGCAGCGCAAGCCGGTCGCGACAATTCGGCAGGGTCATGCGCATGCCGGAGCCGGGCTCGGACGACGGCGACGCGCCGGTGTTGTCGATCTCGATGCGTATGCTTGCGCCGTCGCGCCACGCGCGCAGGTTTATTTCGCCGCCTTCTTGCGAGCGCGCAATGCCGTGGCGGATGGCGTTCTCGACCAGCGGCTGCAGCAGGAACGACGGCAGGCGGCAATCGAGCAGCGCATCGGCTACGTCGATGCGCGAGCGCAGGCGCGCACCGAGACGCACGCGCTCGACCGCGAGATAGGCGTTGACCAGGACCAGTTCCTCGCCGAGCGTCGCCGTCGCGCGCTCGCCATGCTGCAACAGCATGCGCAGCATGTCGGCGAGACGCACCGTGAAGTGCTGCGCCTTCGAGTTTTCCTCGAGCATGGCGACGAGCGCATTGAGCGCATTGAACAGGAAGTGCGGCTGCATCTGCCGCTGCAGCGCGGACAGCTGCGCGGTCGCGGCCTGCGTGCGCAGGGCCGCGCGCGCGAGCGACTCGTCGCGCGCACGGCGGAAGTAGATCTCGGCGTGCGCGCAGGCGGCAGTGGCCAGATAGCACATCACGCCCCAGTGTGCCTGCGTCGTCAGCAGCCGCACGACACGCGCGAAATAGGACTCGGGCATGCCGAACCAGTTCGGCGAGACCTGCATCAGCGCGGAAACGATCGTCGCGTGCAGCGCGATGAAGACGAGCGCGAGCAGTGCCTGCAGCGCGAGCGGGCGCCAGCTCCAGGCGCGCCACTCGATCGGATGGCGCTGGCAGAGCACGACGACGAACGGCGCGAGCGCCCCCCACACATACCAGATGACCGCATTCCAGGTGAGCATCGAGACGAGGCTCATCTCCTCGCCGCGCACGACCATCTGCATCTGCGTCTGGAACGTCGTGATCGCCGTCATCGCGGTGGCGGCGACGAGCGCGATCCAAGCATAGCGTCGCAGATTCTCCACCCGCAGCCCTCCCCGACCCGGCACCGCTGAAGTGCGATGCGTTTCGTAGTTCTACGTGCGCGCACGCGCCGCGACCAGTGCCTGAAGTCATCCGCGCGGCGGAATCACAGATAGCGCAGGCCCGTCCCGCGCCGGATTGCGGGCATGCGGCGCCGCATTCATGGCCGCGGCGCAACCGCCGGTGCGGGCGCCGCAACCGTTCGTGCCGAAACCGTTCCGCGCGCGCGCGAAAACGCCGAGCCTCGCCCTCAGTCGCGGCACGCCACGCCGCATGGGGACGAACCACGATGAACATGCTGAGCAATCCTGCGCTGCGCGAAATCCAGCCCGGGCGCACCGCGCCGCCGTGGATGGCGCCTTGGCGCGGCGATGCCATTGCCGCATCGGAGCCGTTCTGCGCCGGCATTTCCGCCGCGGACCGGATTTTGCGCCAGACGCGCCAGGTCGCACTCGGCCGGCATCGCAGCACACGCACGCACGTGCACAACGCCCGCTGCGCCTACGTCCTGTTTCATCGCAGCAGCGTACGCATGCGCACCGACTCGGGCGACGAGGAAATCGCGACCCCGCTGCACGTCAGTCTGCACGCGCCGGGCGAGATCCACGCACGCGAGGCGCTGAACGAGGAAGGCGACGACTGCGATTTCATCGCCGTCGCTCCCGAACTGCTGCAGCGGCTGCGCATGTGCCGCGCCGGCGGACGCGCCGCAGACGAAAGCCTGTTTCCGTCCGGGCCATGCGAAACGACGCCGGAGATCTTCCTTGCCCGCCGCCGGCTCTTCAGCGCCGCCTCGCGCCAGTACGCCACGCTCAATTCGCGCCAGATCGATGCGGCGGTCGAGCGGCTGTTGGCCCTGGTCGTCGAACGCGCGAGCGCGCGCCATCGATTCATGCAAGGCCAGGTGCGCGCGAACCGCGGCCGGCGCATGCAGCTCGTCGAGGACGCCAAGACGATCGTCGCGCGCGAGTACCAGACCGACTTGACGGCGATGGGGCTCGCGCGTCGCCTGCATTGTTCGACCGCCTACCTCTCGCGCACGTTCCACGCCGCGACCGGGTTCAGGCTCGTAGACTACCGCCACGAACTGCGCCTGCGCAGGGCCGCCTATCTGATCGAACAGGCGAACGCGGAGATCGGCGAGATCGCGGTGCGTGTCGGCTTCGCCAGCCACAGCCATTTTTCCAGCGCCTTCCACCGACGCTTCGGAATCACGCCGTCTGCATACCTGAATCCGGCTGCCTAGACCAGACCAATCCGCCACGCGGCTTCCGGGTAGCTTGACGCCGCGCAAGGCAGCACTTCGATCCGAGGGGATTCCTGCACCTGGGAACCACACCCGGCCCGCCAATTGCAGGCCGCAAAAACGAAAAAGCCCGCCGCGATTGCTCGCGACGGGCTACCCTCCCCCACAAGCCCTAGGGCTTCGTGTGGGCGCATTGGATTACAAATCTTTCACCTGCGCACGTCGCGCCGCATCAATTCGGCACCGTATGCGCAAATTCCCCCTGCCCATCCCCGTCGGCACCGGCCTGCCGGCTAGACTTGTTTCCTGCGAGCAACGGGTTGAAGCGGAATGAATGCGAACGTGCAGGTGCCCGGGGAATGGCGCGACTGGATCGCGCACAATCTCGCCCGTGGCTGCGACCTGGAAATGCTGATTGCCGACATGGTGCGCGCAGGCTTCGATGCGCACGCAGCGCGAAACGCCGTGCTCGGCCTCGCCGGCAGCGACGCCACGGCCGCGGCCGCGAACCACGCCTACCTCCACGAAACGCCGCGCCTGCCCGCAGGCAATCTCATCCGCACGCCGGACCGCGACGTGCGCGTCGCGCTGCGCCTCGAGCGACCGGCGATCGCTTTCGTCGACAACCTGCTCGATGCGGACGAATGCGACGAACTCGTGCGCCTGTCCGCGCACCAGCTCGTGCGCTCGACCATCGTCGACCGCAGCCACGGCGGCGCCGGAGTGAGCGCCGGACGCACGAGCGAGGGCATGTATTTCCCCCTCAACGCCGACGCCTTCATCGCCCGCCTGGACCGCCGCATCGCCGCGCTGATGAACGCGCCGGTCGAGAACGGCGAGGGCCTGCAGATCCTGCATTACCGCACCGGCGGCGAATATGCGCCGCACTACGACTATTTTCCGCCCGAGGACGCCGGCAGCCGCACCCATCTCGCACAGGGCGGGCAGCGCGTGGCGAGCCTGGTGATCTACCTCAACGACGTCGAGGACGGCGGCGCGACCGTGTTCCCCAAGCTCGGTCTCACCCTCGGGCCGAAGAAGGGCGCGGCGGTCTATTTCGAATACTGCAACAGCTTGGGCCAGGTCGATCCGCAAACCTTGCACGGCGGCCTGCCGGTGCTGCGCGGCGAGAAGTGGATCGCGACGAAATGGATGCGGCAGCGGCGCTACGAGGCGTAAGCGCAAACGCCGTCGCAGCGGCACGAACCTCGGTTCGCTGAAGCGCGTCCACGTTCCGCGCCTTCCCCGTTGCGCGGCGCGAAATGCAAGCGCGGCCGGTCTGCGCCGGTCGTTTCTGACCTGACGCATTCGAATCTGAGACAATTCCCGCATGAAATTTCCGCGTTTCGGCATTCTCCTTTCCGCCTTTGCCTGTCTGCTCGCCGCATCCGATCCGCACGCCGCGGAAACGGACGAGTTGCTGCCGGTCGAGCAAGCCTTCGTCGTCGAGGCAAAAGCGCTCGATCGCGGTACGCTGCGGCTCGACTGGAAGCTCGCCGAGCACTACTACCTCTATCGCGAGCGCATCAAGGTGACGACGGCCGACACGGGCGTCGTGCTCGGCACACACGAATTGCCCACGGGCGAGAAAAAACACGACGAATTCCTCGGCGACGTCGAGGTCTACCACCAGAATTTTTCCTCGACGCAGAAGCTGACCGCACCGGCCGGCGCGGCGCAGGTCACGCTCGCGGTGCGCTACCAGGGTTGCCACGAGGTCGAGCCGAAGATCTGTTATCCGCCGCACACGGTGAAGCTTGCGGTCGATCTGCCCGCAGCGACGGGCGGCGCCGCCGCATCGCCCGGCAGCGACACGGGCCTGCTCGCCGGCGGTGCTGCGGGCACCACGCTGATCGGCGGCGAACCGCTGCCGGTCGATCAGGCATTCGCGTTCGAGGCGATCCCGGGCGGCGCCGGCGAGGTCCTCGCGCGCTTCACGATGCCCAAAGGCTACTACCTCTACCGCGACAAGACCTCGTTCCGCGCGGACAACGCCACGCTCGCCGCGCCGCGCTGGCCCGAAGGCAGGCTGCACGAGGACGCAAGCTTCGGCCAGACCACCGTGTACTTCGACCAGGTCGACGTGCCGGTCGCCGTGTCGAACCTCGCCGCGGGCCAGCCGCTGCACCTGACCTCGACGTTCCAGGGCTGCCTCGAAGGCAGCGTCTGTTATCCGCCGACGACGCGGCGCATCGACGTCGCCATGACCGGCGCGGCCGGCGCGAATGCGGCCACCGGCGCAACGATGGACTCTGCGCAACAGCAGACGCGACCCGATGCGCCGGGTCCGGGTTCGCTGCTCGCGGCCTTGTTCGCCGCCCTGCTCGGCGGCCTGATCCTCAACCTGATGCCGTGCGTGCTGCCGGTGCTGTCGCTCAAGGCGATTTCGATTCTCGAAGGCGGCGAGTCGCCGCAGCGCGCGCGCAAGCACGTGCTCTGGTACACCGCCGGCGTGGTGCTGTCGTTCGCCGCGGTCGGCCTCGCCGTGATCGCGCTGCGCAAGGCCGGCATGGCCTACGGCTGGGGTTACCAGTTGCAGCAGCCACTGATCGTCGCCGTGCTCGTCTATGTGATCGTCGCGATCGGCCTGTCGCTGTCGGGCGTGGTCCAGTTCGGCGTCGGCCTGACCAATGCGGGCCAAGGCCTGGCGCAGCGCTCGGGGCCGGCCGGCGATTTCTTCACCGGCGTGCTCGCAGTGGTCGTGGCAAGCCCTTGTACCGCGCCATTCATGGGCTCGGCGCTCGCGTTCGCGTTCGCGAGCTCGACGCTGACCGCATTCCTCGTCTTCATCGCGCTCGGCCTCGGCCTCGCGCTGCCGTTCCTGCTGATCGGCTTCGTGCCCGCGCTCGGCCGCCTGCTGCCAAGGCCGGGCATGTGGATGGAAACGCTCAAGCAACTGCTCGCGTTCCCGATGTACCTCACCGCGGCGTGGCTGATCTGGGTACTCGGCAACCAGCGCGGCGTCGATGCGATCGGCCTCGTCCTCGTCGGCGTGATCGTGCTCGCGCTGGCGCTGTGGTGGTTCGAGCGCAGCCGCTACGGCAGCGGCGCCTGGCGTGTGCCGGCGCTCGTCGCGCTGCTGCTGACCCTGCCGCCGCTGTATGCGATCGCACATCTCGAGCGGCAGGCGGCGACGCAGGCGGACGTCGCCGGCCAGGTCGCCTTCAGTCCGGCCAAGCTCGACGAACTGCGCAAGGCGGGCAAGGCGGTCTTCGTCGATGTCGGCGCGGACTGGTGCACGACCTGCAAGGTCAACGAGCGCGCGGTGCTGCACACCGACGCGTTCCGCGCACTGCTCGAGCGCACCGACACCACGTTCATGGTCGCGGATTGGACCAATCCCGACCCCGCCATCGAAGCCTTCCTCGAGAAATTCCATGCGGTCGGCGTGCCGCTCTACGTCGTCTTCCGCAAGGGCGAGGAAGGCCGCGCGTTGCCGACCGTGCTGACGCAAGGCATAGTCGAGTCGGCAATCGAAGGCAGGCCGGCACCGTAATGTTCAATCGTTCCAATCTCGCCATCGTCGCGGTCGCGGTCCTCGGCGCCGCGCTCGGCCTGTTCGCGTCGACGCACATGAACGGCCACGCCGACCGGCCCGTGCCGCCGGGCGTGACCGTGCTCAAGGTCGGCGATACGCGCGCCGACCTCGAACTGGCCGATCTCGACGGCAAGCCGCGGCGCCTGTCCGAGTTCGACGGCAAGCTCGTGCTGCTGAACTTCTGGGCGACCTGGTGCGGCCCCTGCCGCGAAGAGATGCCGCTGCTCGACTCGACCTACGAAAAGCTCGCGGACAAGGGCCTGCTCGTGGTCGGCGTCGCGATCGACGACTCGGACGCCGTGCGCGATTTCCTCAAGGACAACCCGATCCGCTACCCGATCCTGCTTGCCGGCGAGGACGAGGACGCCTCGCTGCGCTACGGCGACACCCGGAGCGTGCTGCCATACAGCGTGCTGATCGGCCGCGACGGCAGGCTGCTCGCCCAGCGCGCGGGCTATTTCAGCGCGGACAGCCTCGGCGAATGGCTGCAACCGCATCTGTAGTACGCCGAAACCGGCACCGAGTTGCGAGCTGCATCGCCCACGGCCCACGGTTCAAACAGTCGTTCAACATCGGCCATCTTCGCCGAATTTGTGCGCATCACACTGGACAAGTCGGCATCGGCGGCGCAGACTTCCGCGCCTTGAACGGACCGCCGGTCCGCTGGACCTCCCCTTCGTGGCGAAAATCCTCGTCCTGCACGGCCCCAACCTGAACCTGCTCGGCACGCGCGAGCCGGAAATCTACGGCCGCGCGACGCTGGACGAGATCAACGCCGACCTGGCAGCGCGCGCCAAGGCCGCCGGGCACACGCTGGAATACCTGCAGTCGAACGCCGAGCACGAACTGGTCGGACGCGTGCAGCACGCGCGCACGGACGGTACGGCATTCATCCTGATCAATCCCGGCGCGTTCACCCACACCAGCATCGCCCTGCGCGACGCGTTCGCCGCGGTGGCGATCCCGTTCATCGAAGTGCACCTGTCCAACGTGCATGCGCGCGAGGCATTTCGCCGGCACAGCTATCTCAGCGATCTTGCCGTCGGCGTAATCTGCGGGCTCGGGCCGATCGGCTACGGCCTCGCCTTGGCGGCAGCGGTGCAGAAGCTGGATCAAACTGCGGTCTGACGAACCCGCGCGAGAAAAAAATCTGAAGAGCTAAAAGTCGGAACCAAAAGCAGGTTTATATATGGATTTGCGCAAAATAAAAAAACTGATCGACATCCTCGAGGAATCCAACCTCGCCGAGCTCGAAATCAAGGAAGGCGAGGAATCGGTGCGCCTGTCGCGCGTGCCGAAGGGCGCCGCGGTGGCGCCGGCCGCGCCCCCGACGCATGTCCAGGTCCCGGTCGCGGCGCCTGCGCCGACTACCCCTGCGGCAAGCGTCCCCACCCCGGCGCCCGCAACTGGCGGCAAGGAACTGCCGCCGGGCCATGTGCTGCGCTCGCCCATGGTCGGCACGTTCTACGCCTCGCCCAGTCCCGAGGCGCCGGCCTTCGTCAAGGTCGGCCAGACGGTCAAGGTCGGCGACACTCTCGGCATCATCGAGGCGATGAAGATGTTCAACCAGATCGAGGCCGACGCGGCCGGCACGGTGCTCGCGGTCCTCGCATCGAGCGGCCAGCCGGTCGAATTCGACGAACCGCTGTTCGTGATTGGATGAAGCACAGGGCTGAGGGCTGAGGGCTGAGGGCTGAAAAGCCGCTCGCTCCGGATCTTCGGCCCTCAGCCCTAGGCCCTCAGCCCTTATGTTAGATAAAGTCGTCATCGCCAACCGCGGCGAAATCGCGCTGCGCATCCTGCGCGCCTGCGCCACGCTCGGGATCAAGACCGTGGCCGTGCATTCCACGGTCGACCGCAACCTGAAGCACGTCGGCATGGCCGACGAATCGGTCTGCATCGGGCCCGCACCAGCGGCGGAAAGCTACCTGTCGACACCGGCGATCATCGCGGCGGCGGAAGTGACCGACGCGCAGGCGATCCACCCGGGTTACGGATTTCTTTCGGAGAACGCCGACTTCGCCGAGCGCGTCGAACAATCCGGCTTCGTCTTCATCGGCCCGACCGCGCCGGTCATCCGCCTGATGGGCGACAAGGTCGAGGCGATCAAGGCGATGAAGGCCGCCGGCGTGCCCTGCGTGCCCGGTTCGGGCGGCCCGCTCGGCGACGACGCGGCGGCGAACACGAAGATCGCGCGCGAGATCGGCTACCCGGTCATCATCAAGGCCGCGGGCGGCGGCGGCGGCCGCGGCATGCGCGTGGTGCACACCGAAGCGCATCTCAACAACGCGATCCTGACGACCAAGTCCGAAGCGAAGGCCGCGTTCAACAACGATCAGGTCTACATGGAGAAGTTCCTGGAGAATCCGCGCCACGTGGAAATCCAGGTGCTCGCCGACGGCCAGGGCAACGCGATCCATCTCGGC
>JAFEFQ010000160.1 GCA_018240505.1 Pseudomonadota bacterium
TTTCTTTGCACGAGCAAAGAAAAGTTACCCGCTCGCCCGCAGGGCGAGTGGAAGCCCTCGCTCCCGGACAGCAAAGACCAAAGCGAAGCCAGGCGCGACGAGTCGCGCCCCTACTTCCCGATGACGGCGTTGCACTGCACCTCGACCTTCGCACCAAGTGCGAGGCCGCCCGTGGCATATGCCATGCGCGCGGGAAAGTGCTTGCCGAAATAGCCGCGATAGACCTCGTTGAACGCCGGCCAGTCGGCGATGTCGGCGAGCGCCACCGTGCATTGCACGACGTGATCGAACGAGGAGCCGTGGCGCGCGAGGTTGGCGCCAATGTTGTCCATGACCTGCTTCGCCTCTGCCTTGACGCCGCCGGCGACGAGCTTGCCGTCCGCACCGACGCCGACGTCGCCCGAGAGGTAGAGCATGTCGCCGACGCGTACTGCCTCGGAAAACGGATAGCTCTGCCCCGGAGCGGCCTTGCGCGGGAAGAATTCGGGTTCGACTGCGATGGCGCTGGCAGCCGCAAGCATCGAGGCCAGCAGCCAGGCACACTTCATCATCTTCGCAATACTCATCGTCATGCTCCCCATACGTCGTTCAAGAGGCGTGCGAAATTGCCGCCGAGGATCTTCGCGATGCGCGCGTCGGAATGCTTGCGCGCGGCGAGCAGTCCGGCGATGCGATCGAAACGGTCGGCGCGATTCAGGTCGGGAAGAAAAGTGTACACGTTCGGATCCTCGCCCGGCGCGGAGATGCCGGCCTTGCGCCGCTTGTCGATCTGCTCGGCGAAATCCTTCTTGAATTTTTCGGTGACCGCGACCGGCGAGATCGAGCCGTCGGTGCCGATACCGACGTGGTCTTCGCCGCAGACGTCGATCGCGTGCTCGACGTGCGCGATCAGGTCGGCGGCCATCGGCTGGCCCTTGCCGCGCAGGAACGGCATCAGGTAGATGCCGACATAACCGCCCTTGTCGGCGACCTGCTTCAGTTCGTTGTCGGTCTTGTTGCGCGGATTCGCATTGATCGCCGCGCAGCCGGTGTGCGAAATCGCGATCGGCGCCTTCGATGCAGCGGCCGCATCAAGCGTGGTACGTTCGCCGGCATGCGAAAGGTCGATCAGCGCCTTGCGCTCGTTCAATTTCTCCACGAGCTTGCGGCCGAACACGGAAAGGCCCGCGTTGCCGGGCTCCAGACAGCCGTCGCCGACGAGGTTGCGCTTGTTGTAGGTCAACTGGTAGATACGCACGCCGAGATTCCAGAAGGTATCGAGGCGATCGAGGTTCTCGCCGAACGGCGCAGCGTCCTGGAAGCCGTAGATCAGCCCGAGGCGACCGCTGCGCTTGGCTTCGGCGAGATCCGCCGCACGGCGGACCTGCAGGAGTCGATCGGGATGCGCCGCGACCTGCGCGTTCCAGTAGGCGATCTCGCCGATCGCACCTTCGAAATTGCGCGCGTAGCTGCCGATACCGTCGGCATTCACGGTGAGATTGAGCGCGGTCAGCCCCGATTTGCGCACGTCATCGAGGTCGCGCGTGCCGAGCTGGTTGGAGTCGTCGTCGATCGCGCCGCCGGGACTGCCGAGCGTGTCGATCACAATGGCCTTGTCGTACCCGGCCCACGCCGGCTCCGGCGGCGATGCCGCTGCTGCGCGTGCGGATCGATTCGGCAACGGCAACATGGCTGCCGCGCCGATCGTGGCAGCAAACGAAAGGAAACCGCGACGAGACGAGACAGGATTCATGCGCGACCGCTCCCCGGAAAAACCCGATTCTGCCGTGTCGATGCGGCAGATTGCCAGCGAACCGCCGCTGAACGGACACGCCACGGCCACCCCCTGGGCGGCATTCGCGACGCGTTTCCCGTATCCTATAGCATTGACCTTCAACCGTTTTCTCCAGGAGCTTGTCACAGTGGATAGACGCCAATTCGTCCTCGGATCGATCGCCACCCTCGCCGCCGCGCCCGTCGCCCGGCTTGCCCGCGCCAGCATTTCCGGCGCGGAGAACAAGGTGCCGGTCCCGTTCACCTGGGACATGAAAGTGCCGATCGACAGCCGCGAGGCGTTCGTCGAATGGGCGGTGAAGAACCGTGGCGAGGACCCGAAATTCCTGGCGCAACGCTGGAACCGCATGTACGCGATGGTGCAGAACAAGGACCTGACCGACGAGCGCAACAAGCGCGCGTTCCTGCTCACGCCGCGCGAGGATTTCTGCCGCCCGGTCAACCGCGCGCACGCCTACGAAAGCGCCTTCCTCGACATCGGCTATGGCGTGACGATCTCCGGCCCGCACGCGGTCGGGCGCATGACCCAGGTGCTCAACGTGCAGACCGGCGAGAAGGTGCTCGAGATCGGCACCGGCTCCGGCTACCAGTCGGCGTTCCTCGCGCACCTGACCGACAAGTGCTATTCGATCGAGATCATCAAGCCGCTGGCCGAGCGCACGCGCAGCGTCTACGACGAGCTGATCGGCGACGGCTACAACGAGTTCAAGGCGATCACCTCGAAACAGGCGGACGGCTACTACGGCTGGGAAGAGAACGGCCCGTTCGACAAGATCGTCGTCACCTGCGGCATCGACCATATCCCGCCGCCGCTGCTCAAGCAGCTCAAGCCGAACGGCGTCATGGTGATCCCGGTCGGTCCGCCGGGCGCGCAGCGCGTGCTCAAGGTGATCAAGCACCAGGCCGAGGACGGCAGCATCACCGTGTCGCGCAGCGACATCTTCAACAAGATCGTGCCATTCGTGCCGTTCACCAAGCTCGTCGACGGCGAGATCAAGGGCGCGCACAACGGCGATGCGAAAGACACCAAATAACAGATAGCAAGCGCATCAGCCCTGCCCGTCATCCAGGCGGAAGCCGGATGACGAGCAAAAACAATTCCAGCTAGAGCACGAATGACCGCATCCCGTATTTCCACGCCGACCGCGCAACCCCGGTCGGCTTTTCTTTTTTATCTCACCGTCGCCCTGATCGCAGGCGCCGTGATCGCGCTGCAGATCTCGA
>JAFEFQ010000161.1 GCA_018240505.1 Pseudomonadota bacterium
ACGTCGCCTACAAGACCTCGGCGGGATCGGCGATCGGCGATTGGGACTGGCGCCATGCCATACCCGGCTCGCCGCGCAAGGTGCAGTTGCCGGCGATGGTCGGCGATCTCTCGGAGGCGATGCGCACCAATCCGCACCTCAAGGTGCTGTCGGCGAACGGCTGGTACGATCTGGCCACGCCGTTCTTCGCGACCGAGTACGATCTCGCCCATCTCGACATCGATCCCAGCCTGCGCAGGAACCTGAGCTTCACCTACTACCCGGCGGGACACATGGTGTATTTGAACGTCGATGCGCTCAAGCAGATGAAGGCGGATCTCGCCAGGTTCTACGACAGCGCGCTGACGCACTGAGCCGAATCCGGAGGACCGATGAAACTCTTTTTTGCTACCGTTGCCGCCAGCCTGCTGGGCTTCACCGCCATGTCGTCCGTCCACGCCGAGACCGATCCGCATTCCTACGCGCAACCCGACAAGGTGCGCGTGACCGCGCTCGACCTCGATTTGTCGGTGTCATTCGAGAAACACGTCTTGTCTGGCAGCGCAACCTTGAGTCTCGACTGGATCGACAAGTCCGCGCATGAACTCGTGCTCGACACGAGCGCGCTGAAGATCGACAAGGTCGAAGCCGAGGACCAGGCCGGCAAATGGAACGCGGCGAAGTTCGCCCTCGACAAGGCCGATCCGCTGCTCGGCTCGGCGCTGCGCATCGCGTTGCCGGCGCAAGGCGGCAAGGTGCGCATCGCATATTCGACCAGCCCCGATGCGGCCGGCCTGCAATGGCTGGACCCGAGCCAGACCGCGGGCAAGAAGCATCCGTTCGTGTATTCGCAGTCCGAGTCGATCGCCGGGCGCAGCTGGATTCCGCTGCAGGACACGCCGTCGGTGCGCTTCTCCTACACCGCGCACATCACGACGCCGAAGGACCTGCGCGCGGTGATGAGCGCAAACAACGATGCAAAGCATGCGCGCGACGGCGATTTCCGCTTCGCGATGCCGCAGAAAATTCCTTCGTACCTGCTCGCGCTCGCGATCGGCGATATCGCGGTCAGGGAAATCGGGCCGCGCAGCGCGGTCTATGCGGAACCGGAAACCGTGGTCGCGGCGGCGAAGGAGTTCGACGACATCGAGAAGATGATCGTCACGACGGAAAAGCTCTACGGCCCCTACCGCTGGGAGCGCTACGACATCCTCGTGCTGCCGCCGTCGTTTCCGTTCGGCGGCATGGAGAATCCGCGCCTGACTTTCGCCACGCCGACGATCATCGCCGGCGACAAGTCGCTGGTCAGCGTGATCGCGCACGAGCTCGCGCATTCGTGGTCGGGCAACCTCGTCACGAACGCGGCGTGGAAACACGTCTGGCTCAACGAGGGTTTCACGACCTACGTGCAGGGCCGCATCGTCGAGGCGGTGTACGGCAAGCAACAGGCCGACGAGGAATTCCTCGTCGCCGCGAACGAGTTGCGCAAGGAATTCGCCACCGCCAAGCCCGCCGAGCAATTGCTCGTTCCGGACCTTACCGGCAAGGACGCGGATGACTCACTGAGCGACGTGCCGTACACGAAGGGCTCGTGGTTCCTGCAATACCTCGAAGGCAAGTTCGGCCGCGCCACGTTCGATGCGTTCCTGCGCGGCTACTTCGACCACTTCGCGTTCCAGAGCATCACGACCGATCAGTTCGTCGATTACCTCAAGACAAATCTGCTCGACAAGTATCCGGGCAAGGTGAGCATGGACGAGGTCGACGCCTGGTTGCATCAACCCGGCATTCCGGCCGATGCGCCGCTGCCCGCGTCGAGCGCGTTCGCCGCGCAGGACAAGCTGCGCGAGCAGTTCGTCGCCGGCAAGATCGATGCGAAAGGTCTCGGCGCGAAGAACTGGCGCACACAGGAATGGCAGTACTTCCTCGACCAGCTGCCGGCGAAGCTGAACCTCGCGCAGATGCAGGCGCTCGACGAGGCCTATCACCTGACCGGCACGCACAACGCCGAGATCGCGTTCCGCTGGTATCGCCTCGCGATCGGCAGCGACTACGAGGCCGCCTATCCGGCGATGCGCGAGCATATGCTGCGCATCGGCCGCCGCATTCTCGTCGTGCCGCTGTATGGCGAACTCGCGAAGACGGCGCAGGGCAAGGCGCTGGCCGAGAAGATCTACGCCGAAGCGAAGCCCGGCTATCACCCGATGACGCGCGCGGCGGTGGAGAAGGCGCTGCAGGAGCCGGGGCGGCTGCGGTAGCTGCTTGAGCAGAAAAAACAAAGAGGAAGCACGTCATTCCAGCAGGGACTGCCGGAATGACGGCGGTGTAGATTTTCCCGCTTCCTTACCTCAATCCAGCGCGTAGCCGAACTGCTGCTTGAACTGATCGGCGAACTCGGAATAGTTGAAGCGCTGGTTCTGCGTGCCGGGATGCTCGATCTTGAGCGTGCCCATCAGGGACGCGATGCGCCCGGTGGTCGGCCAGTCCATGCCACGCGTGAGCCCGAAGATAAGTCCTGCCCGGTATGCATCTCCGCAGCCGGTCGGATCGACGATGCGGCGCTCGTGGCCCGGCGGGATCACGTGCTGCTGCTTGCCCGCGTGGATGATCGAACCCTTCGGGCCTTGCGTCACGATGTAGGCCTTCACGCGCGCGGCGATGTCGTCCGCGCTCCAGCCGGTGCGCGTCTGCAGCAGCTGCGATTCGTAGTCGTTGACGATCGCGTAGTCGGCCTGCTCGATGAACGTGCGGAATTCCTCGCCGTTGAACAGCGGCATCGCCTGGCCGGGATCGAAGATGAAGGGCACGCCCTTCTCGGCGAATTCGCGCGAGTGCTGCAGCATGCCGTCGCGGCTGTCCGGCGCGACGATGCCGAAGGTCACGCCTTCGACGTCCTTCACGTGGTGCTCGTGCGAATTGAGCATCGCGCCCGGATGGAAGGCGGTGATCTGGTTGTTGTCCATGTCCGTGGTGATGAAGCACT
>JAFEFQ010000162.1 GCA_018240505.1 Pseudomonadota bacterium
GCGCGCAACGGCGTCGGTGTGCCGTCGCCGATGTCGGCCTGGCCCTGCGCGAAGGCACTGACGAAATCGACGGTCTGCGTGGCGACGGTGAAGTCGAGATCGAGCTTGCCCGGCCGCTCGGTGCGTTCGGCCTCGGGCCTGGCGCCCTTGATGCGCGCGGCGAGCTCGGCCTGCTGTCGGCGTGTGTAGGCCTGCATCGCCGCCGCGAGCGGGGAGAGTTCGCTGCGCATGGACGGATAGCGCGCGGCGACCTCGACGCCGTCGGCGCCGGCGGCATCGACCTTGTCGGTGATGCGCGGAATCGACGCCGGCGGCGGGGCCGCGCCGGGGGCGGGCGGCGCCGGCGTTTCGCCGCAGGCCGCGCAGGCCAGGGCGAGGACGAGGATCGATGCGAACGAAAAACTCCGCGGCACGGCGCGAAGGAGCGGGAAAAACGTCATGGACAAAGCGGACTGACGAAGCGAATGAAGCGCAGTGTAGTCGCTGCGCGCACGCCGTTCCACGCATGCGCGCTGAATTTACGCAAACCCGAGGTTTTTTTAACGCCAAGGCAAGGTTTCCGGGCCGGAAACGGCCGCCGGGTGGCCTTGCCGGTCAATCCAGGCGCTTGCGCGTGCGCAGCACCGCGATCGTCAGAGTGATGACACAGAATGCGGCGAGCGCGGCCAGTTCCGGCCACAGCTCAGCGAGATGTGCGCCGCGCAGCATGATGCCGCGGATCAGGCGGATGAAATGCGTCATCGGAAAGATTTCCGCGAGCCACTGCGCGGGCCGCGGCATGCCCGCGTACGGAAACATGAAGCCCGACAGCAGGATCTGCGGCAGGAAGGTGAAGAAGGCGAGCTGCATCGACTGGAACTGGGTCTTCGCCAGCGTGGAAATGAACACGCCCAGTGATAGCGAGGCGACGATGAAGGCCAGCGCCGCGCCGTACACGTCGGCCAGCGTGCCGCGGATCGGCACGTGGAAGATCGCGACGCCGAGCAACAGCACGACGGTGACTTGAATGAGCCCGATGCCGACGAACGGCAGTACCTTGCCGAGCGTGAGCTCGAACGGCGACACCGGCGTGGCGATGAGGAATTCGAGGTTGCCGCGCTCGCGCTCGCGCACGATCGCCATCGCGGTGAACAGCACCATCGTCATGGTCAGGATCACGCCGATCAGGCCGGGTACGGTGTTGACCGGCGCGAGCCGCGCCGGATTGTAGAAGTTCACGATCTCGACGTTCTTCACAGGCAGGGCCACCGCCGGATCGAGCAGTTTCTGCAGCGGCAGCAAGGCGAGCTGGGCCGCGGCCTGCTGCACGACCTGGTCGGAGCCGTCGACGACGATCTGCAGCGGCGGGCGCGGCAGCGGTTTCGTGTCGAGACTCTGTCCGGCGAGACGGCGCTCGAAGTCGGGCGGAATCACCAGCGCCGCGCTGATCTTGCCGGCGCGGATCAGGTCGTCGAGTTGCTGCGGCGTCTGCAGCCGGTAGCGGAAATCCATCACCCCGGTCTGCGTCAGCGCGGCGACGACCTCGCGCGCGTGCGCGGTCTGCGCCTGGTCGAGCACGGCCGCGGGCAACTGGCGGATGTCGAGGTTGATCGCGTAGCCGAACAGCAGCAGCTGCATGGTCGGGATGCCGACGATCATCGCGAACGTGAGCCGGTCGCGGCGCAGCTGGCGCAGCTCCTTGAGCACGATCGAGAACAGGCGGCGCAGGTTCATGCTTCAATGAAACACACTTGTTGCGCGTAGCGCGCGACTCCACCCGTTCCTCTCTCCCCCAACGACTCTTCGTTGGGGGAGAGAGTTGAGAGTGAGGGGGCTCTTGATCTTCTCTCTTCGCTTGGCAAATCACCCACGCAAGAAGCGCAAAGCGCCCCCTCACCCCAACCCTCTCCCCCGACGAAAAGATGTCGGGGGAGAGGGAGTCTGTTGTCTTTGCATGCGACGGACATCATGCAGCCTCCCGTTTCGGCTTCTGCGTCGCGACGACGAACACGTCCTCGAGGTTGGCCGCGACCGCATCGACGCGCGCCTCGATGCCTTGTTGGCGCAGTTTCGTCGCGATCGCTGCGCGCGCATCCACGCCGTCGCGCACGAGCACGCGCAGGTGCGCGCCGATCTGCGCCATCGACACGATCGCGGCATCGCCTTCGAGCGCCTGCTGCGCGCGTCGCGGCGTGTCGCATTCGATCAGCAATGCCTGACCGGGCAAGGCGGCGCAGAGTTCGCGCGGGCTGCCGTCGGCGACGAGGCGGCCGCGGTCGAGAATCGCGAGGCGATGGCAGCGCTCGGCCTCGTCCATGTAGTGCGTGGAGACGAGGATCGTGGTGCCGGCGTCGGCGAGCGCGAACAGCGAATCCCAGAACTCGCGACGCGATTGCGGATCGACCGCCGAAGTCGGTTCGTCGAGCAACAGCAGTTCGGGCTTGTGCAGCACCGCGGCGGCCAGCGCGAGGCGCTGCTTCTGCCCGCCGGACAGCGTGCCGGCAAGTTGGTCGCGCTGTTCGGTCAACCAATACGTCTGCAGCAGTTCGTCGATGCGCTTTCTTGCGTCGCTGCGCGGGAATTCATGCACCGCGGCGACGAAGTCGAGATTCTCGTACACGGTCAGGTCGTCGTAGAGCGAGAACTTCTGCGTCATGTAGCCGATGCGCCGCTTGAGCGCCTCGGCGTCGCGCGGGATCGTGCAGCCGAGCACGGTGATGTCGCCGCTGGTCGGCAGCAGCAGGCCGCAGAGCATGCGGATCGTGGTCGACTTGCCCGAGCCGTTCGGGCCAAGGAAGCCGTAGACCTGCGCGCGCGCCACGGTCAGGTCGACATGATCGACCGCGACGAGCTCGCCGAATTTCTTCGTCAAACCACGTGCGACGATGGCGTTGCCAGCGTCAGTCATGCGCGCGAGGACCGGAAACCGCTTCTGCTTCCCTTCTCCCATCGGGAGAAGGTGGCGCGAAGCGCCGGATGAGGG
>JAFEFQ010000163.1 GCA_018240505.1 Pseudomonadota bacterium
GGTGACATCGATGCGGCACAGCGCGACAAGCTCGGGCGCTGGTTCGATCGCGTCGCGCGCGCCGTGCTCAGCGCCTACGGCCGCCTGCCGCTCGCCGACGTGCAGGTGCTGATGCTGCCGGTCGGCACGCGCGGCCGCGCGGTCGTGTTCGGCCAGTCCGTGCGCGGGCAGGGCAACGCGTTGCAACTGCTGGTCGACCCGAGCCGGCCCGAGGCCGAGTTCGACGACGACTGGATGGCGGTGCACGAGCTGAGCCATCTGATGCATCCGTATCTCGGCGACCGCGGCGCGTGGCTGGCGGAAGGGCTCGCCACGTATTACCAAAACGTGCTGCGTGCGCGCAGTGGTCTGCTCACGGTCGCGCAGGGCTGGGATCGACTTGCCGAGGGCTTTCGCCGCGGTGCGGCAGCGGCCGACGACGGCACGCTGGAAGAAGCCGCGGCGAACATGCAGCGCACGCACGCGTATCAGCGCGTGTACTGGGCCGGCGCGGCATTCTGGCTCACGGTCGATCGCGATCTGCGCCGCGAAAGCGGGGGCAGGATCGGGCTCGATACGGCGCTGTCGCGTTTCCGCGATTGCTGCCTGCCTGCGTATCGGCGGTGGCGGCCGGAGGAATTCGTCGCCAAGCTCGACGCGCTGGCGGACACGAAGCTGATTTCCGCGCGCTATCGAGAATTCGCCGCGATGCGCGCGTTTCCCGATTGGCGTTCGCTCTACGCCGATCTCGGCATCGGCGAAACCGACGGGCGCATGCGCTTCGACGAAAAAGCGCGCGACGCGGCGATACGCGAGGCGATCATGCGACCGAAGTGATCGCGGCCTGCCGCCGCGGTCAACCCGCGTGCGGTTCCACGCGCACGCGCATCGACAGGTCGATCGCGCGCACGTGCTTGGTCAGCGATCCGACCGAGATGAAATCGACGCCGGTCTCCGCGATCGAACGCACGCGCTCGAGGGTGACGCTGCCGGACACTTCGAGCGCCACGCGTCCGGCCACGTGCGCGACGGCGCGGCGCAGGTCCGCGGGCGAGAACTCGTCGAGCATGATGCGGTCGACCCGGGCCGCGAGCGCCTGGTCGAGTTCGGCGAAGTTTTCCACTTCGACCTCGAGCAGCAGGTTCGGATGCGCCGTGCGTGCGGCCGCCACGGCGGCGGCGAGCGAACCCGCGGCGGCGATATGGTTTTCCTTGATCAGGATCGCATCGAACAGGCCGATGCGGTGGTTGCTCGCGCCGCCGCAGCGCACCGCGTACTTCTGCGCGTAGCGCAGGCCGGGCAGGGTCTTGCGCGTGTCGAGGATGCGCGTGCGCGTGCCGCGCACGGCGTCGGCGTATTGCGCGGCGACGGTCGCGGTGCCCGAGAGAGTCTGCAGGAAATTCAGCGCCGAGCGCTCCGCGCCGACCAGTGCGCGCGCATTGCCGCGCAAGCTGCAGAGAGTCGAATTCGCCGTGACGCGGTCGCCGTCGCGCGCCTGCCAGTCGATGACGACGTTCGCGTCGCGTGCGCGGAAGCAGGCGTCGAACCAGGCCGCGCCGCAGAGCACGGCGTTCTCGCGCGTGATGACGGTGGCGCTGGCGGTCGCGGCGGCGGGCAGCAGGTCGGCAGTCGCATCGCCGCTGCCGAAGTCCTCGGCGAGCGCGCGCGCAACGTCCTGCGCGATGACGGCAGCGTCGGGAGGAAGCAGATCGCTCATCGGCTTACGCGGGAAAGTCGTGCAACTGCGTTGTGCCTATGCCTTCGTCGGCCAGCATCACCGGAATATCGTCCTCGATGCGGTAGATGACCTTGCCGTCGGTCGTGATCAGGCCGGCCCTGAGCGCCGTGGCGACGCTGGCGCCGGTCGTGGTTTTCACCGCGTCGCGCGCGATTTCGCGGTTGAGCGCGTCGAGCTGGGTGCGGCTGAGCGGCTTGACCGGCGTCTTGGTCACCGGGTCGCAGAGGATGTCGAGCAGGCGTTTGTCCATGCGGCGAAGATGCGTGGCTTGCGAAGTGCCCGTAGAATATCGTTTTTGCTCCGGCCCCGCCATGAACACAGACACTGCGGCAGCGCGCATCGGCATCGTCATGGGCTCGCGCTCGGACTGGGAAACGATGACCTACGCCGCCGAAACGCTGGCCAAGCTCGGCATCGCGCACGAGGTGCAAGTCGTCTCCGCGCATCGCACGCCGGACCTGCTGTTCGACTATGCGCAAACAGCTGCCGCGCGCGGACTCAAGGCGATCATCGCCGGCGCCGGCGGTGCCGCGCATCTGCCCGGCATGCTCGCGGCGAAGACCGCGCTGCCCGTGCTCGGCGTGCCGGTGCAGTCGCATGCGCTCAACGGCATGGATTCGCTGCTGTCGATCGTGCAGATGCCGGCCGGCATTCCGGTCGCGACGTTCGCGATCGGCAAGGCCGGGGCGACGAACGCGGCGTTGTTCGCCGCGAGCCTGCTCGCGCTCGACGATGCGGCCGTGGCGAAAGCGTTGCACGAGTTCCGCGCGGCGCAGACCGAAAGCGTGCTGGCCAAGCCCGATCCGCGCTCGTGACGTCTTGCCGATCCCGAACCCTCACCCCTTGCCCTCTCCCGGTGGGAGAGGGGGAGTCGGCTGTGGGCGCAACGTCTTCGTCCCGGCGACTCGTCAACCGTTTGAGTTTGTCGCAATGAATACTGTCGGGATATTGGGCGGTGGCCAGCTCGCGCGCATGATCGCGCTGGCCGGCGCGCCGCTGGGCGTGCGCTTTCTCGTCGTCGACAACGTCGCCGATGCCTGCGCCGGTCAGGTCGC
>JAFEFQ010000164.1 GCA_018240505.1 Pseudomonadota bacterium
GGCGGTTCGATGGACAACGCGATCGTGCTCGACGACTACCGCGTGCTCAACGAAGACGGCCTGCGTTACGAGGACGAATTCGTCAAGCACAAGATCCTCGACGCGATCGGCGACCTGTACCTGCTCGGCCACAGCCTCATCGGCGCGTTCTACGGCCACAAGTCCGGTCACGAATTGAACAACAAGCTGCTGCGCGCATTGATGGCCGACGCCAAGGCCTGGGAAGAAGTCAGTTTCCCGGATCAGGCCAAGGCGCCGATCTCGTACGCACACCCGGCACAGGCAGTATAAGTTTCCACAAAGGCAGTCGCTGTTCCGCAGCGGCTGTTTTTTGTTTTGCGGGACGAATTATTCGGCAAGGGATGCCAATTTGAGGTAAGCCGCCCGGAGTTCCGGGTCGGAAAGGGACCGAGCCACCTGCCGCAGATGTTCGGCACTGGCTTTGGAAAGAGGTTTGCGCTTTGCCGGCTCCCGGGGAACGGGAGGCAGGGCGGCCACTTTCACCGCGAATTTCTCGATCGGCAGGCCCGACGTCGTGCGGGCCTGGGTGAGGATTGCGTTCTGATGAAGACGCAGCTTCGCCGCCCAGGTCGGGGAACTCGCCAGAAAGACGATCCGCCCGGATTGCACGGTCGCCAGACGACATTGGCGGCGCAGCGCATCCGGCAGCGGTTGGCGCAGTTGATGATCGAGCGCATCCAGGGCGCGCGCCCGCGCAAGCAGGGCGGCGACGGGAGCCGATTCGCCGATGGCCCGGGCGGCATGCCCGGACTTCAGGGGCGGCGCGGCAGGCCCGGCCTTGGCGGAGGTGGCCTGGTTGCGGGCCGGCGATCGATCGGATGGCTGCATGGCGTAAACCGGAGCGCGGCGGGCACAGCCCGGTGCTGCTCTCACAAATTCGTTGCGAAACGATGAACATCATAATCGTCGCAAGTTCCAACGCAATGCCGACCACGCTCGATCTGAAGTGCTGGCGCATGCGCGGCAAGATCATCGGCGCCATCGCGGCCTGCGCATTGTTCTGCGTCGGCGTCGGCGTGGTTGCCGCGACCGTCGTCAGCAACAGCCGCGATCACGCGCTGCGCGATGTCGCCGTGATGCGCGACACGATCAGCAAGCAGCGGGGCGACCTCGGCCGGCTCGAAGCGGACTCGCGCCGCGACATGGACGCGCTCGCGCTGCAGCTCGGTTCGTTGCAGGCCCAGGCGATGCGGCTCAACGCGCTCGGCGAACGCCTCACCGAAATCGGCAAGCTCGGCGACGGCGAATTCGACTTCACCAAGCCGCCCGCGCTCGGCGGCGCCGAAGATCCGGCCGCGGCCTCGCATACGCTCGATTTCGATCTCGCCGGCAACATCGACGCGTTGCGCGACCAGTTCGCCTCGCAGGAAACCCAGCTGACCGTGCTCGAGAACCTGCTGCTCGACCGCAAGGCGCGCAACGCACTCGTGCCGAGCGGCTATCCGGTGGCGACCAGCTATATCGGCTCGCCGTTCGGCGTGCGCGTCGACCCGATCAACGGCCAGATGGAAACGCACCTGGGCCTCGATTTCGACGCCGAGATGGGCAGCGACATCAAGGCGGTGGCTGCCGGCGTCGTCTCGTTCGTCGGCGACCGGGCGGGCTACGGCCACGTCGTCGAGATCGACCACGGCAACGGCTACATGACGCGTTACGCGCACAACTCGGCCAATCTGGTCCAGCTCGGCGATCGCGTGAATTTCGGCCAGGTCATCGCCAAGGTCGGTTCGACCGGGCGTTCGACCGGCCCGCACTGTCATTTCGAGGTCTGGCTCAACGGCAAGGCGGTCAACCCCTACGCGTACGTGAAGGGCAAGACCAAACCGGTGTAGCCTGGCTCCCCTTCTCCCGCCGGGAGAAGCCGCGTCACCAAAGCGCCGGATGAGGGAAGAACCTCGCACAGACGAGCAGCACTGAGGGTTGCAAGGCCGCTCCCTCGTCCGCCCTTCGGGCACCTTCTCCCGGCGGGAGAAGGGAAAGCAAACGCTTGAAACAGCACGCTCGGCACCCAATTCCCTTATAATCGCGCCAGGCCGCCACAGGCGGCCTTTGCATTCCAGTCCCCAAGAAAATTCCCCATGTTCAACCGCATCCTTACCGGCATTTTCGGCAGCCGCAACGAACGTCTGATCAAGCAGATGCAGAAGTCGGTCGCCAGGATCAACGCGCTGGAGCCCGCGCTCCAGGCGCTGTCCGACGAGGAATTGCGCGCACGCACCGACGCGCTGAAGGCCCGCCTCGCCGCGGGCGAGACCGTGAACGACATCCTGCCCGATGCGTTCGCGACCGTGCGCGAGGCGTCCAGGCGCGTGCTCGGCATGCGCCACTACGACGTGCAGCTGATCGGCGGCATGGTGCTCAACTCCGGCCGCATCGCCGAGATGCGCACGGGCGAGGGCAAGACGCTGGTGGCGACATTGCCGGTCTACCTCAACGCGCTCGAAGGCAAGGGCGTGCACGTCGTCACCGTCAACGACTACCTCGCGCGCCGCGACGCGGCGTGGATGGGCAAGGTGTACAACTTCCTCGGCCTCAGCGTCGGCGTCGTCTATCCGGGCATGGATCACGCGGACAAGCACGCCGCCTACGCCGCCGACATCACCTACGGCACGAACAACGAATACGGCTTCGACTACCTGCGCGACAACATGGCGCTGTCGAAGGAACA
>JAFEFQ010000165.1 GCA_018240505.1 Pseudomonadota bacterium
GGACGCGGCACAGCCGCGCCACGTCCGCCGAATCGCACAAAGCCGATTCGACCGCGCATCCCGGTGCGGAGAGTCTGAGCGTGCGCCGTCTGTTCTGGCGCATCTTTGCCCTGTTCTGGGTCGGCACGCTGGTGCTGATCCTGTTGATCGCCTGGAGCACCTCGTACACGTTCGAGAACGAGGAAATCCCCGGGCTCGGCATCACGCGCATGGAATCGGTGCTCAACGACCAGCTACGTGGCGCGAGCCGCGCGCTGCACGCGGGCGGCATCGACGCGCTGCGCAAGGTGCAGCGCGGCGCAAACGATCGCGGCATCACCCTGTACGTGCTCGACGCGAGCAACAGGGATATCCTCGGCAACGAGGTCGAGCCCGGCATCGCCGAAGAGGTCGCCGGTGCGGTCGCCGACGAGCAGGGCCTGCATTCGCGGCGTACGCGCATCCGTACCATCTCGCTGCCGGAAGGCCCGCGCTACACCGCCGTCGCCGCCTATCTGCATCCGACCATGTTGCGCATGCTCTACCGGCGCCCGACCTACTTCTGGGACCAGGTCGTCATCGCCAGCATCATCAGCGCCATCTTCTCGCTGATCCTCGCCGCCTACATCGCGACGCCGCTGTCGCGCATCCGCGGCGGCGCACGCCGCGTCGCCGGCGGCGATCTCGACGCACGCGTCGGCACGCTGCGATTCGGACGCAGCGCGGAGATGCTCGCGCTGGCGAGCGAATTCGACAGCATGGCCGCGCGCCTCAAGGAACTCGTCGAGGGCCAGCGCCGCCTGATCCGCGACGTCTCGCACGAGATGCGCTCGCCGCTCGCACGCCAGCGCGTCGCGCTCGAACTCGCGCGCGCGCAGGTTCCGGCCGGCGACGCCAAGCTCCAGCTCGACCGCATCGAACGCGAGTCCGAACGGCTCGAGGAGATGATCGCGCAGGCGATCCAGCTGTCGCGCATGGAAACGACCACGCCCTCGCGCGTGGAATCGCTCGCGCTCGACGCGCTCGTCGCCGACATCGTCGCCGACGCTGCGTTCGAGGCGCAGGCGCGGCAGTGTTCGCTGCTGATCCAGCAGAGCACGCCGTTGCAGGTGCAGGCCGAGGCCGACCTGCTCGGCAGCGCGATCGAGAACATCATGCGCAATGCGGTGAACTACACCCGCTCCGATTCGACCATACGCATTCGTCTGGACCGGATCGAGCGCGAGGCGCGCCTGCGCGTGGCCGACTCCGGCCCCGGCGTGGACGAGCAGGATCTCGCCCGCATCTTCGAGCCGTATTACCGCACCGACGATGCGCGCGCGCGCAAGAGCGGCGGCTCGGGCCTCGGCCTCGCGATCGCCAAGCGCGCGATAGAACGCCAGGGCGGGAGAATCCGCGCGAGCAACGTCGCCGGCGGCGGCCTGGAAATAGAGATCCTTCTGCCTCTGGCCTAGGAACACTCTGCACGAGTACGGATCCCAAGCTGGAGCGACTGCCCGGTTTGCCGGTCCCGCCGGCGGAACTGGTTCGCAGTCGCGGAGCGACGGAAAAATTTGTGCGCCCGGATTGACCCGGCCGGCCGATTTGGCGCTATCCTGATTCCGCCGTTGTTCTGGATGCTTTCGCCGTCTCCGTGAAACCCGCTTTACAACTCCGCCTGCATCAGCAGCTTTCGCTGACGCCACAACTGCAGCAGGCGATCAAACTGCTGCAGATGTCGAGTGTCGAACTCGAAATCGAACTGCGCCAGGTGCTCGAGTCCAATCCCCTGCTCGAATTGAGCGAGGCCGGCAACGACGACGACCCGGCCGCAACAGACGAATACGAGTTCGACGGCGAATCTGCGGCAACCGAATCGGCCGAAGCCGGCGACGACGCCGGCGAACGCGGCGACTCCGCGGCCGACGAGACGCGCGAGGTCGACGATTTTGAACTCGCCGGCGATTTCGAGGACGACGGCAGCGACTACGGCAGCCCGAAACCGGTCGACGAGGACGGCGTCGAGAAGCAGAATCCCGAACCGGAGGACCTGCGCGACCATCTGCTGTGGCAACTCAATCTCACATCGCTGTCGCCGCGCGACCGCGCGATCGGCACGGCGATCGTCGAGGCGATCGACGAGGACGGCTATCTGCACGAGGACGCCGAATCGCTGTGCGCCTCGCTCGCCGGCCTGCCATCGATCAACGGCAACGCGGCGACGGCCGCGGAAATCGAGGCGATGCGCCACCGCATCCAGCATTTCGACCCGATCGGCGTGGCCAGCCGCAATCTCGGCGAGTGCCTGCGCGTGCAGCTCGACACCTTCGATCCGGCAACGGTGGGCTGGAAAGCCGCGCGCGAGATCGTGACCGCGCATCTGGAGACGCTCGCGCGCAACGACCGCGCGCGCCTGGCCAAGCTGCTGCGCGCCGACACCGCCGAGATCGACGCGGCGATCGCGCTGATCCGCTCGCTCGACCCGAAACCCGGCGCGCAATACAGCGCGACCGCGCCCGAATTCGTCGCCCCCGACGCCTATGCGCGACGCCAGGGCGGACGCTGGGCGGTTTCCCTGAGCCCGCATTGTCAGCCGCGCCTGTCGATCAATCGCCACTACTCGGGCCTGATCGCGCGCGCGCAGCGCGACGACGCGCAATACCTGCGC
>JAFEFQ010000166.1 GCA_018240505.1 Pseudomonadota bacterium
GGCAGCACGGTCTGCACCGAGCCCTTGCCGAACGTGCGCCGGCCCATGATCAGCGCGCGGTGGTTGTCCTTGAGCGCGCCGGCGACGATCTCGGCGGCCGAAGCGGTGCCGTTGTCGGCGAGCACGACGATCGGCGCGCCGTCGATCAGGTCGCCGCGCGTCGCGTTGAACGCGAGGTCGGACTGCTTGAGCCGGCCCTTGGTCGTGACGATGAGTCCGGAGTCGAGGAAATCGTCGCTGACCTCGACCGCCGAGGTCAGCAAGCCGCCCGGATTGCTGCGCAGATCGAGTACGAGTCCCCGGATTGGATCGGTGCCGCCCGGCTGGCCCTTGTCGCGCAGCTTGGCCAGCTTGCGCTTGACCTCGCCGCCGGTGTCCTCCTGGAACTGGGCGATGCGCAGATAGACGTAGCCCGGCTCGATCCAGCGCGCGCGCACGCTGGCGACACGGATCGGCTGGCGTGTGAGCTTGATCTCGACCGGCGCGCTCGCACCCTCGTGGACGACGCCGAGCGTGACCTCGGTGCCGGCCTTGCCGCGCAGCATGTTCGAGGCCTCGTTCGCGTTCTCCGAGGTGATCGGCTTGCCGTCGATGCGCACGATCGTGTCACCCGGCTTGATCCCGCCGCGCTCGGCCGGCGAGTCGTCGATCGGCGCGACCACGCGCAGCGCGCCTTCGACCGTGAGCACCTCGATGCCGAGGCCGTTGTAGCTGCCGGTGGTGTCCTCGGACAGCTCGGTCATCGCCTTCTCGTCGAGGTATTCGCTGTGTGGGTCGAGATTGGCGAGCAGGCCCTTGACCGCCGACTGCAGCAGGGTCTTGTCGTCGACCGGTTCGACGTAGGCCTGCTTGACCAGCGCGAATACCGCGGCGAACTGGCGCACGTCGTTGATGTCGACCGTGCTCTTCTTCGCCGCCTCGACGGCAGGCGCGGGCGGCGCACCGGGCTTGGCCTCGTCGGCGCGGGCGAGGGAGATGCCGGCAACGGCGGCGAAGGCGACAGCGAAGACTTTGGCCGACATGGGATGTACCTGACGAATCAACTTGAGCAGTAGAACATAAACGTGCGCGACGGAACCGCACGGACACGAACGGACTCTACTCCTGATCGCCGTGCGCGTCGCCGACGGTCCTGTCTTCAATGCGGCCCGCCGCGCGGCTATCAAGGCTTGAGCCAGGCGCGCGGATCGACCGGCTTGCCTTGCGCGCGCAGTTCGAAATAGGCTCCCGGCGTCTTCTGTCCGCCGGTGCTGCCGCTGGTCGCAACGACCTCGTTCGCATTGACCCAGTCGCCGACGTCCTTGAGCAGGGTTTCGTTGTAGCCGTACAGGCTCAGGTAGCCGTCGCCGTGGTCGACGATCAGGAGCAGGCCGAAGCCGCGCATCCAGTCGGCGAACACGACGCGGCCGTGCGACACCGCGTGCACCTCGGCGCCTTCCGCCGCCGCGATCACGACGCCGCTGCTGACGCGCTCGCCGGACCTCACGCCGAACCCTGCCAGCAGCCGGCCGCGCACCGGCCAGTTCAATCGACCGCGCTGCGAGGCGAACGGTTCCGCGCCGGCGAGCTGTTTGGGGATGTCGGCGAACACGTCGCGCAGCCGGGCGAGCAGGTCACCCAGTTCCTTCTCGTCCTGGCCGAGCGCGGCGAGGCGCGCCTGGTCGTCCTTGAGTTGCCGGTCGAGGTCGGCGAGCACCTGCGCGCGCGCCGTGCGCTCGGCATCGAGCTGCTCCGCCTCGTCGGCACGCCGCACGCGCGTCGCGGTGAGCTGCGCGGTCTCCTCGTCGATCGCCTTGTGCACCTGGGCGAGCGCGTCGAGATCGCGGAGCAAAGCCTGGATCTGCCCGACGCGCGCGCGCTCGAAGTAGTGGAAGTATTCGAGCATGCGGCCGATCTTCGCGACATCTTCCTGCGCGAGCAGCAGCTTCAGCTCCTCGCCGCGGCCGACCGCGTAGGCCGAGCGCAGCAAGGCCGCCAGCGTCTCGCGCTGCGCGGCGAGCTTGACGTCGAGCGCGTCGCGCTGGCCTTCCAGCTGCCGCAATTTGTCCTGCTGGTCGGCGAGTTTCTGCTCGATCGCGCGCAATTCCTTCGCCGCGGCCGCGACCTTGAGGTCCTGATCGCGCAATGCGGCGACGGCGGCGTCCTTTCGCGCATTGGTTTCCTTTTGCCCGTCGACGATCTTCCTGATTTCGGCGCGGACCGAGTCGAGCTTCTGCCTGGCTTGTGCTTCCTGCGCGACGCGCTGGGCTTCGTCGCCGCTTTGCGCGCGGGCGATGTTTGCACCCAGTGCGACGATTGCCATCAGCACTGCTGCTGCCACCGCTTTGCTCGTCATTCCCGCGACTGCGCGCGCCGGAGCGCGCGCGAACATTCGCGCAGCGAATGGCCTGAAGGGCGAGCGCCAGGATGGCGCGAGTAAAGCGGGAATCCATTTTGATTTTGTTTTACCCTCGATTGCTTGCAACCGCGTCCATTCGTTTTTCCGCGCGCGTCCGGCGCGCGGGTCACTTTTTCTTCTCCAGCGAAGAAAAAGT
>JAFEFQ010000167.1 GCA_018240505.1 Pseudomonadota bacterium
ACTTTCTTGTCGCTGTAGACAAGAAAGTGACCCGCGCGCCGGACGCGCGCGGAAAAGCGAACGGACGCGACCACAAAAGATCAAAAGCAAAGTCACTGGATGACCAGCCCTTCGGCTGTGCTGTTGAAAGCCCCGCCAGGAGCATGCGGGAATGACGAGCCGAAGCAAAACAAGAACTGGATTCCCGCGTTCGCGGGAATGACGAACGGAAGCAAAACCGAAGTGGGTGCGATGAATCGCGCCCCTAGGCGCCGGTCGGCATCAGCAACAGCAAGACCGCGCCGAGCGCGATGCGATACAGCGCGAACGGCGTGAAACGGTGCGTGCGGATGAAGCCGAGCAGCCACTTCACAGCGATGAAGGCGGTGACCATCGAGATGACGAAGCCAAGCGCGAGCGCGCTCCAGTCTTCGTGGCCCGCGCCGGCCTTCATCGCCTTGAGCAGTTCGTAGCCGGAGGCGGCGAACATCGTCGGGATGCCGACAAGGAAGGCGAACTCGGTCGCCGCCGCGCGGTTGCTCGCGCCGGCGAGCATGGCGACGAAGATCGTCGCCGCCGATCGCGAAGTGCCGGGGAAGATCGCGGCGACGACCTGGGCCAGGCCGACGAGGATCGCGACCTTCCAGGTGATTTCGGAGGAATCGCGCAGCTTCGCGGCGAAATACTCGGCCGCGATCATCCAGAAACCGCCGACGATGAAGGCCCACGCGATCGGCGTGACGTCATCCTTGAGCTTGAATCCGAGCCTGGTCATGGCGAAGCCGAGCGCGCCGGTGATCAGGAACGCGACGATCAGCTTGAGCGCGTAGTCGCGGTTCTCGGGCTGGTGGAAATTCGTCGCCAGTTGCCACAGGCGCTGGCGATAGATCAGCACGACGGCGAGGATCGCGCCGGCCTGGATGACGACATTGAACATCTCGCTGCGCGCACCGAGCCAGTGCTCGGCGACGAGCAGGTGACCGGTCGAGGAAATGGGCAGAAATTCGGTGATGCCTTCGATGATGCCGAGCAGGACGACGCGGAGGAATTCGGGCATTTGAGATCAGGGCTGAGGGCTTAGGGCTGAGGGCTGAGGGCTGAGGGCGGAAAGCGCAGTGGCGTGGCGGCTTTTGCTCCTCAGCCCTAGGCCCTCAGCCCTCGTCGTGGCATCATACGTCACCTTGGTCAATTCCCGCTGCGGACCTCCATGCTGATCTTCGAACTGTCGCAACCCGGTCGCACCGCGGCCGCGCAAATTCCGGCCAGGACTTCGACCCCGGCCGACCTTCCCGAACAGTTCCGCCGCAAGACCCCGATCGGCCTGCCCGAAGTCTCCGAGCTGCAGGTGGTGCGCCACTACACCAACCTGTCGCGCAAGAATTTTTCGATCGACACGCAGTTCTATCCGCTCGGCTCGTGCACGATGAAATACAACCCGCGCGCGTGCAATTCGCTGGCGCTGCTCGACGGCTTCCTCGCGCGTCATCCGTACGCGCCCGAGTCGAAGTCGCAGGGCTTCCTCGCCTGCATGTACGAACTGCAGGAAATCCTCGCCGACGTCACCGGCATGAAGGGCGGCGTCTCGCTCGCGCCGATGGCCGGCGCGCAGGGCGAGTTCGCCGGCGTGGCGATGATCATGGCCTACCACAAGCACCGCGGCGACCTCGAGCGCACCGAGATCATCGTGCCCGACGCCGCGCACGGCACCAACCCGGCGACCGCGACGATGTGCGGCTGCACGGTGCGCGAGATTCCCACGCTCGCCGACGGCGACATCGACGTCGAGGCGCTGAAGAAGGTGCTCGGGCCGAAAACGGCCGGCATCATGCTGACCAATCCGTCGACGATCGGCGTGTTCGAGCGCCGCATCGTGGAGATTTCCAGGCTGGTGCACGAGGCCGGCGGCCTGCTGTACTACGACGGCGCGAACCTCAACGCGATCCTCGGCAAGGTGCGTCCGGGCGACATGGGCTTCGATGCGATCCACATGAACCTGCACAAGACCTTCTCGACGCCGCACGGCGGCGGCGGTCCGGGTGCGGGTGCGGTCGGCGTGTCCGAGCGCCTCAAGCCGTTCCTGCCGATCCCGATGATCGAGAAGCGCGCCGACGGCCGCTATGGCTGGATTCGCAGGAAGGACCGCCCGCTGTCGATCGGCCGCCTGACCAGCTTCGCCGGCAACGCGGGCGTGCTGCTGCGCGCCTACGTTTACGCGCGCCTGCTCGGCCGCGAAGGCATGCCGCGCGTGGCCGAGTACGCGACGCTCAACGCCAACTATCTGGCCCGGCGTCTCGCCGAGAAGGGCTTCGATCTCGCCTATCCGAAACGCCGCGCGAGCCACGAATTCATCGTCACCGTGTCGAAGCAGAAGAAGGAGAGCGGCGTGACCGCGCTCGATTTCTCCAAGAGCCTGCTCGACCGCAACATCCACGCGCCGACGAACTACTTCCCGCTGCTGATCCCCGAGTGCCTGCTGATCGAGCCGACCGAGACCGAGGCCAAGGAGACGCTCGACGAGTTCGTCGAAGTGATGGGCGA
>JAFEFQ010000168.1 GCA_018240505.1 Pseudomonadota bacterium
CTGCGCCTGCTGGTCCGCGGCCTGGATCTGCGCGGGCGTGAGCTGGCTGGAAAAATTGCCCAGCGCATTCGTCGAGCGCTGCGACTGCTGCGTTCCGGTCGGTTGGCCCAGGCTCATCAGCTTCGCGTAGGTGTAGGCCTGCTGCGCGTTGCTGCCGGTGATCTGGTTGAGCATGTTGCGCGAGCTGCCGCCGTAGGCCTGCGCCATCAGCATCGCCATCGACCAGTCGCCCTGCTGCACGGCGCCGTTGGCGAGGCCGAGCGCGTTGCTTTTGTAGTCCTGCACCCACTGTGGATTGTCGAGCAGGCCCGGCCAGTTGTTGAGGTTGGCGCCGACGTAGCAGTTCGCCGCCTGCGCATCGCCGAGCTGCGCGGCCTGCAGGGTCGCCGGCACGAGCTCGGCCATGTCGGCGGCGCTCAGGTCGGCGCACATCGCCGCGTTGCTCTTGCTGAAGTCGAGATTGCGCTGGACGAAGTCGAGCATGCGTTCGCTGCGCTGTGCGGCCGCGGGCGAAGCCGGTGTCGAAGTGTCGTTGAGCACGCGGTTGGCGATGCCGGGCATGGTCTGGTTGAGCCGCTGCACCTGCGCACAGGTCTGCATGTCGCGGAACAGGCGCGAGGCCGCGTCGGTATCGCCGGCATCGGCGCGCGCCTTGAGTTCGGCGAGGATGGACTTCAGCGGAGCGTTCGCCGGTGGCAATGGCGCACGCTCGCTGGCGTTCGACACGGCGCTGTCGAGCATGCTGCGACCGGACGCGGTTGCTGCGACCGGTTTGGCCGCAGTGGAAGGCTTGCCGCCCGAAGCCGTGGCGACCGTCGTCGCGGCCTTCCCCGATTCGGCAGTCGCGCCCGCGGGCGCCGCCGGGCCCGCGCTCTCGCGTTGGAAAATCAGCGCGGCGATCGCCGCGGCGACGAGGATGCCGAGCAGGGTCAGCAGGGTCGGGCGCGACACGGTGTCGTTGATCCTCGCAATGAAATGTTGCCGCATTCTTGCGCAGGCGTGGCCGCGCTGTCGATGGACGTCGGGTAAAGAATTGCAAGCGCGGCGGCGCGATTGTGCAGGGTGAATCGCGCGCGGCGCGCGGTGGGCAACCGCGTCAGTAGCCGACGGCCTGCCCGTCTTTGCGATGATCCGAGCCCGCGCGATAGACACCGGTGTCCGGCGCGACCATGATGGCCTGGAACCCGCCCATCGGGGTGCCGTTCGTCGATTTCACCGCGTGCCCCATCGCCTGCAGCTGCATGCCGACCCGTGCGGCCAGTTGCGACTCCAGCATCAGCGTGTTCGGAACCTGAGTATGGCGAAAGCGCGCCATGTCCGAGGCGGCCTGCACATTCGCGCCGAGGTCGAGGATGTTCACCAGAACCTGGGCGATGCCCTGCGCCTGCACGTCGCCGCCCATCAGCGTCACCGTCATCAGCGGCCGGTTGTCGCGCATGACGAAGCCGGCCGACAGCGTGTTGTACGGACGTTTGTGCGGCGCGATGGCGTTCGGGCTGTTCGGGTCGAGCGTGAACAATCCGCCGCGGTCGTGCAGCGTGATGCCGTAGCCGGGAACGGCGATGCCGGAGCCGAACGAGTCGTAGAGGCTGTTGACCCAGGCCACCATGTTGCCGTCGCGATCGGCGGTCGAGAGCACGATCGTGTCGCCGTCGCTTTTGGCGTTGGCGCCCGATTTCGTCACGGTCGCGCGATCCGGATCGACCTTGCCGCACAGCGCCTGCGCGTGTGCCTTGGAAAGCAGCCGCTCGAGCGGCACCTTGGCGAAGTTCGGGTCCGCATTGAAGGCATACAGGTCGTTGAACGCGAGCTTCTTCGCCTCGACGAACAGATGCCAGTACTTCGGGTCTGCGGGACCGAGCGTCGCGAGCGTCTGGCCCGGCGCCCATTTCGGCACGCACACTTCGAGGATGTTGAGGATTTCCTCCGCAGCCCAGGCCTGCGCTGGTGGCGGCAGCGTGAACACATCGTAGCCGTGATAGCTGGTCGTCGCGGGCGTGACCCATTCGCCGTGATACGAGGCAAGGTCCGCCAGCGTCATCGTGCCGCCGAGCTTCGCCGACTTGTCCACGATCGCCTGTGCGATTTCGCCCCGGTAGAAGCCGTCGCGCCCGTGTTGTTGCAGGATGCGGAACGTCTTCGCAAGCCCTGGATTGCGGTGGATCTGCCCGGCCGTCGGCGGCTTGCCCTCGATGTACCAGGTCGCGATCGAATCCGCATCGACCCGCGTGCAGCACTTGCGCGGATCGCGCGCGTTGTCGGGCAGTCCCCTGGGCAGCCGCCAGTCGTGCGCAATGCGCTCGGAGACCGGAAATCCCTGCTCCGCGTAGTCGATCGCCGGCTGCAGGGTTTCCTTGAAGGTCAGCGCGCCGAAGCGATGCTGCACTTCGTCCCAACCCCAGACCGCGCCCGGCACCGTGACCGTGAGGATGCCCCCTTCGGGCATGCCCGAGCCCGGCCCCCAATTGCCCGCGTCCCGCGTGTAGCCGAGC
>JAFEFQ010000169.1 GCA_018240505.1 Pseudomonadota bacterium
ATGTAAACCTTCTCGCCCGTATGCAGACCAACACCCGTCGCCCGGATGACATTTTTGAGCGTACGTTGTTTGATCATTTTTCTTATGACCCCTGGGGCAGGAGCGGACAAAAACGGCAGGAATCCTAACACATGGACTCTGCCGCGCAAAGTAAAGCGATGCAAAAACCCTACGGGTGTTGCGCGAACGCAACAAATGTGGGCGCATGCTCCCCGAGATAGTACCAGCGCCGGTCCACTTCAACCGACGTTCGCGAAATCCCGTTAAGGACTCGTTACGCGACTGTGCCGTCGCGCAACGAACCCCGGGGCCGCGGAGGCAGGCCCTGCCTTCCGGCATCCTTCGCCGGAAGGCGCACTGCCTTCAGTCCGCCTGACGACGCAGGAACGCCGGAATGTCGAGATAGTCGACCTGGGTGTCGGCCTGCGTTGCTTCCGCAGCCGTTGCCACCGTGCGCGCCGGCGAGGTGCGCACCGGCTGGATGTAGTCTTCGTACGCCGGCATGTTGTCGGTGCCCGTGCGCTTGACCAGATGCGGACGCGCGGCAACCATCGGCTCTTCCCGGCGCACGTGCTGGCGCGCGGCGTTGCGGTTGAGGCCGGTGGCGACGACGGTGACGCGCACGTTGTCCTGCATTTCCTGGTCGATCGCCGTGCCGATGACCACGGTCGCGTCTTCGGAGGCGAACTGGTGCACGACCTGGCCGATCTCGTCGAATTCGCGCATGGTCAGGTTCGGACCGGCGGTGACGTTGACGAGGATGCCGCAGGCGCCCGACAGGTTGACGTCCTCGAGCAGCGGGTTGTTGATCGCCGCCTCGGCCGCGGCCACGGCGCGATCGTCGCCGCGCGCGATGCCGGTGCCCATCATCGCGAAGCCCATCTCGGACATCACCGTGCGCACGTCGGCGAAGTCGACGTTGATCAGGCCCGGACGCGTGATCAGGTCGGAAATGCCCTGCACCGCGCCGAGCAGCACGTCGTCCGCCGACTTCAGCGCCGAGACCATGGTCACGTCGTGGCCGAGCACGCTGAGCAGCTTCTCGTTCGGCACCGTGATCAGCGAGTCGACGTATTGGGAGAGATCCTCGATGCCCTTCATCGCCACCTGCATGCGGCGACGGCCTTCGAACGGGAACGGCTTGGTCACCACCGCCACGGTGAGGATGCCGAGCTCCTTGGCCAGCTGCGCGACAACCGGCGCCGCGCCGGTGCCGGTGCCGCCGCCCATGCCGGCCGTGATGAAGACCATGTCGGCGCCCTGCAGCAGCTCGACGATGCGCTCACGGTCCTCCAGCGCGGCCTGACGGCCGACCTCCGGATTCGCGCCCGCGCCCAGGCCCTTGGTCACGTTGCCGCCGAGTTGCAGGGTCAGCTTGGCGCCGGTTTTCTTCAGTGCCTGCGAATCGGTGTTCGCGCAGACGAAATCGACGCCTTCGATGGCGGATTGGACCATGTGGCTGACCGCGTTGCCGCCGCCGCCGCCGACGCCGATGACCTTGATGACCGCATTCGGTGCGAGTTTTTCCACGAGTTCGAACATTTCCCTTACCTCCGCTAGTTGTTTGTCGCTGGATGTTGTTATCGATCACCGGCTCCGGCGCTCCGCACCGGCCCGGCCTTGCGGCGTGCAGGCACATGCCCGCCGCAATCGTTGGATCCGTTTCGGATCCGCGGCGCGCATCCTGCGCACCGCTTTGCTCTTCTTCCCTTCTCCCACCGGGAGAAGGTGCCCGCAGGGCGGATGAGGGTTCGGTTTCGGAACGACTTTCCAATTCCGAACCCTCACCCCAACCCCTCTCCCGGCGGGAGAGGGGCCCAAGCTAGAACTCGCCCTTCACCCAATGCTTGACCTTGCCCCAGAAATTGCCGACGTTGCCGGCCACCGAACTGCCGCCGCGAGGCGCGCTGTCCTGCCGGCTGCCGTAGAGCAGCAGGCCGACACCGGTCGCATGGATCGGATTGCTGACCACGTCGGCGAGGCCGGTCACGTGCTGCGGCAGACCCACGCGCACCGGCAGGTGGAACACCTCTTCGGCCAGCTCGATGACGCCTTCCATCTTCGAGCCGCCGCCGCACAGCACGATGCCGGCCGCGACCAGCGACTCGTAACCTGAGCGGCGCAGTTCGGCCTGGACCATGCCGAACAGTTCCTCGTAGCGCGGCTGCACCCATTCGGCCAGCGTCTGCCGCGCGAGACGCCGCGGCGGCCGGTCGCCGACCGAAGGCACCTGGATCGTCTCTTCGGCGTGCGCGAGCTGGGCCAGCGCGCAGGCGTACTTGACCTTGATCTCCTCGGCATGCGCGGTCGGCGTGCGGAAACCCTGGGCGATGTCGTTGGTGACCTGGTCGCCGCCGATCGGCAGGCTCGCGGTGTGGCGGATCGCGCCCTGGGTGAAGATCGAGATGTCGGTCGTGCCCGCGCCGATGTCGAC
>JAFEFQ010000016.1 GCA_018240505.1 Pseudomonadota bacterium
TGGTCGATGTTGAGCGGCGTCGCTTCCCACGGCTTCGGCGCGGGCAGTTCGGCGGCGTCGACCGCGATGCGGCCTTCGGGCGTGTCGGTGTCGTGCGGGCCGCCGCGGCCGGTGGGGCGCTTGAAGTCCTTCGCGGTCGGCAGGCCGTCGTCGCCGGTGAGCAGGTTGCTGAGCTTGAACGAGAGGCCGTCGGGGCTGTACATCGCGAATTCCTTTGCGTAGCCGTAAGCGACCGGATGCGCCTCGTCGACAGTGACGCCTTGCAGGATGCTGCCGACGACCTTGAGGTCCTTCTTTTCCGTCACCGACACGCCGGGTGCGAGGCCGACGTCGATCGCGAACCTGGCCGCGTCGCCCGCGGCGAGCAGCAGGCCGCCCTGCTCGACGAAGCGTTGCAGGTGCGCGAGGCCGGAAGCGCCGAGGCCAGGGCGGATATCGTCGGTTTCGTCGATACCCATGTTCGGCGTCAGCGCGGTCTTCTTCCACGGCTGCGCGTTGCCCCACAGCGGCAGGCCGTTGAGCACGAGTTGCGAGTTGTCGGCGCCGATCGGTGCGAACAGGATCACGTCATATTTGGCGCGCACGTCGTTGCGCGCGACCGTCTGCGTCGAGATGTAGTCGTAGGGAATGCCGAGCTTGTCGAAGGCCTGGCGCCACCAGCCTTCGGTCTGGGTCGACAGCCAGGTGTGCATCAGCGCGATGCGTGGCGCGGAGATCTTGTGTGATGCCACGTTCGGTTCGGACGCGACGGCCCAGGCGTCTAGATCGAGTTCGGCCAGCTTTCTCGACAGCGCGGCGCCGTCCGTCTTGCGCACGATCCAGGTGCCGGCGCCGAAATGGCGGCCGGCCGCCTCGAACGGCTTCTCGGCGACGGCGATATCGGCACCCTTGAACGCGTAGCGCAGCGTCATCAGCGACGTGTCGGCGTGGTTTTCGATCAGATAGATGCTGCCGCTGCCCTGCACGCCGCCGCGCGCGGGGATTGCCTCGCGCAGCGTTTCCATCGGCGCCTTGAGGGTCGCCGCGTCGGTGACGCGCACGACCTCGGCGCCGAACATGTCGCCGAGCGCCCAGGCCGTGTCGTCGTAGGGATGCTTCTGCGGATCGTCGGGCGACCAGTACTGGCGGTCGAGCAGCGTGTCGGCGATGCGCGAGTACGGCTGGTCCATGCGCACGACGTAGCTGCCGGCGGGGAAGGTGCGCGCGACGGTTTTCGGCTTTTCGGTCTTGGCCGGTTTGCCGTCCTTCTTCGCCTCGTCCTTGCCGTCCTCCTTGGGCGGCGCCGGCACCTGCGCCGTGATCGGCGCCGTCGCGCGACTGACTTCGACGTGCTGCAACTGGAGCACGCGCAGCAGTTGCCGCTGCGCGTCGCGATGCACGTCGTCGGCGGCAAGGACATAGGCTGCGGGACCGGCAGCCTGCGGCTTCTCGATCGAGCGCTTGCTCTTCAGGTAGAAGTTGCGCAGGAACGTCTTTTCGTTGTCGGCGAAATAATTGAGCGTGCTGAGCAGCGCGCTTTGCTGGTAGTTGTTGTTGTTGCGCTGCGACCAGAGCACCTTCGGCAGCGGCGGGTTCGGTCGGTACCAGGTGCGCGCGTATTCGCTCGGGTCGAGAATGCGTTCGACCGTGTCCGCGCCGGAGTTGCCGAACGTCTCGTAGAGCCGGCTGATGCCGTTGTGCATCGCGGCCATGAACATGAGATAGCCCGGGCTCCAGGTATCGAAGTCGCCGTGGGTGAACGCGCCCGGCATGCCGAACCTGGTCAGTTCCTGCACGTTGCTCCAGCCGAGCTGCTGCCACTCGCCGACGAGAATCGGATCGACCCAGGCGTTGTATGGGCCGTCGCCGACCGTGTTGTCGTAGAGGAACGGCACCGACTCGTGCAGGTCGTGCAGCACCTGCGCATGCCAGCCGAGGTACGTGTCGAGCACGTTGCGCGACAGCGCGAGGGTGAGGCCCATCGCATCGCGGTTGTTGTCGTGGGCGACGTAGTGGCCCCAGTACATGAGCGGCGGCGGGGTCTTGCCGGGATTGGCGCGATGCCAGTTGTACAGGTCGACCATGCGGTCGCGGCCGTCGGTCTCGACCACCGGCGTGATCAGCGTGATGACCCGGGAACGAATTTTCTTGATGTACGGCGCATCGTCGACGGCGAGGCGGTAGGCGAGTTCCATTAGCGCGGTCGGCGAGCCCGTCTCGGGCGAGTGGATGGCGCCGGTGATGTAATAAACCGGCGTGGTCTGCGCGATCAGCGCGTCGGCCCTGACGTCGTCGAGGCCACCGTCGCGATCGACCAAGGTGCGCGGATCTGCGAGTTGCGCGAGGCGCGCGTCGTTGTCCTTGAGATTCGCGAGCAACGCCTCGTCGGCGACCGCGACCGCGATCATCTCGCGGCCTTCCTCGCTCCTGCCGATGCGGAACACCTTCACGCGCGGGCTCGTCTGTGCGAGCAGGTCGAAGTAGCGCACCACGTCCTTCGTATACGGCAACATGTTCGGCGCGCCGGAGACATCGCCGAGCACTTTGGCCGGCGTCGGCACCGTGTTCGAGGCGGGAAGATAGTTCGTCAGCGGCGAATTGAACTGCGCAGCGGTCGTGTACTGCGCGATCTTGTCGGTGTAGGCCTTGTCGACGGCCTGTTGCGGATCGCGATCGTAGATGCCTGCCTGGGCGCGCGTCGTCGCAATTCCGGCAACAACGGCAGTGAAGAAAGCGGAACGGATCGACATGCTGGACTCCCCGACGAACGAACGCGAAGAATAACCGGGTTCATCACCGTCGCGCGCATGACGTTTGGCACACGACGGCAGACGCCGGCTTTGACACCTTCCCACGGTTCGCTTTCGGCCTCGTGCCGCGCAATCACCTGGGAGGGACAATGGACAGACGAGATTTCCTGAAGATCACCGGCGCCGGCCTCGGCGGCCTCGCGCTGCCCGCGCTCTACGGACGCGCGATCGCTGCCGAGGAACTGCTCGGCACGATCGACGTGGCGACGAAGAAAAAGCTCGCCGACGTCGCGCTCAACGCGGCGAAATCCAGTGGCGCGACCTACTGCGACGTGCGCATCGGCCGCTACCTGCGCCAGTTCGTCGTCACGCGCGAGGACAAGGTGCAGAACGTGGTCAACACCGAATCGACCGGCATCGGCATCCGCGTGATCGCCAAGGGCTCGTGGGGCTTCGCCGCGACCAGCGACCTGTCGAACGACGCCGTGGCGAAGGCGACCGCACAGGCGGTCGCGATCGCCAAGGCGAACGCGCGCCTGCGCAGCGAACCGGTGCAACTCGCGCCGGTGAAGGGCGTCGGCGAGGTTTCGTGGAAGACGCCGATCGTGAAGAACTCGATGGAAGTGCCGATCAAGGACAAGGTCGACCTGCTGCTCGGCGTCAACGCCGAGGCGATCAAGGCCGGCGCGAGCTTCATCAACTCGACCCTGTTCCTGGTCAACGAGCAGAAGTACTTCGCCTCGACCGACGGCTCCTACATCGACCAGGACGTGCACCGCATCTGGGCGCCGATGAACGTGACCTGCGTGGACAAGGCGACCGGGAAGTTCCGCAGCCGCCAGGGGCTGTCGGCCCCGCGCGGCATGGGCTTCGAGTACCTCGACGCGAAGGCCGCCGACCGGGTCGAGCTGCCCGGCGGCGCCGTCGTCTACCGCAATTCCTACGACATGAAGGCCGACGCGATCGCGGCGGCGAAGCAGGCGAAGGACAAGCTGACCGCGACTTCGGTCAAGCCGGGCAAGTACGACCTGATGCTCGATCCGTCGCACACCTGGCTGACGATCCATGAATCGGTCGGCCATCCGCTCGAACTCGACCGCGTGCTCGGCTACGAGGCGAACTACGCCGGCACGAGCTTCGCCACGCTCGACAAGCTCAAGGACAAGTTCAGGTACGGCAGCGACAAGGTAACGATCGTCGCCGACAAGACCCAGCCGGGCTCGCTCGGTGCGGTCGGCTACGATGACGAAGGCGTGAAGACGCAGAAATGGGACCTGATCAAGGACGGCGTGCTCGTCAACTACCAGGTCATCCGCGACCAGGCGCACATCCTCGGCCTCAAGGAATCGCAGGGCTGCTGCTACGCCGACAACTGGTCGAGCGTGCAGTTTCAGCGCATGGCCAATGTCTCGCTGCAGCCGGGCAAGGACAAGCTCACGCCCGCGGAGATGATCAAGGGCATCGAGAACGGCATCTACATCGTCGGCGAGGGCTCGTTCTCGATCGACCAGCAGCGCTACAACGCGCAGTTCGGCGGCCAGCTGTTCTACGAGATCAAGGACGGCAAGGTGACCCGGCAGATCGAGGACGTGGCCTACCAGATCCGCACGCCGGAATTCTGGAATTCCTGCGTCGCGGTCTGCGACGAGAGCGACTATCGCCTCGGCGGCTCGTTCTTCGACGGCAAGGGCCAGCCCGGCCAGGTCTCGGCCGTCTCGCACGGCTCGAGCACGGCGCGCTTCAACGGCGTCAACGTCATCAACACCGCGCGCAGCCTCGGCTAAGGATACGGAGCAGATCATGACCATTTACAGCGAAGAACAGGCCAAGGCGATCCTCGACAAGGCGATCAAGGCTTCCAGGGCCGACGAATGCACGGCGACGCTGACCGGATCGAACGGCGGCAACGTGCGCTACGCGCTCAACAACATTTCGACCAGCGGTTACGTCAGCGACGCCGATCTCGTCGTCCAGGTCGCATTCGGCAAGCGCACCGGTACGGCGACGATCAACGCCTTCGACGACAAGGCTATCGAAGCGGTCGTGCGCCGCGCCGAGGAACTCGCCAGGCTCGCGCCGGAGAATCCGGAGTTCATGCCGGCGATCGACAAGCAGGCCTACAGGCCGACGGCGACGTTCGCGGAGAAGACCGCCGCGATCACGCCCGAGTACCGTGCCCAGGTCGCGGCGGACTGCATCGAGCCCTGCCGCAAGGACAAGCTCGTCGCCGCGGGCTTCTTCAGCGACTCGCAGGATTTCTCCGCGATCGCCAACAGCAAGGGCAACTTCGGCTACCAGAAATCGAGCGGCATGGACTTCACCTGCACCGTGCGCACCGCGGACGGCCACGGCTCGGGCTGGGTCGCGCGCAACCTCGAGGACGTGGCGAAGTTCGATGCGAAGGCCGAGATCAAGACGGCGATGCAGAAGGCCAGGGGTTCGGTCGATGCCAAGGCGCTCGAGCCGGGCAAGTACACCGTGATCATGGAGCCGGCGGCGACCGCGGGCCTGATCAGCTTCATGATGTTCGGTTTCGACGCGCGCCAGGCCGACGAGGGCCGCAGCTTTTTGTCCAAGAAAGGCGGCGGCAACAAGCTCGGCGAGAAGATGTTCGACGAGCGCGTGAGTATCCACGCCGATCCGTGGGATGCGGACGCCGCGGTGCTGCCGTGGGACAACGACGGCCTCGCGCGCGAGAAGACGGCTATCATCACCAAGGGCAAGGTCGACTACCTGCATTATTCGCGCTACTGGGCGCAGAAGCAGGGCAAGAAGGCGGTCGGCCAGCCCGGCAACCTGATCATGCTCGGCGGCGACAAGTCGACGATGGATCTGGTCAAGGGCACCAAGAGGGGCGTGCTCGTCACGCGCACCTGGTACATCCGCATGGTCGATCCGCAGACCGTGCTGCTGACCGGGCTCACGCGCGACGGCACCTTCTACATCGAGAACGGCGAGATCAAGTACCCGATCAAGAACTTCCGGTTCAACGAATCGCCGGCGATCATGCTCAACAACATCGAGGAGATCGGCAAGCCGGTGCGCGTCGGCGACGCCGAATCGCCGTTCGTCATGATGATTCCGCCGATGAAGATCCGCGATTTCACGTTCACCTCGTTGTCCGACGCGGTTTGAAGCGCGCCTGTCCCGCTTCGGCCCCTCTCCCGTCGGGTGAGGGGTTGGGGTGAGGGTCCGCTTGTCGGAATTACGCAACCGAAAACCGAACCCTCATCCGGCGCTTCGCGCTACCTTCTCCCGTCGGGACAAGGGGAGGAAAATGACTCCCATGACTCGTGCCGAATTCCTCCGCACCATCCTCGCCGGTCTGGCGCTCGCGCCGTTCACGCGACGCGCGCACGCGGGCGAGGCCGCCTACGACTTCTGGTTCACCCGCCTGATGTACGAATCGGGTGACTGGGACGTCGATGCGCGCATGCCGTCGAACCTGCTCGACGCGCTGATCCAGTACACGAGCTTGCGCGTCGACACCAGGGAGCGCGTGCTGCCGCTGGCCGACCCGCGCATGCTGACGCAACCGTTCTGCTACCTCGCCGGGCACAAGCTGGTCGAGTTCAATCCGGACGAGCGGCGCAACTTCGAGCGCTACGTGCGCAACGGCGGCTTCGTCCTCGTCGACGACTGCAACCACGACATCGATGGCCTGTTCGCGAAGTCGTTCGAGCGCGAGATGGCCTCGATCTTCGGCGAGGGTGCGCTGAAAAAGTTGCCGAAGCAGCATCCGTTGCTTGATGCCTTCTTCAAGTTCGACGGGCCGCCGAACACCGCATTCGAACTCAACGGCTGGGGCGACGACATCGTCCACGACTATTTGAAAGGCATCGAGGTCGGTGGTCGCCTCGGTGTGCTCTACAGCAACAAGGACTACGGCTGCGAATGGGACTACGACTGGCGCAACAAGCGTTTCCTCGCGGAGGACAACACGAAGTTCGCGGTCAATGTGGTGATTTATGCGTTGACCAGTTAGGTTCTTCCCTTCTCCTGCCGGGAGAAGGTGCCCGAAGGGCGGGTGAGGGAAGGGCGCCGCAGTTTGTTGAAGGCTCTCCAGTCATTGTCAGGCTCTTCCCTCATCCGGCGCTGCGCGCCACCTTCTCCCGACGGGAGAAGGGAAGCAAAGAAAACTCATGAACGACGCGATCACCGAACAATCCATCCAGAATCACCTCGTCAAACTTGCCGCGTTGCGCGAAGCGATCGCGCAGGTCATCGTGGGCCAACGCGATGTCGTCGAGCAGTTGCTGATCGGCCTGCTTGCCGGCGGCCACTGCCTGCTCGAGGGCGTGCCGGGCCTCGGCAAGACCCTGCTCGTGCGCTCGCTCGGCCAGGCGCTCGCGCTCGACTTCCATCGCATCCAGTTCACGCCGGACCTGATGCCGAGCGACATCGTCGGCACCGAGATCCTCGAGGAGGACCACGGCACCGGCAAGCGCTATTTCAAGTTCCAGCAGGGGCCGGTGTTCACCAACCTGCTGCTTGCCGACGAGCTCAACCGCACGCCGCCGAAGACGCAGTCCGCGCTGCTCGAGGCGATGCAGGAGCGCACGATCAGCTATGCAGGCGTAACCCACGTGCTGCCCAAGCCGTTCTTCGTCCTCGCCACGCAGAATCCGCTCGAGCAGGCCGGCACCTATCCGCTGCCCGAGGCGCAGCTCGACCGCTTCCTGCTGCACATCCGCGTCGATTATCCCGACGAGGCCGAGGAGCGCGCGATCCTCGCGCAGACCACCGGCAGCGCCGGCGCCGACATCGCCGCGGTCATGGATGGCGAGGAAGTGATCGCGCTGCAGAAGCTGACACGCGAAGTCCACATTGGCGATGACGTGCTGGGCTGGATCACACGCCTGGTCCGTGCCTCGCGTCCGCAAGCCAGCGCGGTGCAGGCCGTGCGCGACTGGGTGCGCTGGGGTGCGGGGCCACGCGCGGGCCAGTCTCTGGTGCTGGCGGCGAAGGCGAGGGCGCTGATCCACGGTCGCCTCGCCGCGACGCGCGAGGACGTGGCCGCGCTCGCCGCGCCGGTGCTGCGCCACCGCCTGCTGCTGTCGTTCGCGGCCGAGGCCGAGCAGCGCAGCAGCGACGACGTCGTCGCCGTGCTGCTCGAGTCGGTGCCGTTCGCGGCCTGATCGCGGGACAAGGCAGCCGAGTGAACCTGCATGTCGAAAACGTTTCCGCGCGTAGGGGCGCGATTCATCGCGCCCGCTTTGTGGCTCGGAAATCAGGAGCGGATTCGATGAATCGAACCCCTACGACCTCCAAATGCCCTGGATCTGCATGAATTCGCTGATTCCGCCCGAACTGCGCGCGCCCCTGCGCGGGTTGCGCCTCGTCGCGCGCCATGGTGCCGGCGGCGACGGCCTTGGCCAGCACGCCAGCCGCAGCCGTGGCGCCGGCCTCGAATTCGCCCAGTACCGCGCCTACGAACCGGGCGACGAACTGCGCCGCATCGACTGGAAACTCTACGCGCGCTCCGACCGCTACTTCGTGCGCGAAGCCGAGCGCGACAGCCCGCTCACCGCGTGGGCGATCGTCGATGCGAGTGCGTCGATGCGCCAGGCCGATGCGGCGCGGCCGGATCTGCGCAAACTTGATGCGGCGAAGACGCTGGCCGCCTGCCTGTTCGAACTGGCGTTGCGCCAAGGCGACCGCTTCGGCCTGCTCGCGCTCGCCGGTGCCGCGCCCGCGTTCGTGCACGCTGCCGCGGGACCGCGCCAGCGCGATCGCTGCACGCTGGCACTCGCGCGCCTCGCCGCCGCCGGCCGCTGGCCCGACGCGGCGATGCTGGCGCCGCTGTGGGAGCGCATTCAGCCGCCGGCCGTCGTTCTCGTGCTGTCGGATTTCTTCGACGATGCGGCCGCCGAACTCGCCTTGCGCCTTGCCGCCGCGCGCCGCGAAGTGCTGACCGTGCAACTGCTCGGCGCGGACGAGCGCGATTTCCCGTTCGCCGGCGGGCACCGTTTCCGCGATCCCGAAAGCGGCGCCGAGCGCCGCGTCGACGCAGCCGCGGTGCGTCGTGACTATCTCGAACGCTTCGGCGCGGCGCGCGTCGAACTCGCGCGTCGCTTCGGCGCAGCGGGCGTGCGCCACGTCGAATACGTGCTCGACCGCCCGCTCGACGAACCCCTGCGCGCGCTGTTCGCGGCGGGTACGGCCAACGCCAGGGGCCCGGGCCGGGCAGCATGAGCATCGCCTTGCTCGCGCCGCTCGGCCTGGCTGCGCTGGCGGCGCTCGCGCTGCCGCTTCTGATCCATCTCGTGCGCCGGCTCGAACTGACGACGACCGAATTCGCGGCGTTGCGCTGGATCTCCGAACGCGTACGCCCGCAACGCCGCCTGCGTTTCGAGCGGCCGTGGCTGCTGCTGTTGCGCCTTGCGCTGCTCGCCCTGCTCGCGTTGTTGCTCGCGCGTCCGGTGTGGCAAGGCGACGCGCCCGTGGCGCGGCCCTGGATCGTGGTCGCACCCGGCGTCGCGCTGGCCGACGCGCGTGCCGCCGCCGGCGCCGTCGATGCGGAATGGCATTGGCTCGCGCCGCGCTTTCCGCACGTGGACGAAACGGTCGCGGTCACGGACATTCCGATCGCCAGCCTGCTGCGCGAGCTCGATGCGCAGCTGCCCGCGGGCGCGGCACTGACCGTGGTCGTGCCGGAGCAACTCGCCGGCCTCGACGGCGAACGCCCGCGACTCGCGCGCGCGGTCGACTGGCGCATCGTGCCCGGACGCATGCGCGAGACGGCATCGCCGTCGACGGATCGCATCCGCGTCGCCGTCCGCTACGCGCGCGACGCCGAAGCCTCGCTGCGCTATCTGCGCGCCGCGGTCGCGGCGTGGAACCAGGACGAACCCGGACGCTACGAGTTGGACGCGCAGCCCGCCGAAGTGCCGGTCGCCGATGCGACGAACCGGCTGGTCTGGCTCGCGCCGCCGGCTGCGGCGTTGACGCGCTGGCTCGATCGCGGCGGTGTCGCGCTCGTGGTCAACGATGGTGAAGCGGACGGCGAGCCGCTGTGGCGCGATGCGGGCGGACGCGTGCTGGCGAAAATCGCGAACGGCGGCAACGGGCGCCGGATCGCGTTGTCGGGCGCGTTGACAGCGACCGATCTGCCGTTGTTGCTCGACGCGGACTTTCCGCAGCGCCTGCGCGCCGCGTTTGGCGGCGCAACACCCGCGCCCACGCTTGCGCCGGCCGCGACAATGCGCCCGCGCGTCGACACCGGGATGGCCGCGGCGTCCGCGCATTTGCCGGCATCGATCCGTCCGCTCGATGCGTGGCTGGCCCTGCTGATCGCGGCATTGTTCCTGCTCGAACGATTCATGGCGACGCGCAGTCGCGCGGAGAACGCGGCATGAGCCTCGATCCGCGCCTGCACCGGCTGCGCACCGCGTCGGCGCGACGCCGGCTCGGCATCGTCGCGGCGGTCGCGGCGCCCATCGTCATCGCGGCGGGTGTGCTGGCCGCGCGCATCGGCGGTCCGGCCGCGGCGATCGTCGTCGTGGCGATTGCGCTTGCCTGCTGCGGCGTCGGCGCGTGGCGGGCGTGGCAGGGCATCGACGCGGTCTGGCTCGCGCGCCGCCTTGATGCCGCTGCGCCGCAGATGGACGACAGTGCCGCGCTGCTCTTCCGCGATGCGGCTGCGTTGTCGCAGTTGCAGCGCCTGCAACGCACGCGCGTGCAGGCGCGGCTCGCCGAAATCGATGCCGACCTGCGCCCGGGTTGGCCGTGGTCGCTGGTATTCGCCGCGTTCGTCATCGCGGCGGCGCTGCTCATCGCTGCGGCGCTGTGGCAACCGCACGCGCGCAACATCGTCGAGGCAGAGCGTGCAAACGTAAAAGACAATGCCGCCTCGACCGCATTGACCCGCATGCGGATCGGGATCGCACCGCCGGCGTATACGCAACTTCCGCCGCGCGCGGAAACTGCGCTCGATGCGAAGGCGCCCGAAGGCTCGCGCCTGCTCTGGGATCTGCGCTTCGATCCGCAGCCCGCCGCCGCCGCGCTGGTGTTCCATGACGGCAGTCGCGTCGCGTTGACCCGCGATGGCGAGGACTGGAGCGGCGCACGCGTGCTCGCCGCATCGACGCTGTATCGCATCGCCGTCGACGGCGCACCGCCGCCGGCCGACGACCGCCTGCATCGGCTCGACGCGATCGCCGACCGCGCGCCCGAAGTGCGCGTGCTCGAACCCGGCAAGACGCTGACCCTGCTCGACGCACAGCAGAAGAACTGGAATCTCGCCTTCGAAGCCAGCGACGACTACGGCATCGCGAGCGCCGAACTGCAGATTACGCTCGCGCAGGGCAGCGGCGAAAACGTCAGGTTCAAGGAGCAGACGCTGGCGTTGCAAGGCGAGCCGGCCGCGGCGAAGCAGCAGCGCTTCCGCCACACGCTCGACCTCGCCGCGCTCGGCATCGCCCAAGGCGACGACGTGATCGTGCGCCTTGCCGTCAGCGACAACCGCGAGCCACAGGCCAACACGACGCGCAGCGCGAGCTTCATCCTGCGCTGGCCGGCCGAAGCCTCGACCGACAGCAGCGGCCTCGAAGGCATCGTGCAGAAGACGCTGCCGGCGTACTTCCGAAGCCAGCGCCAGATCATCATCGACAGCGAGGCGCTGCTGGCCGAGCGCGCGAAGCTCGACGAGAAGAAATTTCTCGACCGATCCGACGCGATCGGCGCCGACCAGAAAATCCTGCGCTTGCGCTACGGCCAGTTTCTCGGCGAGGAATCGGAAACGCACGCGCACGACGATCACGATGCGCACGCGCCGGCCGCGGCGGAAGCCGCGGCGGCGTTCGGCAAGGAAGGCGATCTCGTCGCCGAATACGGCCACACCCACGACATCGCCGAAGCCGCGACGCTGCTCGATCCGGAGACCCGCGCGACGCTGAAATCCGCGCTCGCCGAGATGTGGCAGGCCGAGCTGCATCTGCGCCAGGGCGATCCGGCGCAGGCGTTGCCGTACGAATATCGCGCACTCGAGTTCGTCAAGCGCGTGCAGCAGTCCACGCGCATCTACCTCGCGCGCGTCGGCCTCGAACTGCCGGTGCCGGACGAGACACGTCGTCTCAGCGGCGAACGCAAGGATGTCGCCGACCGCAGCGGTACGCTGGCAGCGGCGAGCGACGGCGATTCGGCGATCGCGCGGTTGTGGAAGACGCTGGCCGCGAACGAGGCGCCGGACTGGGACGCTGCCGAAGCGTGGCTGCGTACGCACGCCGCGAGTGCGCCGGACGCGCTCGGCGTATTCGCCGCGATCGATCGCGCGCGCCGCGATCCGGCCTGTGCGCCATGCCGTGTCGCGCTGCGCGATCAACTCTGGCCGCTGTTGCCGGCGCCCAGTGCCGGCGTGCTGCCGCGGGCGGCACCGGAAACGGCGGACCGCGTGTATCTCGATGCGTTGCAGACCGCCGAACCGGGAGCATCGCGATGAGCGCGGCGTTCTTCGTCGCGTTGCTGCTGACCTGTGCGGTTGTGCTTGGCGCGCTGCGCACCTGGCGCGCGGGCCGTAAGCGCCCCGCACGCATCGGCCTGCAGGCCGCCGCCGCGCTGCTGTTGTACTTCTGCCTGCTCCCGCCGACTGCCGACGAAAAATTCAGCGCGGATGAACTGATCGTCGTGACGCCCGGCGCGACGCGCGCGCAGTTCGCCGCGCTGCCGTCGGCGCCGGGCGTCGTCGCGCTGCCCGGCGTCGACGCGGACGCGGCGATCGAACGCGTGCCCGATCTCGGCACCGCGCTGCGCCGGCATGCGCAGGCGCGCCGCTTGCGCGTCGTCGGCGGCGGCTTGCCGGCGCGCGATCGCGACGCGGCGCGCGGTCTCGTCGCGGCGTTCGATGCGGCGCCGCTGCCGCGCGGTCTGGTCGAACTCGACATGCCGGCCGGCGTGCGCGCCGGCAGCGTCTGGCGCGTCGATGGCCGCGTGGAAGCGGTCGCCGACGGCCGCGTCGAACTGCGCGATCCGTCGGGTGCGGTCGTCGCCGTGCAGGCGCTCGACAAGCAGGGCCGGTTTGCCCTGCATGCGAGCGCGAAGGTCGAGGGCACCGCCTTGTTCGTGCTGCATGTACTCGACCGCGATGGGGCGCAGGCCGATACGGCGACGGTGCCGCTGTCGGTGCGCGCCGGATCGCCGCTGAAGATCGTGTTGCTGGCCGGGGCGCCCGATGCCGAACTCAAGTACCTGCGCCGCTGGGCCGCCGACGCGGGCCTCGCGCTGACCAGCCGGATCGCGCTGAGCGACGGCGTGGCATTGACCGAAGGCGCGGCCGCGCTCGATGACGCAGCCTTGCGCACGGCCGACATCGCGATCGTCGACGAGCGCGCCTGGGCCGCGCTGGCCGCGCCGCGCAGGCAGGCATTGATCGCCGCCGTGCACGACGGACTGGGTCTGTTGCTGCGCGCTACCGGGCCGCTGCCGGCGCCGGTCGCGGCAGACTGGGCGGACCTCGGCTTCCGCGTGCAGGCTGCGGATGCGCCGCCGCCGGTCGCGTTGGATCGCACGCTCGGTCTGGCCGATTCCGGTCTCGCTTTTTCGCGGCAGGCGCTCGCCGTCGAGGCCGGCGACGCCGCGCCGCTGCTGCGCGCCGACGATGGTTCGACGCTGGCCTGGTTGCGCGATCTCGGTCATGGTCGCGTCGCGTTGTGGTTGCTCGCGGACAGCTATCGCCTCGCTCTCGGCGGCGCGGCGCCGGCCTACGGAACGCTGTGGGGCGATGCCTTGGCGGCAGTCGCGCGTGCGCGCGGCGGGAGGGATCCGTCGCTGCCGCAATCGGCGCGCGTCGACGAGCGCGCGGTGTTCTGCGGCATTGCTGCCGATGCGGCGATCGGCGACGAGGCCGGCACGCGCTTGCCGTTGAGCGTCGACGCGCGCGGCTGCGCGGCGTACTGGCCCGCGACGCCGGGCTGGCAGGCGTTGCTCGGCGGCGATCAGCGCCGGCCGTTCTACGTGCGCGCTCGCGACGAGGCCGTCGGTCTCGCGGCGCAGGATCGCCTGCGCGCGACGCGCGCGTTGCTCGGTGCGCCCGTGTCGACTGCCGTCAGTGCAACGCGCGGCCAGCCGCTGCCGCGCTGGCCTTTCTTTCTTGCCTGGCTCGTGGCGGCCGCCGCCTTGTGGCGGCTCGAGCGCGGCGCCGCCGCAGGCAGCGGCGGTGCAACGGACGACTAGCTAGCCGCGGCAAGTCGCGATGCGTTGCGCCATCAGGGCTTTGCGGCGGCGCCCGTACGATTCACGTAGATCGGATTGCCGATCAGCACGAGCTTGCCGTCGGCGTTGCGCACGTTCGCGCGCAGCGTGTGGCGACCACCGTCGCTGGTCCAGGTGAACGCGAACGCCTGCGCGGCGCCGGCGATCCTCGGCTGGTCGATCACGTTGGCGGGCTTGCCGTCGGCGATGATCTCCACGCTGCCGCCGTCGACGTTGGCGACCCTGAGCGAGAAATCCGCCTTGCCGTTTTGCGCGATCTTCACCTCGTCGCCCATTTCCGCGTCGAAACCCTGGCCCTTCGCGGTGAACTCGAGGTGGCGGTCCTTGCTGCCGAAGACGTCGACATAGACGTGGCCCGCGCGCAGCGCATCGAGCACGGCGCGTTGCGAGAGATTGGCCGCATGCACGACCGTGGTCGGCGTGCCGATGCCGGCCACGCCGCGGGTTTCGTGCCATTGCTTCGCGTTGTGGTCGTCGCTGCCGCCGATCGCGGTGAGGCGATGGCCCTTGTCGAGCTGTGCCTGCCAGAACGGAACGCCCGAAATCGCCGTGTCGGCGTCGTTGGTGTTGACGACTTCTATCGCCTGGACGAGGCGCATGTCGACCTCGGGCTTCGCGGTCCAGCCGCAACCCATGCAGAGCTCGCCCGAGAGGCGGATCGGGTGGTTGATCGAGACGAAGCCGTCGAGCGTGGCGGCGCGGCGCAGCAGCGTGTTCCAGTCGGGAACGTCCGCGCTGCCGACGCGGAAATCGAGCGGCAGCCAGGCGCCGAGCAGGTTGGCGTGGCCGCTGAATGTGGTCAGCTCGCGCCCGGGCAGCAACAGCAGGCGGTCGAAGTACGGCTGCAACTCGCGCACCGCGTCCGCCTGCGAGACCGTGTTGTGGTCGGAGAGCGCGATGAAGTCGAGGCCGCGTTCGGCGGCCGTCTGCGCGGTGAGGAACAGCGGGCAGGGGACCTTGCCCTTGCCGCTCTGCGGCGTGCACGAGCCGTCGCTGTGCGCGCCGTGCATGTGCAGGTCGCCGCGGTACCAGCCGGCCTCCGCGCGCAGCGGCGCGTCGAGCAGGTCGGGGATTTTTCCATTCCCGGAAAAGTACACTTTGGCCGTGTACTCGGCGTGCGCTTTCTCGCGGATGTTCGGGATGCCGAGCAGCAGGTTCCAGCGGCCGGGGTTTATCGGGCCCGGCAGATACGAGGGCGTCGCGTCGGTCGCCGACACGGTGAAGCGGCTCTTGTTGCCGCCGCTCCAGCCGCGGAACGCGTTGTTCCTGAAGCCTCCGGGGCCGAGCAGGCCGAGGTCGATCGTGGTCTTCTCGTCGCGGCCGGTGTAGGCGAAATCGACCGTGATGCGATCGACACCGGCCGGCACGTCGAACGGCACGAGCTTGTAGGTCTGGTTGTCGTGGCCGGAGAGCTTGCCGGTCAGGGTCAGGTCGGGTTTGTCGCCGCTCTGCGCGAATGCCGTCGCCGAGAACAGGGAAAGCAACAGGAGGGTGCGGAATTTCACGTCGTCACTCGATGGGAATGCCTGCGCATTTTGCCGCCGCTCGCAGCGGATTGCAGCGCGCGATCGCGCCGTCGTCGAAGCGCACGCGATACGGGCCGAAGCGCGGGTCGGGTTCGAAATAGTCGGTGGAAACGAACTGCGCGCCGCTCGCGAACGCGGCAGCGCGGCGCGATGTGTCGTTGCGTCGCGCCTCGATCGTGTCGGCGTCCGCGCGCGTGCGCACGAGCAGGCCCGCGGCGACCGCGGCCTTGATGCGTTCGAGGTCGGCGCGCGGATCGTTGAGCGTGATGTAGGCCGCGGCGGGCGAGTCTTCCCTGATCGTCGCGAACATCGCGCGGCCCTCCAGCGAATGTCGCGCGCCGCGATACAGTGCGATCTTGTCGTCGCTCTCGTCGAGCACGAACAGCACGCGGCCACGCGCGTGGCCCAGCGTGGGCCAATTGCCCGCGCGCGTCGCCTCGCGCAGCGTCGCGTAGCGGCCCTGCACCTCGTCGGGCATGATCAACTGCGCCGGTGGGAACGCGCCGCGAATCTCGGCATCGAGCCGGTCGAATGCGGCCGCATCGAACTTGAGCGCGGCAGGCGAGCCCGGGCCGAGCTTTCCGTCCTTGGCATTGATCAGGATCATGATCGGCACATGCCCTGGATGTGCGGCGGACCACGCGCGCACGATCGCGAGGCAACTGACGAAGCTCATGCAGCTCGAGCGGAAATCGATGTCGGCCAGATGCATGACCTTGAAGCCGGGTTTGGCCATCAGCGCGGCTTGCGCGGGCGGCCACGGCGGCGACGCGAAACCCTTGCGCAGCGCACCGGGCGGATGCAGCCAGCGGCCACCTTGCGGATCGGCCCAGACATCGAGCTCGAGCTGGCGCATGCCGAGATCGAGCTGTTCGTCGAGCGGGCGGTGGCCGTAGTCGAGGCCGTCCGCGCCGTGCGCGTCGAGCGCGTGATGCGCGGCGAATTCGTCGGCCGGCATGCGCTGCTTGTAGCTGTTGTGCGTGCCGATCGCCTGGATGTCGTCGAGGCGCAGGTTGGCATCGATCCAGGCACGCGCGCAGGCGCTGCCACCGGCCTGGGCGGCATTCGTCGCGGCGTGATTGCAGCTCGCTTCCGCTGCCGCGAGGCAGGCAGAAGCCAGCGTGCCGATGGCGAGCAACGCGCCGGCAAACCTGGCAGCGGATCGGCGGGAATGGCGCATGCGGCGGAAGAATGTCCCGAAAATCTCTCCCCCGACGTCGGCCGGGGGAGAGGGGACTTGCGGGCGCATGTTATTGGTTTGAGACATTCACCGCACAGCGCGGTCAGAACTTGTACATGAACGACAGGCGATAGGCACGGCCGAGCAGCGGACGCGCGAGGAATACGGTCTTGCCCGCGTCGGTCGAGATCACGTCGCCGGCGCGCGGGTTGCCTTCGGTCAGGCCAACGGAGTTGTTGAGGTTGTCGACATAGCCGAAGACGCTCATGCGCTCGTTGATGTCGTATTGCGCACTCGCGTTGATGACGTGGTACTGGGGCAGCACCGACAAATTGGCCGTGTCCGAATAGCGCTTGCCCTCGTACTCATACGACAGCTGCAACTGCAGCTTGTTGTCGAGCAGCATGAGGCGCGGTGCCAGACGGTAGCTCACTTTCGGCACGCGGATCAGCTGGTGGCCGCTGAAGTCGGAAACCGTTGGAACGAGGTTGCCGCTGGAATCCCTGCTGTAGCTCGTCGCGCGCAGATTCCGGTATTTCGGGTCTTCGAGCGTCGCCGAAAAATGCAGATCGAACCAGGGGGTCGGGGTGATATCGCCCTCGAGTTCGAAGCCGGTGGTCTTGGTCTGGGCGACCGCGGTCTGTGAAAGCAGCGTCACGTTGTCGGCGGCGAGAACCTGGCTGCTGAACGTGACGTTGTCGTACTTGGTGTAGAACCAGGTCGCATACAGCGTCGCCCATTCGCTGCCCCACTTGGCGCCGACCTCGCCGAGGTCCATCGTTTGCGTGATCGGCAGCGCGAGCGAGTTGGCGACGAACGTGCTGAAATTCGGCAGGCGATACGTCGAGGTGTAGCGCGCGAACAGGCCCGCGCGATCGGTCAGCTGGTAGTTCGCGCCGATCGTCCAGCCGCTCTTGCTGAAGGAATGGTCCGTCGTGGTGAACGGATTGTTCGGGTTCGCGCAGGCGACCTGGGTGTCGGCGAACAGCCCGTCGTTCAGATTGCAAAGATAGTTGCCGCCCTGGTTGTAGTAGGTCACCCCGTTGTAGACGAAGCTGCTCGTCGCCGGCAGGCGCGTCGTGTTGACGTTGTGCATTTCGTTCTTGTCCCAGCGCCAGCCGAAATCCAGGCGAAAGTCGTGGGTGATCTGCCATTCGTCGCCGAGATAGAACGCATAGCTGTCCTGTTTGCCGACATCGCGTTCATATTCCGAGCCGTTGCGCAGGATGCCGTTGGCGGTCAGGCTGCCTAGCGCCTTGCCGTTCGCATCGACCGCGACCACGTCGAGCAGGCGTGCGTTGCCGCGCACGTCGGTCAGGATGATCGACGACACGCGGTTGAAGTCCATGTGCTGGTTGGAGTAGTAGAAGCCGGCCGTGAAGTCGTGCGTGCCGATGAAATCGAACTTGGTCGATACGTGCGCGTCGTTGCTGTATTCACGTTCCGGCATCCACAGCGGACGCAACTGGTTGATGAGGACGAGACCGTTGCCGTTCTGGCCGTTGAGCTGTCCCGATCCCGATGAGGCGAGCGAACCGAGATCGAAAACCTGGCCCGGATTGTCCGTGTAGCGCAACTGGAAGCCCGTCGCTCCCGGGAACAGCGCGCGGTTCGCGGCCGTGTTGAGCGAAGCGAGTTCGGCAATGCCCGACAGCACCGAGTTCGGAAACGTGCCGTTGCGCTTGGTATTGGTCGTGCTGTAGCGGAAACTGTCGGAGAACTTCCAGTCGTCGCCGAACTTCTGCTCGAATTTGGCCGTTACCTGGGTGCGATTGACGTAGGTGCCCTTGGTGCCGTTCCAGTTGTACGGGCCTTCGCTGGTGTGGAACGTCATGCGCGCGGTTTCGGGGCCGGCGACGGTGTCGTAGTTGCCGTCGAAGCCCGGCACCGCGACGATATCGCCCGAAGAGTCGCGATGCAGCGGAATCGGCAGGAAGAAATCGACATGGTCGTTCAGGTGCTTCAAGTCGAAGCTGAACTTGCCGTCTTCCCATTCCTTGAAGATCGTGCCGCGGATCTGGCCGCCCTTGTCGCCGGTGTAGCCCGGATCGCGCACGCCTTCGGCCTGGCGATAGAAACCGCCGACCGAATACTTCCAGCCGGTGTTGCCGATCGGCGCGCCGTACCAGAAATCGGCGCGGTTGTAGCCGTAGTCGCCCCACGTGTACTTGAACAATCCCGAGGCTTCGTCGCCGACCTTGCGCGGAAGATAGTTGACCGCCGCTGCCGGCGCGTTCGGATAAAACAGGAACGACGGGCCGCCGCGCACGACTTCGATGCCGTCGATCGTTTCGTCGAGGCGGAACACCTGGTCGACGTTGTACCAGGTCAGGCCCGGATCGTGCTGGATCGGTACGCCGTCTTCGAGCAAGGTGATCGAGCCGAAGCCGTCCACCGGAATGCCTCGCGCGCGCACGTTGCCGCTGGCCTCGCCGCCCGACGCCTCGACCCAGAACCCGGGCACGGACTTCAAGGATTCGGTCACGCTGGTCGGCGCTTGCAGGCGCAGCGCTTCTTCGCCGATCTGCGTGATCGAGTAGCTGGTCTGCTCCTTGGTGCGCGCATCGACACCGGCGCGACCGGTGACGACGACCGCCTCCATGTTCTGCGTCGTTTTCGCCGACGAGTCGGACGGCGCAGTCTGCGGATCGGGCGCGGCGGCATTTGCGTCGGCCGGCGCGGGCGCGGCTTCGGCTGCGTATGCGGCCGTCGCAAGAACGCAGGACAGGGCGAGGGTGCTGCACAAGGTCAGAATTCGGTATTGGCACATGGACGAATCTCCGGTATGGAAAGGCTTTCGCAACGGGAAGGGAGACAGCGTGTGGTGCGCGCCGGTCAGGCTGAGCGAGCATAGGCACCGGCAAACTCTATTGCAATTTGCATTGCAACAATGTGTCAGGTAGAAAAAAAATTCTATTTGTGGGTGTGACACCAGCCCCTGCGCGATCGCCCGGTGCCGCGCGGGGGAAGTCCGTGCCGGCGAAATCTAGCGGCGGTTTGTGTCGCGTGAATGTCAGTTCACGCGCATCCGCGACCATGGCGAATGCGGGTTGCCGAAGCGTTCCGGTTCCGACGCGATCAGTGGCGGATGCGGGCCAACAGACGCCGGTTGAGCGCGCGCTGCTGCTCCTGCCAGGTGGCGAGTTCGTCCGCAGGCACCGGCGCCTGGCCGTCGGCGCGGCTGAGCCAGCGCTTCCACGGCGTCGAATATGTGTAGGCCGAGACCTCGCCATTGATGTCGCTGCCGACGAGGCGACCTGCGAGTGCATCGATCACCGCGTTCACATGCGTTTCGAGCAGGCGGCCCTGGTCCCAGTTGGTGCGCGCGGTTTCGGGGCTGAGCGCGTCCTTGTCGATGGTCAGATAGGTCGGCTGTGGCGATGGTCCCAGCGCGGCGAGGAAGCTCTCGATCAGCGCATCGGGCGTGGCGAAGACCTTGAACGCGCGGCCGAGGCCGATGCGCGCGGCCCAGCGCGTGTCCACGTCCATGCACCAGTTGGTCAGCTTGCCGGCGTAGAGCGGGCGCAGGTAATTCTCCCAGGCATGCGCGGCGCCGACGTCGTGCGAGGTGATGCCGAGCACATGCACGTGGCTGACGAATGGCAGCGCCGCGACGCGC
>JAFEFQ010000170.1 GCA_018240505.1 Pseudomonadota bacterium
AGGACTGGGCGTTCCGCGTCTCCTTCCTCGACCAGCACCGCGACGACTGGGTGAAGAACACCGCGCCCGGCAAGAGCAACGAACTCGGCGGCTACAACACGCAGGCGCTGCGACTGCAGTTCGAATACAAGCCGTCCGACACGTTCGATGCGCTGCTCAACATTCATGGCATGAACATCAATGGCTCGGCGATCCTGTTCCGCGCCAACATCATCCAGAAGGGCACGAACGATTTCGTTCCGGGCTGGAAGCGCGACGAGATCTCGATCGACGGCAACAATTTCCAGAATGTGACGTCCAGCGGCGCAAGTCTCCACTTGACCTGGGGCTTCGAGAACATGGAATTGGCCTCGATCACCAGCTTCGACCGTGTCCAGACTCTGAGCCACGGCGACATCGACGGCGGCTACGGCGCCTCCTACGCGCCGGGCGGCGTGATGGGTCCCGGGTTCATCCCGTTCGCGTCGGAATCGGCCGACGGCCTGCCGTTCCATCGCCAGATCACGCAGGAACTGCGCTTGTCCTCGAAGGGCACCTCGCCGCTTGACTGGATCGTTGGCGCCTACTACTTCAATGAAAACCTGACGATCGACAGCTTCGACTACGAGACCATCTTCAGCCACGGCGCACTCGACGGCTATGCGCAGCAGAAGCAGAAGGACGTCAGCGAGGCGCTGTTCGGCTCGGTCGGCTACCAGGTCAACGACGCGCTCAAGATCAAGGGCGGCCTGCGCGTTTCCCACGACGAGAAGAACTGGACCGCGACGCGCTACCTTTCGCCGATCGGCGGTGGCACGCTCGGCCCGCTGTTCCTCGATCCGAGCACGTCGCGCACGACGGGTGATCTGTCAGCGACCTACAGTCTCGACAAGGACACCACGCTCTACGCGCGCGCTTCCACCGGCTACCGCGCACCGAGCATCCAGGGCCGCCTGCTGTTCGGCGACACGCCGTCCGTAGGCAAGACCGAAACCATCACCTCGGGCGAGTTCGGCATCAAGTCCGACCTGTTCGACCATCGCGCCACGATCAACGCCGACGTCTATGCCTACGAAATCAAGAACCAGCAGCTCACCGCGGTCGGGGGCGGCACGAACTTCGCCAAGCTCGTCAACGCGAAGAAAACCGAAGGCCGTGGCTTCGAGCTCGACGCGCGCGCCTACGTCACCGACAATCTGATGGTCACTGCGGGTGGCAGCTACAACTACACGAAGATCAAGGATCCGAACCTCTACATCACGACCTGTGCGGCCTGCACGATTCTCGACCCGGAGATCGTCCAGGGCGGCGTGACGCTCGCGTCGATCGACGGCAACCCGCTACCGCAGGCGCCCAAGTGGATCGGCAACATCACCGCGCGCTACGCGATCCCGTTCAAGGACGGCGAGCTGTTCGCGTACACCGACTGGGCCTACCGCAGCAAGGTCTCGTACTTCCTCTACCAATCGGTCGAGTTCACCGGCAAGGCCTGGGTCGAAGGCGGCCTGCGCATCGGCTACGCCTGGCACGACAACAAGCGCGAAGTCGCGTTCTACGGCCGCAACATCCTCGACAAGAAGGCGATCACCGGCGGCATCGACTTCGACAACCTGACCGGCTACGTCAACGAGCCGCGCATCTGGGGCGTGCAGTTCCGCGGCGAACTTTGATTTCACGCCGGGTCGCCGCGCGAGTGCAGTGGCCCGGCGCGATCAAAGCGTGTGAAAGCCGGCGGGAAGTGCCGCCGGCTTGTCGACATCCTCGCGCTGCAAGTAGTCGACGCGCGCCTGCGCCGGGCCATGCCGCAACCAGGATTCCAGTTCCGCCAGCGCGTCCGCGTCGCCGCAGGCCAGCACCTCGACGCGGCCGTCGGCGAGATTGCCGGCGTAGCCGGCCAGGCCCAGACGCTGCGCCTGCGCACGCGTCGACGCGCGGAAGAACACGCCCTGGACGATCCCGCCGACGAAGAACTTCGCGCAAGGCACGACAGGACCCTCAGGGCTTGATGATCGCGTCGAGATCCTTCATCTGGATCGGCCCGAGAAACGCCTTGGCGACGCTGCCATCCGGCGCGATCAGGTAGGTGTTCGGCAAGCCCTTGGGCGTGTCGAAATCCTTGGGCGGGTCCATCACGTCGACCTGCGCGACCGGATAGCTCAGCGGATGCGCCTTGAGGAATTTCTCGATGTCGGCCTTGTCGCTGTCCTCGTAGGCGAGGCCGATCGCGGCGACCTTGTCCTTGTGCGCGTCGACGTAGGCCGAGATGTCGGGCAGTTCCTTGATGCACGGCGAACACCAGGTCGCCCAGAAATTGACGATGACCCATTTGCCGTTCTGCGCGGACAGGTCGAAGGCCTTGCCGTCGAGCGTGGTCAGCTTGAGCGCGGGTTTCGGCGCGGTCGCGGCGCAGGCGGCGCCGGCCATCAA
>JAFEFQ010000171.1 GCA_018240505.1 Pseudomonadota bacterium
TGCGTGCAACGAACTCGCGCGCATCGTGCGCGCGATCCTGCGGACGTTTCCGTCATGCCCTCGCCGCGGCAAACGGGGACCCGAAAATCAAAAGCCAGATCAAAAGCGGAGTAGCGTGCGCTCCGCGCACGAGTTTTGTTTCGTGCGTGGAGCGCGCGCTACCTGGCTGCAACCGATTTATTCAGTCCATGCCAAGAGCACTGCGCAAATCGGTCACTTGCAGGGGAGGTGCATACATAAATTGTTAGCGCGCATGCTTGCCATGGATCAACCCATGGCAGAAGGAGCAAACGGCCATGAGATCCGACGGCGCCTCGCAACCAATGCGCTCATATGTAACGTGATGGGCCTGAGTCGCAGGGAAATGCTGGCAGCAGACACAGACCCCATTAGCCTCTTGTATTGCCGCTTCACGCTTAGCGTACCAGGCGGGCGAAGAAAGATATGCTTGGTACTCGGCCTCCAGTTCCGGCTCAATGGCGTGGTAAGTCGCCACATAAGCGGCGTGCTTGCGAGCGCGCCATTTTGGTTGAAGCTCGGCATCGAACATGGGTGCGTCAGCGCCTTTTAGTTCACCAATAGCGTCTCTCTTGGATATCGCTCTACCAGCGTTTCCGCAACGCGTACATTGACCATAAAAAAATGGCCGCCCATCTTCAATGATGCGGAGCCGTAGCTCGCGCGTAGTGTGCAAACAGGCAAACCTCGCTTCAATTGCGGCATAGGCTTTCTGTTTGATGATCAATGTAGCCAACTAAACTGCCCCTGCGCTCTAACTACAAATAGACCCCTTATCCGGGCGTCGCGCGGAATCTTCAATCCGCCTCAGGTTGGGTCAAGTCAATTCCTATCATAGGTGGTTAGCCCTCACGATCGTGACGATATGCGATCAGGCTTGCGTGTACTCATCGCGAAACCGGGAATGCGACGGCTGCGTTGGTTATTTCACAAGTTTCGCTGGCTGCACGGAATTCTCGCAAGCGAAAGCAGAGCAGAAAGCAGCATCGCAAGCCTGTGTGCCACGGCGTTACGCCGAAGGCTGACAGTACAAACTCATGCGCGTGCCGGTGCCGCCGTCGGCGTCGGCGTCGGCGATCTCGAAGCGGTAGTCGTGCAGCTTGACGATGGCCGAGACGATGGACAGGCCGAGGCCGAAGCCGGGCGCTTCGCATTCGTGCTCGTTGCGGCAGGTCTTGGTGCGGTAGAAACGGTGCAGCACCGCTTCGCGCTCGGCGGCGGGAATGCCGGGGCCGCTGTCGATCACGTCGATGCGCGGTCCGGCTTTTTCGTCGACGGCGCGCAGCACGACGCGGCCGCCGTCGGGGGTGAACTTGAGCGCATTGTCGACGAGGTTGGAGACCGCCTCGAACAGCAGGCCGCCGTCGGCGCGCACGCCGGCGAGGGCCGCCGGGAGTTCGAGGGCGAAGGCGATGTGCTTGTCCTCGGCCAGCGGCGAATAGAGTTCGTGCACGCGCGCGAGCTTCTCGCGCAGGTCGACCGGGCCGAAGCCGGCGCGGCGTTGCAGATCCTCGAGTTCGGAGATGCGCAGCAGCGCGCGGAAGCGGTTGAGCAGGTTGTCGGTGTCGGCGATGCAGCGCTCGATCGTCGCGGCATGTGCGCCGTCGGCCGGCGTTTCGCGCTGCAGGCGATAAAGCTGCGCACGCAGGCGCGTCAGCGGCGTGCGCAGGTCGTGGGCGATGCTGTCGGACACGCCCTTGACCTCGCCGAGCAGGGTTTCGAGGCGGTCGAGCATGCGGTTGACGATGCTCGCGAGCAGGTCGACTTCGTCGCGGCGCTCGGAGATCGGCAGGCGCGCGCCGAGGTCGCCGCGCATGATCGGCGCGACCGCGGTCTCGATGCGGCGCACGCGCTTGAGCGAGCCGCGTGCGAGCAGGAAGCCGCCGAGCAGGCCCGGGATCAGGGTCAGCGACAGCGCCCAGATGAAGCCGTTGCGGATGATGGCGCCGATGCGGTCGGCCGCATCCGTCGTGCGCGTGAGCACGATGCGCGAGCCATCGGCGAGGCGCACGGCGACGCCGCGGCTCGCTCCGGTGTGCACGCCGTCGATGCGCACGACGCCCTCGGCGAGCCGATGCAGCGCGCCGTCCGCGGGCAGTTCCGGCGGCGGTCGATCGATGTTGCCGGCGACGTAGCGGCCCACCGCATCGAACACACCGAAACTCATCACGCCGCGCCGGTCGGTCGCCGCGGTCATCGCCAGCGCGGCGGGCAACGCGTCGCGATCGATGTGGGAAAGATAGGCCACGCGCTGTTCGAGGATGTCGTCGACGATGTGTTCCAGATA
>JAFEFQ010000172.1 GCA_018240505.1 Pseudomonadota bacterium
AACGGGATGCCGGCGAGGCTGAGCGCGGCAGAGGCGCCGATCATCGCCGGGATGTCGCCGTCGATTTCCGGATTGAGCGAAACGACCTGGGCGATGACCTGCACTTCGTTCTTGAACTCTTCCGGGAACAGCGGGCGCACCGGACGATCGATGAGGCGCGAGGTCAGCGTCTCCTTCTCGGTCGGACGGCCTTCGCGCTTGAAGAAGCCGCCCGGGATGCGACCGGCCGAGTAGAACTTCTCGACGTAGTCGACGGTGAGCGGGAAGAAGTCCTGCCCTTCCTTCGCCTTCGCCGCGGCGACCGCGGTGACCAGCACGACGGTGCCGCCCATCGACACCATGACCGCACCGGACGCCTGGCGGGCGATTTCGCCTGTCTCGAGCGTGACCGTCTGGTTGCCGTACTGGAATGATTTCGTAATTTTGGCCATTGTGTATGTGCCCATCTTTAATATTGAAAAGTGCGGCCAAGGATGGCCGCTTTTTGATCTTCGCGATCGAGGACGATCGCACAAACACTGATCCCCGCCGCAGCGGGGATCAGTTTTGAAACTGCTTAACGGCGCAGGCCCAGACGCTCGATCAGCGTCTTGTAGCGCTCCGCGTCGGCCTTCTTGAGGTAGGCGAGCAGACTGCGGCGCTGGTTGACCATCTTGAGCAGGCCGCGACGCGAATGATGGTCCTTGTCGTGGTCGGCGAAATGCTTGGAGAGGTGCTCGATGCGCGCGGAAAGCAGCGCGACCTGTACTTCGGGGGAGCCGGTGTCGTTCGGCGCACGCCGATAGTCGGCGATGACCTTGCTGGTCTGTTCGACGGAGAGAGACATGATGTTTACCTTTGATGAAGCGTCCGGCGCGGGCCGGCCGACCCATGGGGCGAGCGCAATCCGCGTTAGGGGAACGGGTGGTTGAAAAAGGAGTTGCCTGCTTCGATTGAACGAAGCCCCTTATTGTAACTGTTTTTACCGCCCGATGGCAGACTCGCGCAGTTCGCTTTTCCAAACGGCGGATGCAACCGGAGTTCCCGATTCGCGCAACGAGAAAGAAATTTGTTTTTATATTTCAATCTATTACAATTCATTTCTCACAAAATTATGCGCCGCGAACCCGTCATGTCGCGCTGAACCCCCGCAACACACGCACCTGGCCTTGGCCATCGATTTCCACCAGGGCGACGAGGCGATTCGCCGCATCGAGCGCACGGCACAGCGGCATATCCTTCGCAATGCCCTGCGCGATGCGCTTGCCCTGGCGCAGGCCGATCGCCTGTTCGGCCGAGAGAGACAGCGCCGGCAGCATCGCCAAGCCTTGTTCCAGCGGCAGCAGCAATTCATCGAGGCCGGCCGATCCGCGTTCGACGTGGATGCGCTGCAGTTGCTCCAGAGTCCACATCGCCGGCTGCCGGAACGGCTCCACCCACACGCGCCGCAGCGCGGTCAGATGCGCGCCGCAACCGAGCGCTTCGCCGAGATCGCGCGCGAGACTGCGCACATAGGTGCCGGAGCCGCATTCGACATGCAGCGTCAGCAGGTCGGCATCGCGAGCGACGAGATCGAGCGCGTGCACCTCGACCTCGCGCGCCGGCGCCTCGACCTCCTCGCCGCGCCGCGCCCGTTTGTACAGCGGCACGCCGCCCTGCTTGATCGCCGAGTAGGCCGGCGGAATCTGCACGATGCGGCCGCGCAGCCCGGCCAGCGCCGCTTCGATCATCGCGTCATCGAGTTCGGGAACCGCTCGCGTCCGCACGACCTCGCCTTCCGCATCGTCGGTCGTCGTCGTCGTTCCGAGCCGGCATTGCGCCGCGTAGGCCTTGCGCGCGCCGAGCAGGTGACCCGCGATCTTGGTCGCCTCGCCGAAGCAGATCGGCAACAGCCCGGTCGCGAGCGGGTCGAGGCTGCCGGTATGACCGGCCTTTTGCGCACGGAACAGGTGTCGCGCCCGCTGCAGCGCCTGGTTCGAGCTCGCACCGAGCGGCTTGTCGAGCAGCAGGATGCCGTGGACGTCGCGAAACCCGGTTTTCTTCACGATTTCCCGCGCAGGAGTTGCTCGATGCGCTCGCCACGATCGAGCGAGTCGTCGTAACGGAAGCGCAGTTCGGGCACGCGGCGGATGCTCATCGTACGCGACAGCTCGCGACGGAACTCCCTGGCGAGGTCGTTGAGCGCCTTGACGCCGTCCTTCGCCGTGTCGGGCAGCAAGGCGGTGACGAAGATCGTCGCCACGTCGAAGTCCTTGGTGACCTCGACGTCGGACACGCTCATCGACGGCAGCGCGTTGTCGCGCACGGCCTCGTGCACCATCG
>JAFEFQ010000173.1 GCA_018240505.1 Pseudomonadota bacterium
CAGAAGTGCATCCGCTGCTGGCATCGCCGCGAGGATGTCGGCACGCACGCCGAGCATCCGGAAATCTGCGGCCGCTGCATCGAAAACCTGCCGGACGGCCCAGGCGAGCAGCGGCGGTATTTCTGAGTGGCTCGCCTTGTTGCAGGTCCGTTAAAAGACTATATTCGGTCTCATTTCCGGGAAAAATTCCATGCGCTACTCCTCGCGAATCAAGCCGATCAGCTATCTCAAGGCCAACGCGGCCGAAGTGCTCGAGAAGATCAATATCGAGCGCGAGCCGCTGGTGATCACGCAGAACGGCGAAGCGCGCGCGGTGATCCAGGACGTGGCCACGTTCGAGCAGACGCAGGAGACGCTGGCGCTGCTCAAGCTGCTGGCGCTTGGCCATCGCGATGTCGAGGCCGGACGTTTTGCTTCGGTCGAAACCGTTGCAAAGCGGCTGCGCCGGCGTCGAGCCGCGGCTTGATGTCGCTGCGCTTTTCCGCCGGTGTGGCGCCATGAGCAAGCGCCACGATGTTTCGATCACCGCGGGCGCGGAGCGCGATATCGCCGAAATCGTCGAATACATCGACGTCTCCGATTCGCCGCAAAACGCCGATCGCGTTCTCGACGGGTTGCTCGCGGCAATCGGCAAACTTGCCGAGCTGCCCGAGCGCGGATCGCATCCGCGTGAACTGCTGGCGCTGGGGATTCGCGATTTCCGGCAGGTATTCTTCAAACCCTACAGAATTGTTTACCGCACCGTTGCGGGCAATGTGTTCGTCTATCTCGTCGCCGATGGCCGGCGCGACATGCAAACCTTGCTCGCGCGGCGCCTGATCGACGAACGAATGGAATGACTACCGTTAAACCCAACGCCCTTTCCTGGCTCGGCCTGTCGCTCGCCGTCATCGTGCTCGACCAGATCGTCAAGGCCGTCGTGTTGGCGACGCTGCAGCCGTATCAGCCGCACGAAGTCATTCCGGGCCTGCTCAACTGGACGCTCGCGTTCAACACCGGCGCGGCCTTCAGTTTCCTGCACGACGAGTCCGGCTGGCAGCGCTGGCTGTTCTCGCTGCTCGCGATCGTGGTCAGCGGCGTGCTGGTGCGCTGGCTGGCGACGATTCCGCGCGGCGACTGGCGCAACGCGCTGCCGTTGTCCTTGGTGATCGGCGGCGCGCTCGGCAACCTGATCGATCGCCTGCGCTTCGGCCAGGTGACCGACTTCATCGACGCCTACTGGGGCGACGCGCACTTTCCGGCGTTCAACGTCGCCGATTCCGCGATCACGATCGGCGCGGTGCTGCTGATCTGGTTCGGAATCTTTGCCTCGAAGAAGCCATAGGATTCCCTTCTCCCGTCGGGAGAAGGTGCCCGAAGGGCGGATGAGGGAAAGGCATTGCCAAGTTCCGTGCGCCACATTTTGAAGGGTTCTCCCCCTCCGGCGCTTGGGCTCTCGCGGCTTCCCCCGGGGGGTGGAAGGGAAGAAAATGCGATAATCCACCCATGCAAATCCTCCTCGCCAACCCCCGCGGATTCTGCGCCGGCGTCGACCGCGCGATCGAGATCGTCGAGCGCGCGCTCGAATCGTTCGGCGCGCCGATCTACGTGCGCCACGAAGTCGTGCACAACAAGTTCGTCGTCGACGGCCTGCGCGCGCGCGGCGCGATCTTCGTCGACGAGGTCGCCGAGGTGCCCGACGGCGCCACGGTGATCTTCAGCGCGCATGGCGTCTCGCAGAAGGTGCGCGCCGAGGCCGCGGCGCGCGACCTGCGCGTGTTCGACGCGACCTGTCCGCTCGTGACCAAAGTGCATATCGAAGTCGCGCGCTACGCGAAGAGCGGTTTCGACGTCGTCCTGATCGGTCACGCCGGCCATCCCGAAGTCGAAGGCACGCTCGGGCAATGGGACAGGGCCGATGCGAGCGGCGAAATCCACCTCGTCGAAACGCCTGAAGACGTGGCGAAACTGCGGCCGAGGAATCCCGCGCAGATCGCCTACGTCACCCAGACCACGCTGTCGGTCGACGACACCAAAGCGGTGATCGATGCGCTGCGCATGCAGTTCCCGGCGGTCATCGGGCCGAAACATGACGACATCTGCTATGCGACGCAGAACCGCCAGGACGCGGTGCGCAAGCTCGGCCAGCAGTGCGACCTCGTCCTCGTCGTCGGCTCGCCGAACAGTTCCAACTCCAACCGCCTGCGCGAACTCGCGCAGAAGCAGGGCGTGCCGGCCTACCTGATCGACGGCGCCGAGGACATCGACCGTGCCTGGCTGAGCGGCAAGTCGCGCATCGGCGTCACC
>JAFEFQ010000174.1 GCA_018240505.1 Pseudomonadota bacterium
ACGCCGTCGACCTTGGTCGCCTTGAGTACGAGCTCGGCGCCGATCTCGATCGCACGCAGCGCGGCGGCCGAGTCGGTGGTGAAGAACGGGTTGCCGGTGCCGGCGGCGAAGATCGCGATGCGGCCCTTCTCGAGATGGCGAATCGCCCTGCGGCGGATGAAGTCCTCGCAGACTTCGTTGATCTTGATCGCGCTCATGACGCGCGCTTCGCCGCCGGATTTCTCGATTGCGTCCTGCATTGCCAGCGCGTTGATCACGGTGGCGAGCATGCCCATGTGGTCGCCGGTGACGCGGTCCATGCCGGCGGCGGCCAGGCCCTCGCCGCGGAAGATGTTGCCGCCGCCGATCACCATGCCGACCTGCACGCCGGCGCGTTCCACTTCGATGGTCTCGCGCGCGAGGCGGTAGATCACCTTCGGGTCGATGCCGTAGTTGGCGTCACCCATCAACGCCTCGCCGGACAATTTGAGCAGGATGCGCTTGTATTTCGTCTCGGCGGGCATGGGCGGGTCTCGTCTTGAGTCGCGAGTATATCGTGGCGCACAAAAAATCGCCGGGAGCGATTTTAGACATCGCGCCAGCGATGACGCCCACAAAAAACCCGCAGTTGCCTGCGGGTTTTTTTGCGAAACGGTCTCGAGATTGCTCTCAGACCTGCATCGCTTTCGCCACTTCGGCGGCGTAGTCCTCGACCACCTTCTCGATGCCCTCGCCGACGGCGAGGCGTTGGAAGCCGATCACGTCGGCGCCAGCGGCCTTGGCCGCGGCTTCGACGGTCTTGTCGGTGTCGAGCACGTACGGCTGGCCGTAGAGCGTGTTCTCGTTGACGATCTTGGCGATCTTGCCGCTGATGATCTTCTCGAGGATCTCGGCCGGCTTGGCCTTGTCCTTCTCGCTCATCTTGGCCAGCTCGATTTCCTTCTCCTTGGCGACGAAATCGGCCGGCACGTCGGCGGCCTTGTTGTACGGCGGGTTCATCGCGGCAACGTGCATCGCCACACCGCGCGCGAACTCTGCGTCCCCACCTTTGACTTCAGCCAAAACGCCGATGCGGCCGCCGTGCAGGTAGGCGCCGACGTTGTTCGCGCTGTCGATGCGCACGAGGCGACGGACCTGGACGTTCTCGCCGACCTTGGCGATCAGCGCGGCGCGGGCTTCCTCGACCGTCTCGCCCGAGGCGAGCTTGACGCTCTTCAGCGCTTCGGCATCGGCGGCGCCCGTCGCGAGCGCGGCTTGGGCGACGGCATCGGTGTAGGCGACGAAGTTCGCGTCCTTGGCGACGAAGTCGGTCTCGGAGTTGATCTCGACGAGCACGGCCTTGCCGCCAGCCTGCGCCATCGCGATGCGGCCCTCGGCGGCGACGCGGCTGGCCTTCTTGTCGGCCTTGGCCAGACCCTGCTTGCGCAGCCATTCGGCCGCGGCGTCGATGTTGCCCTGGTTTTCGGTGAGCGCCTTCTTGCACTCCATCATGCCGGCGCCGGTGCGCTCGCGCAGTTCCTTGACCAGGCTTGCGGTGATTTCCATGGGGACCTCTTTGAGAATTCTTGGATGTTGATGTGCGATTTTGCTGGCCGCACGTTACGAATGAGATGCTGGCATTCGTCCAACATGAGCGTAGGGGTTCGATTCATCGAACCCGCTTTCTGATCTTGTGCGGAACGAAAAGCCGGGCGCGATGAATCGCGCCCCTGCGTCATGGAAGCAGGTTAAACCGCCGCGTCCTTGTCGGCCGCTTCGTTCTCGGCGACTTCCGCTTCGGCGCGGGCAAGGCCCGCGGCGCCATCGTCGGCCTTCTTCGCCGGCGGCGGGCCGCGGCGTCCGGCCGGGGCCTTCTTCGGCGCCGGCTTGCGCGGGCCCGGCTTGCGGCGGTCGTCGCGCTCGTCGGCGCGCTTCTTCGTCACCGGATTGCCTTCGGCGTCGAGTTCGACGAACTCGTCCTTGGCCGCGGCGACGTAGGCCGGGGCGGCGGCCTTGCCTTCGAGCACCGCATCGGCGGCGGCGCGCGCATAGAGCTGCACGGCGCGGATCGCGTCGTCGTTGCCCGGGATCGCGTAGTCGACCAGCGACGGGTCGTAGTTGGTGTCGACCACGGCGACGACCGGAATGCCGAGCTTCTTCGCTTCCTTGATCGCGATGTCCTCATGACCGATGTCGATCACGAACAGCGCGTCGGGCAGGGCGTTCATGTTCTTGATGCCGCCGAGCGACTTCTCGAGCTTTTCCTTCTCGCGCACGAGGCCGAGCACTTCGTGCTTGACCAGCTTCT
>JAFEFQ010000175.1 GCA_018240505.1 Pseudomonadota bacterium
CCTCGTCCGCCGTGAACGCGCTCTTCTCCGCCGAGATCACGTCGGGCAGGTACTGGTGGTGATAGCGCGGATTGCCGACGAATTTTTCCGGCTGCTCGCCGTCGATGAAGGCGAGGATGCCTTCGAGCACCATCGTGATGATGCGGCTGCCGCCCGGCGTGCCGATCACGCCGATGCGGTCGGCGCCGACGACGAAGCTCGGCGACATCGACGACAGCGGGCGGCGGCCCGCCGCGGGCGCGTTCGCGTCGGTGCCGACCACGCCATAGACGTTGGGCTTGCCGGCGACGAGGGCGAAGTCGTCCATCTCATCGTTGAGCAGGAATCCCGTGCCCGGCACGACCATGCCGGAGCCGAACACGAAGTTCACCGTCTGCGTCGCCGCGACGCGATTGCCGTCCTTGTCGATGATCGAGAAGTGCGTCGTGTGCGGGCCCTGCGGCGGCGTCATGTACGGCGGCAGCAGGTCGCTCGGCGTCGCTTTTTCGGGATGGATCGTCGAGCGCAGGCCGGCGGCGTAGAGCGGACTCGACAGTTCGTCGAGCGGCATGTTCACGAAATCGGGGTCGCCGAGGTACTGCGCGCGGTCGCGATAGGCGCGGCGCATCGCCTCGACGATCAGGTGCGTGCGGTGCACGCGGTCGAGTTTGGCGAGGTCGTAACCGGAGAGAATATTGAGCATCTCCTCGATCGCGATGCCGCCCGACGATGGCGGCGGCGCGGTGACGATCTGCCAGTCGTGATACTTGAACGCGATCGGCTCGCGCTCCTTGACCTGGTAGTTCGCGAGATCCTCAAGCGACCAGCGCCCGCCGTTCTTCTTCACGTCGTCGACCAGGCGCGCGGCGAATTCGCCGCGGTAGAAACCGTCGTTGCCCTTGGCCGCGATCAGTTCCAGCGTTTTCGCGATGTCGGGATTCTTGAAGATCCATCCCGCCTGCGGCACTTCACCATTGACGAGGAACAGCGACTTCGCCGCGGCATAGCGCTCGAAGATCGGCTTGCGATAGCGCACCTCGTCGACGAAACGCTTGTCGACCGCGAAGCCGGCGCGCGCGATGCGGATCGCCGGCGCCATCGATTTCGCCAGCGGCAGCTTGCCGTAGTGTCCGGCCAGCCAGACCAGGCCCGCCGGCTCGCCCGGAATCGCCGCAGACAGCGGCCCGTTGAGCGAGTGGTCCTTGTCGAGGTCGCCGTTCGCGGCGAGATAGTCCTTCGCATCGACCGCCGCGGGCGCGGTCTCGCGCGCATCGACGAAAACGTCCTTGATCGAGTCGGCCTTGCCGTCGCCCGCAACGTGCAAGAGGAACATGCCGCCGCCGCCGATGCCCGAGCTCTGCGGTTCGACCACCGACAACGCGGCGGCGACCGCGACCGCCGCATCGAACGCGTTGCCGCCCTGGGCGAGCGCCTCGAAACCGGCTTCGGTCGCGAGCTTGTGCGCGCTCGCGATCGCCGCATGCCCCGGCCTGGCGGCGGCTTCGGCCTGTTGCGGTACGGCCGCCTGCGCGCCCGCGGCCACGGCAAGCAGCGCGAAGGAAAAAGTATACAAACTCCGTCTATGCATTGTTCGGCTCCGGCTTGTCCGCCTCATCCGCGGTCAGCGTGCGGTATTTTTCCAGCAAGGTTTCGCGCGATTCCACATGTTCGGGATCGACGAGGATGCATTCGACCGGACACACCTCGACGCATTGCGGCGTGTCGTAGTGGCCGACGCATTCGGTGCAGCGCGCGGGTGCGATCTCGTAGATGACCGTGCCGAGCGCGATCGCCTGGTTCGGGCAGACCGGTTCGCAGACGTCGCAGTTGACGCAGGTGTCGAGAATCTTGAGTGACAACGGGAAACCTCACGCGCGGCGTCGCCGCGCGTGGCCTCTTGTCATTTGCTGTTTGCGTTCACCGTCGCCGGTTACGCCGGGATTTATTTCAACTCGACGAAATAGTACGTCGCGCCGGTCCGCTCGACTTCCGGCTTGACCCGCTCGGAATCGGCCGGTGTGCCGATGAACAGGATGAACACGCCCTTGAACGAGCCGTCCTTCGCATCCTTGAACGCGGCGATCGCGGTGTCGGCCGTATAGGTCGAGTTCGGGCCGCCGAACGCCATGAACGCACCCGGCAGCACGCCGCGCTGCACCGTGGTCTGGATGTTGTCGAGCCCGTTCTGGCGGTCTGTCTTGGCCGCGTCGTCGTCGCCGCCCGGAATGAAATAGACGTACGGATGATTGGTCTTCACCGTCGCCGCGTTGTCGCGCAGGAACTTGGT
>JAFEFQ010000176.1 GCA_018240505.1 Pseudomonadota bacterium
CTGATCCAGCTCGCGGCCAGCGATCCGCAGAAGATGAAGGACGCGCCGATCACGCAACCCGTGCGTCGTCTCGACGACGTCAAGGCGGCGAAGGATCTCGACATCGCCTGGAAGGCGCCGCACGCGCCGCATATCCACATGACGACGGCGGCGCCTGCCGCGGTCTGAGCGCGCCCAGGGCCTGCTAACGCTATCGGGATAGGCCACGCCGTGCTTGAGCGCGCGGGGCAAGGAAGAACGAGAGAATTTATGTCGATAAATGACCGAGTGATGACGCCGCAGCGCGCGCGCTCAAGCACGGCCCTCCGGGTTGCCGTGTCCGACCGCCATGCGGCCGCGCGCGGCTTGAACAGGCGGCCAGCCTGTCGCTGCGCCGCGCTCGACCACCTGACAGCCGGACACGACAACGTGACCTGTCCCGATAGCGTTAGCAGGCCCTAGAGGGGAAAGCGGAATGCCCAGCACCGAGCCGCGCGGCCCGAAGCAGATCTACAAGGCGTTGATCTGGTCGCTCAAGGGCCTGCACGCGAGCTGGACGTTCGAGGCGTCGTTCCGCCTCGAGGTCTATCTGACCTTGGTGCTGTTCCCGCTCGGTCTCTGGCTCGGCCGCGGCGCGGTCGAGAAGGCGATGCTGGTCGGCTGCCTCGTCCTCGTCCTTGCCGCGGAGATCCTGAACTCCGCGATCGAGGCCGTGGTCGACAAGACGACTCCCGAATTCCACGAGCTGGCCGGCCGCGCCAAGGACATGGGCTCGGCGGCCGTGTTCCTGCTCATGCTGAACGTGGTCTTGTGCTGGGGCTTGATCCTGTGGCAGCACGCCACGACGTGATCGCCGTGGCACACCGTTTTTCGAACGAGGCTGGACGAGATTGAACGCTGAACTCTGGATCGCCCTGTTCACCCTGTCGACGCTCGAAATCGTCCTCGGCGTCGACAATCTCGTCTTCATCTCGATCGCGGTGAGCCGCCTGCCGGTGGAGCAACGCGCGCTCGCACGCAAGCTTGGCCTCGCCTTCGCCTGCCTGACGCGCATCGGATTGCTGATCACGCTGGCCTATTTCGCGCGCATGGACGACAAGCACATGCCGCTGTTCAGCCTGTTCGGCAAGGTCATCTCGGTGCGCGATCTCATCCTCGGCGGCGGCGGCATCTTCCTCATCGTCAAGGGCGCCATGGAGATCGTCGACGCGATCCGCGGCAAGCACAGCGAGGCGATCGTCCACACGGCGGCGGCGGGCTTCGCCTGGGTCATCGCCCAGATTGCGATCATCGACATCGTGTTCTCGATCGACTCGGTGATCACCGCGGTCGGCATGGTGCGCAACATCCCGGTCATGGTCGCCGCGATCATCCTCGCCGTCGCCGTGATGCTGTTCGCGTCCAACCCGGTCGGCGAATTCATCGACAACAACCCGGCGATTCGCATGCTCGCGCTCGCGTTCATCGTGCTGATCGGCATCGTGCTCGTCGCCGAATCCCTCGACATTCACATTCCGCGCGCCTACATCTACGGCTCGATGGCGTTCTCGGCAATCGTCGAGGTGCTCAACCTGCTCGCGGCGAAGCACTACAAGCCGCCGGCCTGATCCGCTGCGTTGCCGCTTGCGCGGCATACGCGCGCATTCGGTATGATGTCGCGGTCATCATCCAGCGGAGGGGTAAGACCATGCACCTGCAACGCATCGCTTTGTTGTTGATCGCCGTGTTCGTCCTGTCCGGTTGCGGCTACAACGCGTTCCAGTCCAAGGACGAGGCCGTCAAGGCCGCCTGGTCCGAGGTGGTCAACCAGTACCAGCGCCGCGCCGACCTCGTGCCGAACCTGGTCAACACGGTCAAGGGTTACGCCGAGCACGAGCAGTCCACGCTCGAGGCGGTGACCAACGCGCGCGCCAGCGTCGGCAAGATCACGCTGACCACCGACGATCTTTCCGACGAAGCGAAGATGAAGGCGTTCCAGCAGGCGCAGGGCGAGCTGTCGAGCGCGCTGTCGCGGCTGATGGCCGTGTCCGAGAACTATCCGAACCTCAAGGCCGACGGCCTGTTCCAGAACCTGCAGGCGCAGCTCGAAGGCACCGAGAACCGGATCACCGTCGCACGCAAGCGCTACATCGACACGATCCAGGACTACAACACCTTCGCGCGCAGCTTCCCGCAGAACCTCACCGCGATGATGTTCGGCTACAAGCCCAAGGCCAACTTCACGGTGGAGAACGAGAAGGCGATTTCGACCGCACCGACCGTCGACTTCAGCAAGCC
>JAFEFQ010000177.1 GCA_018240505.1 Pseudomonadota bacterium
AGCGTCGCGAGCAGATGTTCGGCGCGATTCCAGCCGTCGGCGTCGCCGCGCGGCGCACCGCCGGTCGTTGCGACCTGTTGCAGCATGAGGCCGCCGCAACGCTCCCCGTTCGCGGCGAGCACGAGCCGCGTCGGCAACTGCTCCGAGCGTTGGAAATAACCTTCGAAGGCACCGGCGAGATCGCCATGCTCGACCGGCACGAGGCCCTGATAGCGCGTGTCGGTCACCGAGTTTTCGATCGTTATCGCGAGGCGTGCGTCGGATTCGAGCGACACGCGCGATTGCGGCTGCTCGCCGTCCCAGCGCGCGATGCCGCGCAGTTGGCCGTCGTGCGTGCAATCGGCGAACAGCAGACGCAGCGCGCCGCTTTCGCGCAGATGGATCGAAAGCCGGCCCTCGAACTTGATCGAGCTTGTGAACAGCGCGCTCGCGGCCACGGTTTGGCCGAGCAGTTCGGCCAGCGGGCCGCTGTAGTCACCGTTGGCGCGGATGCGCTGCCAGGCCTCGTCGAGGCGCACGAACGCGCCGCGCACGCCGGCGCGTTCGAGCTGGAAGCGGTGCAGGAAATCGTTGGTTGCCGTCATGATTTGTCGCAACTTGTCGTATCGAATCGGTGGAGTCGGAAAGCGGCCGCTCGCCGCACAGGACGCCAGTGTATGCGGGCGGAGGCGCCGGGATGCAAGGGGAAATGCGCCCGGTCGCCGCAGGAAATTTTCCAGTACCTGCCCGGTGCGGACCGGGGCCGGCCATTCGATCGACGAAAATCCGGCGACGATGTCGATCTGCGCCAACGCCACTCGTCGTTCCGATACAGGGCCGATGTGGCAGGCTCGCGCCGCCAGACTGCACATGCCATCACGAGCAGGAGAAAGAGCATGATCCCGAAGAACACGATTTGCCTCTGGTACGACGGTACCGCTCTCGAGGCCGCGCAGTTTTACGCGCAGACGTTTCCCGACAGCGCGGTCGGCGCGATTCATCGCGCACCGGGCGACTATCCCGCGGGCAAAGAGGGGGATGTGCTGACGGTCGAGTTCACCATCGCCGGCATTCCTTGTCTCGGATTGAACGGCGGTCCGGGAATGAAGCACAGCGAGGCGTTCTCGTTCCAGATCGCGACCGACGACCAGGCCGAAACCGATCGCCTGTGGAACGCGATCGTCGGCAATGGTGGCCAGGAAAGCGCCTGCGGCTGGTGCAAGGACAAGTGGGGCATATCGTGGCAGATCACGCCGCGCGTGCTCACCGAAGCCTACACCAGTGCGGATCGCGCGGCGGCCAGGCGCGCGTTCGAGGCGATGATGCAGATGACGAAGATCGACGTTGCCGCGATCGAGGCCGCACGGCGCGGCTGAGATCCATGCGGCGTTCGTGCCTGCCGTGCGAACGCCGATTTCCCGAGCCCGCAGCAGCGCCTTGCCGTTGCGACCCGGTTGCAGGCTCACGGTGGCCGCCTGCGCGGCGTTGGCGAGATCGTAGACGTCGTGAACACGATGGCGCCGATCGCGAGCGACAGGATGCCAGGAAGATGCCGCCGGAAGCGGCCGAACGCGGTGAAATACGCGCCGTCCAGCAACAGCGGCGGCAGGAACAGCACCAGCGTCAGTTCGGGATCGAGCGCCAGCGTCGGCAGGTTCGGCACGAAGGCCGGCGCACCGCCGCCGACGAGCAGCGCGGTCGCCGGTGGCAGGCCGACGCGCCGCGCCGCCCAATGCAGCGCGACGACCACGGCGAGAAGACCGAGGACGAGTTCGAACGTTTCGACGGGAGGCATCGGCGCGAAATTACGTTTTTGTGCCGGATTCAACGCGCGCAACGGCGCCCGGTTCAATGTGTCGCCAACGGAAAAATCCGCTGCATCACGTCGCGTCGAGCGCTGAGGCGGCGACGTCGCGCAGTACCTGGCTGATGCGTTGCAAGGTCAGCGAGCGCACGGCCGAGTATTGCCAATAGAGCGGCACCTCGATCGAACGCCGCGGATCGAGGATGACGACGGCCTTCTTCTGCAGCGCCGGAGCGATCAGCGATTCCGGCGCCAGGCACCAGCCGAGGCCGCGCGATGCCGCTTCGACGAAACCCGTCGCCGTCGGCAGGTAGTGCACCGGCGGCGCGAGACGGGCGCGCGTGATCCGGTGCACGAAACGCCACTGCAACTCGTCCTTGCGGTTGAAGACGATCATCGGCGCACGCGCCAGCGCTGCCGCATCGAGGCCGCGGACGAAATGGCGCTT
>JAFEFQ010000178.1 GCA_018240505.1 Pseudomonadota bacterium
GCCGGACGCGCGCGGAAAGGCGAACGGACGCGAGTGAAAAGAATCAAAAGCCAGAGCAAGAACTGGATTCCCGCCTGCGCGGGAATGACGGCAAGGCGGATCATTCGCTGCGCGAATGTTCGCTACGGCATTCCCGGATCGAGCCCAGGACCGGCAACGCCTGCGCAGTCCGCCTCGCGGGAATGACGGGGCTAGGGCAAAGCGGCGCCCCGCGGCTTTGCGCCGCCGCCGAAGGCCGGTATCGTTCCGGATATAAACCTTACCGGCCCGCGCCGCATCCAAGCCGACAAATGGATGGCGCCGTCCCCAGCATGCAGGCAACCCCTTTGGATACCGGCTCGCAAGTTCGCCCGGATCGCAGCGACGATCATGCGCTCGTGCGCGCCGCGCTGGCCGGGGACGCGCGCGCGTTCGAGCGGTTGTACCGCGCGCATGTCGGCCGCGTGCACGGTGCGATCCTGCGTCTGGTCGGCATGGATCGCGCGCGCGCCGAGGAACTGACCCAGGAGGCCTTCATCCAGGCCTGGCGCAAGCTGTCGAGTTTCCGCTTCGACGCCGCGTTGTCGACTTGGCTGTACCGGCTCGGGGTCAACATCGCGCTGATGGACCTGCGCGGCAAGCGCGACGAGGTCAACGTGGACGATGCCGTGATCGAACTGGCCGCCGGCTTTGATGTGCCGTTTTGCGCAGGCGAGCGCGGCGACCTCGAACGTGCGGTGTCGAAGCTGCCCCCGCGGGCGCGCGCCGTGCTCGTGCTGCACGACGTCGAGGGCTGGAAACACGAAGAGATCGCCGCCGAACTCGGCATGGCGGTCGGGTCGTCGAAGGCACAGTTGCATCGTGCGCGCGGCTTGTTGCGGACTACGCTTGAAGCGGCGTGAAACAGAACCTGTCTGCGGACAGCGAGGTGACAGATGGACAACGAATTCCAGTGGCGTAACCAGATGCGCAAGCTCAACGAGGCGGTCGAGCCCGCGCGTGACCTGTGGCCGGACATCGCCGCGCGCATCGCGCAGCCGGTGGCCGCGCCGCGCCGTCGCGAATGGCGCCGGCCCGCGTTCGCGCTCGCGGCGAGTCTCGCGCTTGCCGTCGGTGCCGCGTTCACCGCGTCGCGCCTCCACCAATCCGGATCCGCGCCCGTGGCCGCGCTCGATGGTGCACGCAACGCCGCCGATGGCGCCGTGTCGTTGACCGCACTCGACTGGGCCAGGCCGACCGATCCGAAGCTCGCAGCCGCGGCGCAGGATCTCGACAAGGCCAGCGCGGACCTGCAGGCCGCGCTCGAGGCGCGACCGGACGCGGTGTTCCTGGTCAGCATGCTCAACCGCACCAATGCGCAGCGCATGCGCCTCGTGCGTCAATCGGCGATTTCCGGGTGAGCGCATTGCCGCGACTCGTCCGCACAGGAGGGAAGATGAAAACCGCAAAAGCATGCACAGTCCCGATCCGCAGCGTGTTCGCGCTTGCGCTGTGCGCGGCGGCATCCGCCGCGGTCGGCGCCACGCCGACCGATCTGACGATCACGACCGAAGGCGATGCCGCGAAGGCGCTGGAGCAAAGCTTCGCTCTCGCCGCGGACGGCCTGATCGACGTGAGCAACGTGCGCGGCAGCGTCACGGTCACCGGCGGCGGCGCGGACGAGGTCAAGCTCGGCGGCAGCCTCGGTGCGGGCTCCAAGCTCGTCGTCGAAGGCGACGCGCGGCGCCTGCAGCTGCGCGTCGAGGCGGAGAAGAGCGGCTGGTTCAATGGGCACGGGCCGGCGCGCGACAGCAGCCTCGTCCTCAGCGTGCCGCACGGCGTCTCGGTCAAGCTCGACCTGGTCAGCGCAGACGGCAAGATCGAGAACATCGATGGCAAGTCGATCGAGATCGACAATGTCAGTGGCAGCGTACGCGTAGACGGCGCCGCACGCAGCATCGAGATCGACAGCGTCAGCGGCGATGTGACCTTGCAGGTCACGCGCGCGGGTGCGACCGAGCGCACCCACCTGCAGAGCGTCAGCGGCGACATCAGGGCGAACGGGGCGGATGGGCGGGTCAAGCTCGAAACCGTTTCGGGCACGCTGACTTTCGCCGCGCCGACGGTGGCCGAATTCAGTGCCGAATCGGTTTCCGGCAACGTCGAGGCAGGCTTTGCGCCAGGCAAGGGCGCGCGCGTTCGTGCCGAAACGATGAGCGGCAGTCTCCTCCTGCACCTGCCCGCCGACCTCGCCGCGCGCCTCCATG
>JAFEFQ010000179.1 GCA_018240505.1 Pseudomonadota bacterium
CGCTTGCCCGCGCGCGCGGCGGCCAGGGTCGATTCGAGGCCGGCGGCGCCGACGATCGCGGCGACGACGCTGTCGCACAGATCGCCCGACACGGCCTCGGCCAGCGCCGCCTGGCCGGCGGCGGCACGCGTGGACGATCCGGCCGCGACCAGCTTGTCGCGCAGCGAGGCTTCGAGAGCCGCATCGGCGATCACGGCGAGATCGGGTTTGAAACGGACGCACAGGGCGACAAGCTCGTCGACCTTGCGGTGCGCGGCAAGCACGCTCGCGCGGAACCGCTGCGGATGACGCGCGATCACGTCGAGTGCGCTCGCACCGATCGAGCCGGTGGCGCCGAGTACCGCGACCTGTTTCATAGTCCCAGCAGGGCCTTGCCGAGCGCGAAGAACGGCAACGCCGCGAACACGCCGTCGAGGCGGTCGCAGACGCCGCCGTGGCCCGGAAACAGGTTGCCCGAATCCTTCACTCCGGCGTGGCGCTTCATCAGGCTCTCGAACAGGTCGCCGACGACCGAAAACGCGACGCTGACCAGGGCGACGAGGACGAGCAGAACGAGCGTCGCGCCGCGCACGTCGAGCAGCCAGCCGCCGATCGCGGCGATCACGCCGGAGCCGACCAGCGCGCCGTACAGCCCCTCGCGGGTCTTGCCCGGGCTGATCTGCGGCGCGAGCTTGATCTTGCCCCAGCGGCTGCCGGCGAAGTAGGCGAACGTGTCCGCCGACCAGACCAGCAGCATTGCGTAGAGCGCCCAGGTGTGCGGTATCGTCTGGGTCTGGTGGATGCGCATCAGGCCTGCGAACGCGGGCAGGATCGCGAGCGCGCCGGCGGCCAGCTTGATCGCGGTGTGCTCGCGCGTCGGCGAGGCGGCGAACGAAAACTGGCGCAGCCAGAAGATCGCGCCTATCCAGGCGAGGCAGCCGAGGATGATGAACGCCCACCACAGCACGATGTTCGAGGTGAAATACAGCGCGAGCATGGCGCCGACGCCGAGCGCGACCGCGATCGCGCGCCACAGCCGCTCGCGCATGCCCGAGAGACGCGTCCATTCCCACATCCCGATGCCACAGATCGTGCCGATCACGGCGACGAAGGCCGGCGTCGGTACGAACAGGAACAGCGCGATCGCGAATGGCGTGATCAGCAACGCGGTGATGATCCGCTGCTTCATTGCTTGCGTCCTCGATGGCAAAGATCGCCGTGCGGCCATCCGCGGCGGCGACATTCAGATTTCTTCTTCGCGGCCATGCTTTTCCGTCCCCATCTGGGCGCTCGTTTTACCATAACGCCGCTCGCGCCCGGCAAAATCGGCGATCGCCGCGTCGAGGTGGGCGGCGTCGAAATCCGGCCACAGCGCGTCGGAAAAATACAGTTCGGCGTAGGCGAGCTGCCAGAGCAGGAAGTTGCTCACGCGCTTTTCGCCGCCGGTGCGGATGAACAGGTCGAGCGGCGGCAGCTCGGCCAGGGCGAAGCGCCCGGCGAGCCGCGCCTCGTCGATCAGCGCCGCGTCGATTTCTCCGCGCACGGCGGCCTGCGCGGCCTGCCTTGCCGCCTGCGCGATGTCCCAGCGGCCGCCGTAGTTGACCGCGATGTTGAGCGCCAGCTTGGCGTTGCCTGAGGTCTTCGCCATCGCCGTCTGCATGCGCTCGCGCAGCGCCGGCGCGAACGCGGCCAGTTCGCCGATGAAGCGGATGCGTACGCCGTAGCCGTGCAGTTCGTCGACCTCGCGGTCGAGCGCCTTGAGGAACAGTTCCATCAGCGCGCCGACTTCGTCCTTCGGCCGCTGCCAGTTTTCCGAGGAGAACGCGAACAGGGTCAGCGCCTCGATGCCGCGGCGCAGGCAGGCTTCGATCGTCGCGCGTACCGCCTTCTGGCCGGCGCGATGGCCGAACGTGCGCGGGCGACGACGCTGCTTGGCCCAACGGCCGTTGCCGTCCATGACGATGGCGATATGGCGCGGGAGTTTATTTGTGGAATTTTCCACTTTGTGCTTTTCACTCGTCATTACTCGCGCCGTCCCTGCGCTCGCCCTTCGGGCCATTCGCTACGCGAATGTTCGTTTTGGCATCCTGCCTTCACAGTCCCGCGCAGGCGGGAATCCAGTTTCGCGTTGCCGTTGATCTTCATGCACGCGCGTCCCTTCGTTTTCCCGCTCGCGTCCCTGCGAGCAGGCTACTTTCTCTTGCTCGCACAAGAGAAAGTAGCCAAAGAGAATGCGCCCCGGA
>JAFEFQ010000017.1 GCA_018240505.1 Pseudomonadota bacterium
CGCCATTCGTCTACCCCGAGCCCCGGGACGCAGGCAATCGCGGGCAGCGCTGATAAAATACCCACACCCGTCAATCTGCAGGTATCCCCATGGGCAGAGGCCCCAGCATCGAAGGCCGCAAGAACGCCGAAGACGCGCGCCGCGGCAAGATCTTCACCAAGCTGATCCGCGAGATCACGATCGCCGCGCGCCTGGGCGCCGATCCCGCGAGCAACGCACGCCTGCGCGCCGGCATCGACAAGGCGAAAGCCGTGAGCATGCCGAACGACACGATCGAGCGCGCGCTCAAGCGCGCGAGCGGCGCCGACGCCGCCGACCTGCATGAGCTGCGCTACGAAGGCTACGGCCCGGCTGGCGTCGCCCTGATCATCGACTGCATGACCGACAACCAGCAGCGCACCGTCGCCGACGTGCGCAGCGCGCTGACCAAGCACGGCGGCAATCTCGGCACCTCGGGCTCGGTCGCGTTCCAGTTCAAGCACCTGGGCGAGCTCGTGTTCGCCACGCCCGATGCCGCGGGTGAAGAAAAAGTCCTCGAAATCGCGCTCGACGCGGGCGCCGACGACGTGCAGGCCGAGAATGCCCAGAGCACCGTGCTGTGCGCGCCGGAAAACTACGAGGCGGTGAAGAAGGCGCTGCTCGCGGCCAAGCTCGAGCCCGTGCGCGCCGATATCGTCTGGCGCCCGGAAAACCGCGTCGCCGTGTCGGGGGAGACCGAAGAAACCCTGCTCGATCTGCTCGACAAGCTCGACGAACTCGACGACGTGCAGGAGGTTTACCACAACGCGGCGCTCACGGACGCCTGAGCCGGCGCGCTTCCGCAGCCGGACCGGTTCTGTGCGAAAATTTCCAACGTAAGGCCCCGTAGCTCAGCTGGATAGAGCGTCCCCCTCCTAAGGGGAAGGTCGCACGTTCGAATCGTGTCGGGGCCGCCAGTTTGGAGAGTCAAGGACACTATGCCGAGCAAGATCATCGAAGGCGCCGAACGCGGCTGGATCGTGCCGATCGGCGGCGCCGAGGCCAAGCACCACGACGCGCGCATCCTCGAGCGCTTCGTCGCGCTGTGCGGCGGGCGCGACGCGGACATCGTCGTCATCCCGACCGCGAGCCAGCTCGCCGACACGGGGGCGCGCTACGAGGGCATCTTCGCCGGACTCGGCGCCGCGCGCGTCACCGCGATCGACTTCGACACGCGCCGCGACGCCGAGGAAAAAAATCGCCTGCAACGCATCGAGCAGGCCAGCGGCATCTTCTTCACCGGCGGCAACCAGTTGCGCATCTCGACCCTGCTCGGCGGCACGCCGATCGCTCAGGCGATTCGCGCGAGCAACGCGCGCGGTACCACGGTTGGCGGCACGAGCGCGGGCGCGAGCATCTTGTCCGAGCACATGATCGCGTTCGGCAAGGAAGGTTCCTCGCCGACCGCCGGCAGCGTACGCCTCGCGCCGGGCCTGGGCCTGACCAACCGCTTCGTCATCGACCAGCACTTCCGCCAGCGCGACCGCCTCGGCCGCCTGCTCGCGGCGCTGGCCTACAACCCGTTCCTCGTCGGCATCGGTCTCGACGAGGACACCGCCGCGTTCATCAATCCGGACAACACGCTCGAAGTCGAAGGTTCCGGCGCGGTGACCGTGGTCGATGCGGGCGAAATGCAGTTCTCCTCGATGGACCAGGTCAGCGAGAACGAGCCGGTTTGCCTGCTCGGCCTCAAGGTGCACATCCTCGTCGCCGGGGCGACGTTCAACCTCGCCACGCGCACCGCGTCGGCCGGCTCGCTGGTGTCGCCGAAGCAGACGCACTGATCCGTCTCGCCTGCGCGGCACTTCCGCAAAAAGCGTTACACCGGACCGACGGTTTCCCGCGCGGCCGGAATTCCGCGATGAATCAGCTTGCCGCGTTTTCCGATGCCGCGTCGCTTGGCGTCGACGGCAACCGCCAAGTGATGATCCACCCGATTGCGCTTGCGACGCAGATACCCAGCACGACTCGCGGCTCGGGAAGCCACCAGAACGCGACCAGACCGCTTGCGGCCAGGCGCACGAGTTCCAGCCAGGGCGCGAACCTGCGCCCTTCCATCAGCCAGCCCAGCGAGGTGAAGCCGGCGAACAGGCAGGCGACTGCCGCCCAGCGCGCGCCTGTGCCGAGCGACGCTGCGATCGTGAGCAGGTACAAGGCCAGGCCGATCAGCACGAGCGATTGCACGAGGCAATAGCCGCCGACCGCGCGCGACAGCGGCGGATCGTACTCGGCGCGGCGAATGTCGAATGCCGGCTTCGGCCAGCGCTCGGCCACATCGGCCGGGCGCCAGCCGGTTCGCGCGATGAGTATGTAGGCTTTGTCGCGCCAGCGCCGCGCGCGCCATGCGTCGCCCAGCATCGCGGCGTAAACCTCCGCATTGGCCCACAGCGGATTCCAGCTGCGCAGCGGCGCGCGCGTGCCGAAGACGGTCGGATCCTCGTCGTGTTCCTCGACGAAGGTACCGAACAATCTGTCCCACACGATCAGCAGGCCGCCATAGTTCTTGTCGACGTAGCGGTCGTTGACCGCATGGTGCACGCGATGATTGGAAGGCGAGGCGAAGACGCGGTCGAACCAGCCGAGCTTGCCGACGTGCTCGGTGTGGATCCAGTACTGGTAATACAGATCGATCAGCCCGACCACCGCGAACATTTCCAGCGGAACGCCGGCCAGCGCCATCGGCAGGTAGAACACGAAGCCGAGAAAACCTGTGCTGGTCTGGCGCAATGCGGTCGAGAGGTTGTAACGCTCGCTTTGGTGATGGGCAACGTGCGAGGCCCAGAAGAGACTGCGCTCGTGGCTGATGCGATGGAACCAGTAGTAGCACAGATCGTAGAACAGCAGTGCGACGATCCAGACCCAGACGTGATCGGTCGGCCAGCGCCACGGCACGAGCCGCAGCACGAGGGCATACACGCCGAGCGAGACGAGCAGCGGCATCAACTGCGACATCGTGCCCATCGCGAGCGCGTTGAGCGCGTCGTTGAGCCGATAGGTGTTGCGCCCGCGAATGCGGCCGTACAGATATTCCGCGCCGATCAGGGCGACGAAGCCGGGGCCGGCGATCAGGATCGGGTTGATCATCGAACGATTACCCTCTCGAAGGCCGGCTTCAACGCCGCACCGAACGCGCGATGCACCACTGCGCGGCGTAGTAGGTGCCGAGAATCAACAGTGGCGCGAGCGGCAGCGCGCCGCGAAAGCGGCCATAGGCAAGACAGGTGTCGCTGGCGAGGAACAGCAGGCCGCCGCAGGCGGCGAGCGTCCCGCCCGGTGCGCGCAGCTGCCAGCGCACCGCCGCCTGTGCCGCCATCGTCGCCAACGCCGCGGCGTAGGCACCGACCGGAATGCGCAGCGCGGCAGGCAGGCCGGGCCACAGCAGCCAAAGGATCGCTCCGGCCGACAACAGGAACAGCGCCCAGGTCAGCGGGCGCGCGGCGAAGCGCACGCCGTCGGTGAAGGCGACCAGATAGGCGAGATGCGCGATCAGGAAGGCGACGAGCCCGGGCACGAACAAATCGCCCGGCAGCATCAGCAGCACATCCCCGATCAACGACGCGGCCAATCCGAACGCCACCGCGCCGCGATATCGCGCCGACACCGGCCGCGGCGCGAACCAGGCCAGCGCGAGCAGCAGCGCGGTCGCCAGCGGCTTGAACAGATACAGCGCAGTCGTCGAACCGGCAAGCGCGGCGGCGATCGCGGCGGCCGCGGCGAGCAGCGCGGCCGCGCCTAGCGCCGTGTTGTACCGATCAATCGAACTTGACACGGAATTCCGCCCCGTAGAATCGCGGCGGCGTGATCACTCCGTAGCCGACGCCAAGCACCGTTCTTCCCTGGCCGCCAACCGACGCGACATATTGCTTGTCGAACAGGTTGTTGACGAACAACGCGGCGCCGAAGCGGCTGTCGGCCGAAGTCCAGCCGAGGCGCAGATCGGTGCGTTGCTGCGCGCTGCCGACCGCGAACGTGGCGTACGTGGCGCACGTGCCCTGATAGGTCGAATCGTTGTTGCAACGCGTCTTGCCGCGATACGCCTGCTGCAGGTTGAACTCGAGCATGCCGTGGTCCGCGGTGCGCCAGGTGTAGGTACCGCCCGCGGAAAACGACAGGCGCGGCTCACCCACCGGTTGATCGGACAAGTCCGCGCCGGTCAGCGCACGCGTACCGCTCGCGTAGACCGCATCGATCCACTGCGCGGACGCATTCAAGGCAAGATTCGCGAGCGGCTTCCATACCCATTCCGCCTCGAGTCCGCGCGCGCTCTGGTCGCTGCTGGTGACCACGTACTGCGGAATGCCTGCCTGGCCGGAACCGGGCACCAGGGTGAGCGACTGCCGGTTCGAGTAGTCGTAGTAGAACACCGCGCCGTTCAGCAGCATGTGCAGGTCGGGGAACGTCTGCTTGATGCCGGCCTCGTAGTTCCAGACCTTCTCCGGCGCGTACTGCGAATCGATCTGCACGCCGTCCATGCCGCCGGCCTTGTAACCGTGGCTGGCCGATGCGTAGGCCATCGTCTCCGGCGTGAAATGGTAGTCGGCGACCACGCGCGGCGAGACGTCCTGCCAGCTTGCCTCGCGGCGCACCGGCACGCCGACGGCATCGCCGAACACGATGTTGTGGGTCAGCACGGCGAGCAGTTGCGGCGGAATCTGGCTGAGCAGCTGCAACGCGCCGAGCGAAGCCAATGCGCTATCGAGTCCGGGCGATTGGCGCAGCGGATTGAACCAGTCGAAGGTTTTTTCGTCGTGGGTGAAACGCAAGCCGCCGGTCAAATTGAGGCGATCGTTGACGTGCCAGATCAGGTCGCCGAACGCCGCGTACGAACGCGAGGCCATCGAATCGTCGACCTGTTCCTGATAGCGCTTGCCGGTCAGCGGGATCTGGAAGCCGTGGCTTGCCAGCGTGCGATCGAAGAAACCCAGCACCGGGCTGCCGTCCGGCCCCCGGATTCCCTGGTTGTAGAACAGCGTATCGACCACGGTCGTCGTCGTGACGACGACATTGGATTGGGTGCCGGTTTCGCGATAGAAACTCGCACCACCCACCCAGTCGAAGCGGTCGTTTGCGCCGGCAAGCTTGAGTTCCTGGTAGAGCGTGCGGCCGGTCTGGTTCACCCCCGAATCCAGGCGCACGACCGGATCGTTGGTGCCGTCCTGATCCTCGAAGTGCGCCAGTTTGTCACGCGAAGCGGCCGTGGTCGAGGTCAACGTGCCCCAGCCGAACGTGCGCGTCAGTGCAAGCGTCAGGCCGTCATAGCTGCGCGTCTGCCGCGCGTCTTCGGCATCGACGTAAACCTTCGTCTTGCGCGGATCGACATAGCTGGACCGTTGCTCGGGGAACGGCGCCAGGTTGCTCGTGTTGTCGAGAAACGGCTGCAGGCCGATCTGCATGCGCGGCGGCTCGCGCAAGCTTTCGTGGTCGTAGGTCAGCTGCATTTTCCAGTCTTCGGCGAAACTGCCGCCGATCGCGATGCGCCCGCCCCATTGCCGGTCGAGGTTATAGCGCCGTTGTGTGGCGGCGTCTTCGAGCCAACCGTCGTTGCGATTGTTGACGAAGCTCGCGCGCAACGCGAAATCACCGGCGAGCGGCACGTTGACCAGCGCCGTTTCGTCGCGCCGGCCGTAGTTGCCGAACCGCACGCTCGCTTGCGCCATGGCGTAATCCGCCGCCGGCTCGTTGGTCACGATCGAAATCGCGCCGGCCGCGGTGTTGCGGCCGAACAGCGTGCCTTGCGGTCCTTTCAACACCTCGACGCGCTGGACGTCGTTGAACGCAAGCAACGCGCCGCCGCCGCGCGTCTGGTAGACGCCGTTGATGTACACGCCCACGGCCTGGTCGATGCCCAGGCTGAAGCCGCCCGTGGAGATGCCGCGCAAACTGAAATCGGGTTGGGTGCGGTCCCAGGAATTGATCGACACGCCAGGCAGAAACGCGCTCAGGTCGCTCAAGTCGGTCGCGGCACGATTCTCGATGTCCTTGTTGCTGACGACGGCGAGCGAGATCGGCACCTGCTGCAATTCCTGCGTGCGGCTTTGCGCGGTGACCGTGATTTTTTCGAGTTCGGGCGACGCTGCGGCAACGGAGGGCGCGGCGGCCGGCTCCGCCGCGCGCGGCGCTTGTGCATTGTCGGCTTGCGCGCGTAGCGCAGCCGGAGAGAAGGCGAGCGCAAGCGCCACAGCCGCAGCGAGGCTGCAGCGACGGGTGTCGAAAGGCATGTATGAACTCCCCAGTTTTTGCTATTTATAGTAACCGTACACTACCGTACTGTTTGCGTAAAAACCAGAGCGCGCGCTTCCACATCACGCGTGGGCCGTCAGCGCACTCCGGCGGAACATTTGGCGAAACGCCGCTTATGTGTTTTGCTTGTCCCGTCTCGTTGCGGAGGGTGATATGCGCATTCTCGATCGTTCCGTCTACGTCGGCCCTTCGCTGTACGCGCACTTCCCGGTCATCAAGCTCGAACTCGATCTGGGTGAACTGGAAAACTGGCCGACGGCGAAGCTCGGCGACGCGTTCATCGACGGCCTCGTTGCCGCCCTGCCCGGCCTGAAGGAACACGGTTGTTCATATCGCGAACCGGGCGGCTTTATCCGCCGCATGCGCGAGGGCGAAGGCACCTGGCTCGGCCACGTGCTCGAACACGTCGCGATCGAATTGCAGAACGTCGCCGGCGAGGACGTCACCTTCGGCAAGACGCGCAGCATCAGCGACGCGCGGCCGGGCGTGTACACAGTGGTCTATGAATACGCGCAGCGCGAGGAAGGCATTGCGGCGGGCGATCTCGCGCTGCGCCTGCTCTGCTCGCTGCTGCATTCAAGTCTGCGACCGAAGGACAGCGTGCCTGAAGGCTGGAATTTCGCCGAGGCGCGCGACACGTTCATCCGCTATGCGCAACGACGCGCGCTCGGGCCGTCGACCGCCTCGCTCGTGCGCGCCGCCGAGCAGCGCGACATTCCGTGGCTGCGCCTCAACGAGCAGTCGCTCGTGCAACTCGGCCACGGCAAGTACCAGCAGCGCATCCAGGCGACGGTGACCGGGCGCACCTCGCATATCGCCGTGGAGCTCGCGAGCGACAAGGAGGAGACGAACAAGATCCTCGCCTCCCTCGGGCTTCCCGTGCCCAAGCAGGAACTTGTGCGCAGCGAGGAAGGCGCGCTGCGCGCCGCGCGCCGCCTCGGCGGACCGGTGGTGACCAAACCCTACAACGGCAACCACGGCCGCGGCATCACGATCGCGATCAGCAGGGACGAAGACGTGATCGCCGGCTTCAAGGCCGCGCAGGAGCATTCGAACTCGGTCATCGTCGAAACCTATCTCGCCGGCGACGATCATCGCCTGCTCGTGGTCAACGGCGAACTCGTCGCCGCGACCCGACGCACGCCGGGCCACGTCGTCGGCGACGGGAAACTCAGCGTGCGCGAACTCGTCGACATCGTGAATTCCGATCCGCGCCGCGGCGTCGGCCACGAAAAGGTGCTGACGAAATTGCAGCTCGACCGCGAAGCCCAGGTGATGCTCGAAGCCGCCGGCCTCACCGCCGATTCGGTGCCGGAGCAGGGCCGCGCCGTGCCGCTGCGCAAGACCGCGAACCTGTCGACCGGCGGTACCGCGACCGACGTCACCGACATCATCCATCCCGACAACCGCGACATGGCCGTGCGCGCGGTGCGCGCGATCGGCCTCGACGTCGGCGGCGTCGATTTCCTCTCGCCGAACATCGCCGAAAGCTACAAGAGCATCGGCGGCGGCATCTGCGAGATCAACGCCGCGCCGGGCTTCCGCATGCACGTGAGTCCGAGCGAAGGCACGCCGCGCGATGCGGCCGGCCCGGTCATCGACATGCTGTTCCCGCAAGGCACGCCTGCGCGCGTGCCGATCGCCGCGATCACCGGCACCAACGGCAAGACCACGACTTCGCGCATGCTCGCGCACATCGCCAAGATGGCCGGTTACACGCCGGGCCTGACCACGACCGACGGCGTCTACATCGACGGTCAGCGCACGGTCGAGGGCGACATGACCGGGCCCGTTTCGACGCGCATGGTGCTGGCCGATCCGAACATCGACATCGCCGTGCTCGAAGTCGCGCGCGGCGGCCTCTTGCGCGCGGGCATGGGTGTGGCCGAGGTCAACGTCGCCGCCGTGCTCAACGTGCAGAGCGACCATCTCGGACTCAAGGGCATCGACACGCTCGAACAGCTCGCCGAAGTCAAGCGCATTCCGGTCGAGATCGCCAAGGATTGCGCCGTGCTCAACGCCGACGATCCGCACGTGCTCCGGATGTCGGCCTACACCGAAGCCAAGGTGATCTGCTACGTGACGATGAATCCCTCGCACGCGCTCGTGCGCGAGCACGTGCGCGCGGGCGGCCGCGCCTGCGCGCTCGAGGCCGGCGTCAACGGCTCGATGATCACGCTGTACGACAAGGGCAGCCATATCCCGCTGATGTGGACGCACCTGATCCCGGCCACGCTCGAAGGCCGCGCGCTGCACAACGTGCAGAACGCGATGGTCGCGGCCAGCCTCGCCTTCGCGCTCGGCATCAAGCTCGACGCGATCCGCCAGGGCCTGCGCACCTTCGACACGACGTTCTTCCAGGCGCCCGGCCGCATGAACGTGTTCAACGAGCACCCGTTCAAGGTGCTGATGGACTACGGCCACAACGCGCACGCGGTTGGCGCCATGGCCGATCTCGCCGGGCGCCTCGACGTGACGGGACGCCGCATCGTCGTCGTCGCCGGTCCCGGCGATCGCCGCGACGAGGACCTCGTCGAGATCGCCGGCGCGGTCGCGGGCAAGTTCGACCACTACATCGTGCGCCGCGACGACGCGCTGCGCGGCCGCGACGGCGACGAAGTGCCGCGCATCATCGCCAGGGCGCTCAAGGGAAAAGGCGTCGCCGACGCGGCAATCACGATCATTCCCGACGAGCAGGAAGCGATCGACGCCGCGCTGAAGATGGGCAAGCCGGGCGACCTGCTGCTGGTCTTCGCCGACGCGCTGGCGCGCTCGTGGAAGCAGATCACCAAGTTCCACGCCGAAGGCACCCCCGCGCCGGCGGTCAAGCGCGTCGAGCCGGTCGCGGCGATCGAGCCGGTCGTCGAGGAGCGCGCCGTCGTCGAGATGGATGGCCTGATCCGCGACGAGCGCGGCATACGCTTCGCGCGCGAGACCGAGGACTAGAACCCATCTCAAAACCACTGCGCTCGACCCGATTCAATCGAAAATCGGGCGCGCCGGCGGTGCTCGGAATCCTCATGTACTCATTGTGTACACTCCGGTTCCTGCGCTCCGGCGACGCGCGAACTGTCTTCGCTCGCTGCGTTTTGAGACAGGTTCTGGAAAATACCGAATGACGATTCCATTCGAGGATTCGCGCCGCCTGACCGGCGCCAATCTCTACTTCCCCGCGCCCGGCGCCGTGCTCGAAACCGCGTCGGGTACGGTTGTGGACGATGCGGCCGTCGAACGCTGGCGTGGCGGGATCGAACGCATGCGCCGCGAGCTCGGCTGGCCGTCGGCGCCGATCGACGCGCGTTTGCGCGAAGGCAGCGGCTCGCTCGCGATCGCCGCCCCCATCGATCAGCTTTTCACCGCCACCGAAGTCAACGAGTACGCGCTGGAACTCGCCCTGCTTCCCACCTCCGGCCGAGAGAACCTGCCCGAAGGGAGAAGGGAAGATTTCTTCCACGCCCCGGCCTATCCGGCAATCTGGGACGACGGCCTCGCCCTGCGCACGTTGAAACTTGCGTCGATCGCGGAACGGCAGCCCGGCCTCGTTGCATTGGTCGACTCGGCGCATCGGCGCGGTCTTCCCGTGCTGCTCGACGATACCGAGCTGACCCTGGGCGAAGGCGGCGGCGCACTCACCTGGCCGCTCGATGCCCTGCCCTCGCCCGATGCCGTCGAGTGGAACTCGCTGCACGCGATTCCGGTCGCGCTCGTCACCGGCTCGAACGGCAAGACGACGACGACGCGACTCATCGCCGCGATCAATGAACGCGGGGGGCGGCGCACGGCGCTCAGCAGCACCGACGGCGTGGTCGTCGGCGGCGAACCCGTGGCGAGCGGCGACTACTCCGGCCCGGCCGGCGCGCGCGCCGCGCTGCGCGATGCGCGCGCCGAGGCCGCCGTGCTCGAGACCGCGCGCGGCGGCATCCTGCGTCGCGGGCTCGCGGTCGAGCGCGCGCAGGCCGCGATCGTCACCAACGTCAGCGCCGATCACTTCGGCGAATATGGTGTGCACGATCTCGACGACCTCGCCGACACCAAACTCGTCGTCGCGCATGCGCTGGCTCCGCACGGCACGCTCGTGCTCAACGCCGACGACATCCTGCTGGTGCGGAAGAGCCGCGATTCGCGATTCGCGATCGGCGATTCGGAGAAAGCGCAACGCCTGGCGTGGTTCGCGCTCGATGCGGACCACCCGCTGCTCGCCGCGCACCGCGCGCGCGGCGGCGCGACCTGCGGCGCGCGCGACGGCGAGCTGGTCCTGCATGCGGACGGCGTCGATCGCGCGCTCGGCCGCATCGTCGACATGCCGCTGAGCGCCAACGGCGCGGCGAAATACAACATCGCCAATCTCGCCGGCGCCGCGCTCGTTGCGCAGGCACTCGGCATCGACGCCGCGCTCATCGCACAGGTGTGTGCGCAATTTGGCGCGAGCAACAGCGACAACCCGGGGCGGTTGATGCGCTGGCATTTCGGCGCGACGACGGTGATCGTCGACTACGCACACAATCCCGAGGGATTGCACGGCCTGCTCGAGGTCGCGCGCGCCGTTTCCCCCGCCGGGCGCCTGGCCATCGTGCTCGGCCAGGCCGGCAATCGCGAGGATGCAGACATCCGCGCGCTCGCCGCCGTCGCCGCCCGCCGGCAACCGGGCCTGGTCGTGCTCAAGGAACTCGCGAGCTTCGCGCGCGGACGCATGCCTGGCGAAGTCGTCGCACTGCTGCGCGACGAACTGCTGCGCAACGGCCTGGCGCACGGCGCCCTGCTCGTGGCCGCCGAGGAAATCGACGCGGTGCGCGCCGCGCTCGCATGGATGCGCGAAGGCGACTTGCTCGTGCTGCCGATCCACGACAAGCAGGGTCGTGCCGCCGTCGTCGCACTGCTCGACAAGCTTGCCGCGACGCAGTGGAAGCCCGGAAATCCGCTGCTTTCGTAGGAGCTACATGAACTCGGCCAGCTTCGGCCACATCTGCGCAAGCGGCTTGCGCACGCCGCGACAGAGAAAAATGTCCGGGTGCCACTTCGTCTCTTCGTTTTCGACCCTGGCGTCGTTGCCGGTGTGGCCGGCGAGTTCGACCGTCGTGCACGGCTGATCAAGATCCTTGCGACCGGCGCCGACGACGATCAGGTTCTGCGGCGTCGGCCCGTACGGCCCGCGCAGCCAGAACGAATTGGCCGCGCTCCACGCCTGCGGCAGATCATACCGCGGGCCGTACAGATCGAGCGCGCCGGCTTCGCCGTAGTTGCTCGCCCAGATGCCGGTTTGCGCGCGCTCTTGCGCGGTCAGGGCGTCGCGGACGCGCGCGACTTCACGCGCGAGTTCCGGCCAGCCGAATTGTTCGCGGAAATCGCCGTTGAGATCGTTGACGCGCCCCCACGCCGGCGAATTCACCGGCACCAGCGGCAGGCAAACGCGCAACATGATCGCGCCGCAAAAAACGATGACGAACGATGCTGCCCATGCGCCGCGCCGCCATTTCGCGACATGCAGGGAATCGATGAACGTCTGCAACTGCACCGCGCCCGCGGCGAGCAGCATCGGATACAAGGGCGCGGCATAGTAACCGCGGCCGCGCGCAGCGACGAAGATCGCGAACGGTATGAGCGCCATCCAGCCGAGAATGCGCCAGCGCCTGCCCCGATCCGTCGCGAACACAAACCAGAGCCCGAGCAGCCACAGCGGCACCGTGACGAAATTGCTCGCGATATAGAGCTGCTCCGGCCAGAAACCGTCGGCGCGGCCGATGCGCACGTCGCGCGCATGGATGTGCTGGAGCATGTCCAAGGTGACGAAGTCGTGGCGGAACTGCCAGATCAGGTTCGGCAGGAAGATCAGCAACGACAAGGCGACGCCGCACCACAGCCACTTGCTGCGCAGGTCGACGCGCAGCGTAGTCAGCACGACGCCGGCGACCAGCCCCGCCACGAAGAACGCCGCGGTGTACTTGGTCATCATGCCGAGCCCGACCATCGCGCCGATCGCGAGCCACCAGCGCGCGTCGCCCGACTCGATGCGGCAGACGACGAAGTATGCGAGCAGCACGTAGCAGAGAAAATCGAAAGTGACGTACATGAACAGCGCGCTGCCCGACAGCGACACCGGGCCAAGCGCGACGGCGAATGCCGCGAGCAGCATGGCCGCTCGCCCACCGCCGAGCCGACGCGCCATCAGCCCGGCGACGACGAAAACGATGCTTTGCGCGAGCGCGGGGAACAAGCGGAATCCGGTCAGCGAGGCGCCGAACAGTTCCCACTCGATGCGGCCGAGAAACGGCGTCAGCGGCGGATAGGTTACATAACCCCAATCGAGATGGCGCGCGTCGCTGAGAAACTGCAGTTCGTCGCGATGGAAACCGTACTGCCCGTTCGTCGCGATATGAAAGACCAGCTTGGCCGCTGCCAGCGCGAGCAACAGCGCCAGGCCCTTGTCGAAGCCTCGTTTCTCCACGTGCGTCCTCCTGCGTGCGGGGCGCAAGCATAGCGCATTGGCCCCATTCGATTACCGCATCCCGGTTCCGGACGGGGCCAATCGGCGGTTTATAATCAGCGGCTATCTTCAGCCAAACTGGAACCTCCATGTCCGACAAGATTCTCGCGGCGCTCGGCCTGACCGGCACCGTCTCCGGCACCTATCTCGGCAACGGCGAATGGTCGCAGACCACCGACGCCGGCCTGCTCGAAGTGATCAATCCGAGCACGCACGAGGTGATCGGGCGCGTGCACGCCGCGTCGGCGAGCGACTACGCGACGATCGTGCAGCGCGCGCAAGCGGCCTTCGCGATCTGGCGCACGACGCCGGCGCCGCGGCGTGGCGAGGCGATCCGCCTCTGCGGCGAAGCGTTGCGCAAGCACAAGGACGCGCTCGGTTCGCTGGTCGCGCTCGAGATGGGCAAGATCAAGCCCGAGGGCGATGGCGAGGTCCAGGAGATGATCGATATCGCCGACTTCGCCGTCGGCCAGTCGCGCATGCTCTACGGCAACGCGATGCACAGCGAACGCCCGGGGCACCGCATGGGCGAGCAGTGGCATCCGCTCGGCCTGGTCGGCATCATCTCGGCATTCAACTTCCCGGTCGCGGTATGGGCCTGGAACGCGTTTGTCGCCGCGGTTTGCGGCGACATCTCGATCTGGAAACCGTCGCCGAAGACGCCGCTGTCCGCGATCGCGGCGATGAAGATCTGCAACGAGGCGCTCAAGGCCGGCGGCTTCCCCGACCTGTTCTTCCTGTTCAACGATGCCGGCGTCGAACTCGCGCAGACCTTTGTCGATGATAGGCGAATCCCATTAATCAGCTTCACCGGCTCGACCGCGGTCGGGCGCACGGTCGGCGAGCGCGTCGCGCGGCGCATGGGCCGCTCGCTGCTCGAACTCGGCGGCAACAACGCGATCATCGTCGATGCGAGCGCGGACCTTGCGCTCGCGATCCCGGCGATCGTGTTCGGCGCGGTCGGCACGGCCGGCCAACGCTGCACGACGACGCGCCGCGTGTTCATCCACAAATCCATTTTCAGCGACGTGCTTGGCAAGCTTGTCACCGCATACAAACAAGTCGAGAAGAAGATCGGCGACCCGACGCTCGCGACCACGCTGATGGGGCCGCTCAACTCGAAGGCAGCAGTCGACGGCTTCGTCGGCGCGATCGAGAAGGCCAAAGCGGCCGGCGGCAAGGTCGAAACCGGCGGTGCCGCGCTGAGCGACCGCGCCGGCAACTTCGTCCTGCCGACGATCATCAGCGGGGTGAAGAATGCCGACGCCGTCGTGCAGACCGAAACCTTCGCGCCGATCCTCTACGCGATGCCATTCGACACGCTAGCCGAGGCGATCGAACTGCAGAACGGCGTGCCGCAGGGCCTGTCGAGCTCGATCTTCACGCGCGACATGCAGACGGCGGAGAAGTACCTTTCCTCGGCGGGTTCCGACTGCGGCATCGCCAACGTCAACATCGGCACCTCGGGCGCCGAGATCGGCGGCGCGTTCGGCGGCGAGAAGGAAACCGGCGGCGGCCGCGAATCGGGCAGCGACGCGTGGAAAGCCTACATGCGCCGGCAGACCAACACGATCAACTATTCGGATTCGCTGCCGCTCGCGCAGGGCATCAAGTTCGATCTTTGACTCCTGCTTATCCACGCGTTGCGCGCAGGCGCAACGCGTTGCCGATCACCGACACCGACGACAGGCTCATCGCCAGCGCGGCGATCATCGGGCTCAGCAGCAGGCCCGTGAACGGATACAGCACGCCCGCGGCCAGCGGCACGCCGAGCGCGTTGTAGACGAAGGCCAGGGCCAGGTTCTGGCGCATGTTCGCAACCGCGCCGCGCGAGATCGCGAGCGCGCGCACGATGCCGCGCAGGTCGCCCTTGACCAGCGTGACCTGCGCGCTGGCCATCGCCACGTCGGTGCCGGTGCCCATCGCGATGCCGACGTCGGCCGCGGCGAGCGCGGGCGCATCGTTGATGCCGTCGCCGGCCATCGCGACACGGCGTCCCTGCGCCTTGAGCTGCGCGACGAGCGCGACCTTGTCCTGCGGCCGCACCTCGCCGTGCACCTCGTCGATACCGAGCCGCGCGGCGATGGCCTGCGCCGTGGTGTTGCCGTCGCCCGTCGCCATGATCAGCCGCCAGCCCGCCGCATGCAGCGCGGCGACCGCTTCGGCGGTCGAGCCCTTGATCGGATCGGCCACGGCGATCAGGCCGAGCGCGCGGCCATCCGCGGCGAGGAAGACCACGCTGGCGCCCTCCGCGCGCAGGCGTTCCGCAGCGTCGCGCAGATTCGCGATGTCGGCGCCCGCCTCGCCCATCAGCGCCGCGCTGCCGAGCGCGAGGCGTCGTGTACCGACGCGGCCACGCACGCCGCTGCCGGTCGCGGATTCGAAATCGTCCGCGGCATCGAGGGCAAGACCGCGCCGGCGCGCCTCGGCGACGATCGCCGCGGCCAGCGGATGCTCGCTGCCCTGATCGAGGCTCGCGGCCAGGCGCAGCACCTCGTCCGCACTCGCGCCGGCCACGGCGACCACGTCGCGGAAGGCGGGCCGGCCTTCCGTCAGCGTGCCGGTCTTGTCGACGATCAGCGTGTCGATCGTGCACAGGCGCTCGATCGCCTCGGCATCGCGGAACAGCACGCCCGCGTGCGCGGCGCGCCCGCTCGCGACCATGACCGTCATCGGCGTGGCGAGACCGAGCGCGCAGGGACAGGCGATGATCAGCACGGCGACCGCGTTGACGATCGCGTAGGTCCACGACGGCTGCGGACCCAACAGGCCCCAGGCGAAGAACGTGGCGACCGCGATCGCGAGCACGCCGAGCACGAACCAGACGCTGACCTTGTCGGCGAGGCGCTGCATCGGCGCGCGCGTGCGCTGCGCCTGCGCGACGAGGCCCACGATCTGCGCGAGCGCGGTTTCCGCGCCGACCTTCTCGGCGCGGATCACGAGGCTGCCGGTGCCGTTGAGCGTCGCGCCGATCACCTTGTCGCCGGGTTGCTTCTCGACCGGAATGGGCTCGCCGGTCAGCATCGATTCGTCGATGCTCGAACGGCCGTCGACGACGACGCCGTCGACCGGCACCTTCTCGCCCGGGCGCACGCGCAAGCGGTCGCCGACCTGCACCTGATCGAGCGGCACATCGTTCTCGCTGCCGTCGTCGCCCAAGCGCCGCGCCGTTTTCGGCGCGAGGCCGAGCAGCGCCTTGATCGCGGCCGACGTGCTCGAGCGCGCCTTGAGCTCGAGGATCTGGCCGAGCAGGGTCAGCGAAACGATGATCGCCGCGGCCTCGAAATAGACGCCGATGCGGCCGTGCTCGCGGAACGACTCCGGAAACAGTTGCGGCGCCACGGTCGCGACGACGCTGTAGCCGAACGCGGCGATCACGCCGGTGCCGATCAGCGTCCACATGTTCGGGCTGCGGTTCGCGATCGATTGCGCCCAGCGCTCGAGGAACGGCCAGCCGGCCCAGAGCACGACGGGCGTGGCCAGCGCGAATTCGAGCCAAGTGCGCGTCGTCGCGGAAAGTCCGGCGAAGGCGTGGCCGAACATCGCGAGCACGAACACGGCCAGCGACAGCGGCAGGGTCCACAGGAAGCGGCGGCGGAAGTCGGTCAGCTCGGGATTCTCGCCGTCCTCGAGGCTCGGCATCGCAGGCTCGAGCGCCATGCCGCAGATCGGGCAGATGCCGGGCGCGTCGCGCACGATCTGCGGATGCATCGGGCACACGTACTTCGTGCCCGCAGCGATCGGCGCCGCTGGCGCAGACTTCGCCGGCGCAAGATAGCGCTGCGGGTCGGCGAGGAATTTTGTCCGGCAGCCGGCCGAGCAGAACAGATATTCCGTGCCGTGATGTTCGGCGCGATGTGGGGTGTCGGGTTTGACCTTCATCCCGCACACGGGATCGATCGCGCCTGCGATGGAGTCGGTTGGAGCAGCGGACGCATGGCCTTGCTCGTGCGCGCCGCAGCAGCCCGGCGCTGCCGGCGCGGCGGCATCCTGGTGTTCGTGCGAGTGTGTGTGTGGTGACATCAGTGCAATTCCTCGTCGTTGAGGGCGTTGAGGATCGGGCAGGCCTCGGCGCGCCCATGCCCCGGGCAGGCCGCAATCAGCTTGCGCAAACCGCCGCGCACGCGCTCGAGTTCGGCGATGCGCGCGTCGATGTCGGCGAGCTTGAGCTGCGCCGCGCGCTTGACCTTGGCCACGTTGCGCTCCGCGCTCAGTGCCAGCAGCGTGCGGATATCCTCGAGCGAAAACCCGAGCGCCTTGGCGCGGCGGATGAAGCGCAGGCGCTTGAGTTCCGTCCCGCCGTAGCGCCGGTAGCCCGAGGCGAGACGCCCCGCCGGCTGCAGCAGGCCGTTGCGTTCGTAGTAGCGTACCGTGTCGATAGCGACGCCGGCGCTCTCGGCGAGTTTTCCGATGCTGAAATTCGACATGCGATCCTCCGGTGAGATGAAGTCTAGACTCTGGACCCGGGTCCAGAATCAAGAGCCAGACACACGGACTTTGCGTCGACGTCCCGGCACGGCTACGCCCGGGTCACGCGGCTCCCGTGCAACAAGCGCCGCCGCCCCCGGCCTGCACGGGCGGACACGGCACGTCGCCCCAGGAACAGAACACGCAGCAATCGCCCGGCTTCGGCTTGAGCAGCGCGCCGCAATGCCGGCAGTCGTAGAACCACTGGCAGGCATCGGTCGGCATCGCCTCCGTGCTCGCCTGCCCGCACTCGGGGCAGGTCAGCGTGGATTCGGTGAGGATCGCGTTCATGCCCCAATCATAGTGCAACGGCAACGCATTGCCTTCGGCGCGAGTGGCGGACACGCGGCCCGGGTATGATGGCATCGGCCAGCGAATGGAGTGCAGCATGAACACATCGGTGCAGAACACCACCAGCGTCAGCGCGATCATGAGCCTGATCTTTGGCATCCTGAGCTGGATCGCGATCCCGTTCCTCGGGGCGATCGTCGCGATCGTCTGCGGCCACATCGCGCGCGGCGAGATCCGGCGTGCGCCGCCGGGCACGCTGCAGGGCGACGGCCTCGCGGTGGGCGGCTTGATCCTCGGCTATCTGCACATCGTCATCGTCGTCTGCTTCGTCCTGTTCGGGCTCCTGTTCCTCGGCGGCGCCGCCGCGAACCTGCGTTGAGGCCGGCGCCGAAACGACAAAAGCAGCCGATCCTTGACTGCGCCCGGCATGAACATTAGCATGGACATGCACATATCCGGCAGGCACACGGAATCATCATGAAAACCGAACGGGTAACGCTGCTGACGACGCCGAAATTCAAGGCCTTCCTCGGCAGCGAGGCCAAGCGCGAAGGCATCAGCGTCGCCGAATTGGTACGCAATCGCTTCGAGCCGCAGCCTTCGGCCGACGAAGCCGCGATCGAAGCGATGGTTGCCGAACTCGCCTCGCGCCTGAAAGACGCGCGCAAGTCGCTGAACGAAGGCCTCGCCGAACTGCACGCCTGGCTTGCCGAGAAAAAAGACGCGTCCGCCGTACCGCTGACCTCACAGCGCAAGCGCACAACGGCGCGGCGCGCGCGCGCATGAGCTTTCTGTCCGAAAGCCTGAAGACGATCCGCGACGCGCTGAAGATGGCCGACGAGGTGAAGGCAGCCGGCGAAGCGCTGAAGCTGATCACCCAGGAACTGCGCGAGCACGACCGCCGCATTACCCGGCTCGAAGCCAAATGGGACACGGCGATGCAGCTCTCCGCGCTGCGCAATGCCAAGCGCATTGGAAAAGGCGAATGATTCGCCGTGGCGGATCGTTCGCCGGAAATACCGCGTTCGAGTAACGATCTTGTACACCCTCGCCCGCCCCTTCCTGTTCTGCCTCGACGCCGAGCGCGCGCACGATCTCGCGCTGGCGTCGATCGAAGCCGCGTATCGCACGGGCTTGAATCCGCTGCTGGCGCTCAAGCCGGCGCCGTTACCGGTGCGCGTGTTCGGCATCGACTTCGCCAACCCGGTCGGGCTCGCCGCGGGACTCGACAAGAACGGCGCCTACGTCGATGCGCTCGCCGCGCTCGGCTTCGGCTTCATCGAAGTCGGCACGACGACACCGCGCGCGCAGGTGGGCAATCCCAAGCCGCGCATGTTCCGCCTGCCGGAGCACGAGGCGGTGATCAATCGCCTCGGCTTCAACAACGGCGGCGTCGATGCGCTCGTGCGCAACGTCGAGCGCGCGAAGTTCA
>JAFEFQ010000180.1 GCA_018240505.1 Pseudomonadota bacterium
CGTAGCGAGCGAAGACAGTTCGCGCGTCGCCGGAGCGCAGGAACCGGAGCATACATAGAAGTATGTGAGGATTCCGAGCACCGCCGGCGCACGAAATGTCGAGCGCAGTAGTTTTGAGATAGGTTCTAGTATGGCAAATGCTGGAATGCCTGCTTCGTTCTATTCGATGTTTTTGACGCTGTAGCGCAGCCAGACGCTGTCTCCCTTGCCCATCTCCACGCTTTTGAGCGCAAACGCCACGGGCAGGTGATCGGGCAGGTAGCTGGATTTCTCGAACAGCGTCACGGTGTCGTTCTCGCCGTCCGCCACCGGCGCGATCACCAGGCTGAGCTCATCCACCAGGCCCGCCTGCAGGAACGACCAGTTGATGAATCCACCGCCGGACAGCATCAGGGTTTCGATCTTGAACAAGGACTTCAGCTTCTCGGCGGCGAGCTTGCAATCGAGCTGATCCTTGCCGGCGATGATGTACGAGATTTCCATCCGGCGCAGGAAGGCGCGATACGCATTGCTCGCCTTCTCCGTCAGCACTTCGACGACATGGGCAGGGGGCCGATCCTCGTAGTTCACGATATTCGTTTCCCAGCCCAGCTTGCCCGAAGGATCGACCGAGACATAGTGCATCTTGGCATCGGCCAAAGCGACGTAATCGCCCTCCGGTACGGCTGGCGCACTCTCGTCCAGCGCCGGTTTCTTGTAGAACGTGAAATTGTCGTCGGTGGTGACGCGCCCGCAGAGCCAGGCTTGCGGGTGATACGAGGCGTTGGTGCGTTCGTACTCGTGGGAAGCACCATCGACAGATTTGGTTTTCATGAACGGGCCGGTGATCTTGCCGTCCAGCGCGGTCATCATGTGGCAGACGATGTAGGGTCGGTTCATTGTGGGATCTCTCATCAAATGCGCAGCCGTCAGGCGCTTTTCAGAAACTCTTGCGCCGCCGCCGCGATGTCCGCATCGCTGGTGGAAAGGGTGTAAGCGGAAACCCCTCCATCGACCGGAATCACGGTGCCGGAAATATAAGACGACAGGTCGCTGGCAAGGAAAACCGCCGCATTGGCGATGTCCTCCATCGAGCCATAGCGCCGCAATGCCTGCCGTGCGCTCAGGCGTTTTTCGAGGAACGCGACCAGCGCGTCGGCCCGATCGACGGGAACGCCGAAGGCTTTGGCGATCAGCGGGGTCATGATGACGCCGGGTGCGATGCCGTTGACGCGGATGCGGTCGGCGGAAAGCTCCATGGCCGCGTGCCGGATCATGCCGACCACCGCGTGCTTGGCCGTGGTGTAGCTCACAGACGACCAGCCACCCTGCAAGCCGGCGACGGACACGGTGGACACGATCGAACCGCCACCGCCTTGCGCGCGGAACTGCCGCGCGGCGTGCTTGATGCCCAGCAGCACCGAACGGGTATCCAGGGCCAGCGTTGCGTCGAACCCGGCGGGCTTGATCTCGGTGACGGGCGAACCGTCCCCCGTCGAGCCGGCATTGTTGAACATGACGTCGAGTCGGCCGAAGCGCGCGACGGCGGCCGCGACCGCCGCCTGGATGGATGCCTCATCCGTGACGTCGGTGCGCTGGAACACCGCTGCCTCGCCGAGCGCCGCCGCCGCGGCCTCGCCCGCCTCTTTGGCGACATCGGCGATGACCACGCGCGCGCCCTCGGCGACGAAGCGCTGCACGGCGGCCAGACCGATGCCGCTCGCGCCGCCGGTGACGATGGCGACTTTTCCTGTCAACAGCTTGTTCATTTCGCTCTCACTTTTCTGTATTCGATGGGCGTTGTGCGGGGTGGCCTTGGGAATGCGACCGTGCCGCGAGCATTGCTACTGGATGGTGATTCCGCCATCCACGGCCAGCGAATGGCCGACCACGAAACTCGATGCGTCGCTGGACAGCCAGAGCACCGCCTGCGCGATTTCGTCGGCGCGGCCGAGTCGCTTGATCGGCACCTGCTCGATCAGCGCGTTCAATACCGCCGGGTCGGTGCTGATCATCGAGGACACCATCGGCGTGTCGATCACGCCGGGACACACGGCATTGATGCGGATGCCCTTCGCGGCATATTCGAGCGCGGCGCTCTTGGTCATGCCGACGACGCCGTGCTTGGTCGAGCAGTAGCTGGTCCTGCCCGCGACGCCGACGATGGCACCCATCGAGGAGCAGTTGACGATGGTGCCGCCACTCCCCTGCTTGAGCATCTGCC
>JAFEFQ010000181.1 GCA_018240505.1 Pseudomonadota bacterium
TGACCAGGCCGCTCGCTCGCGCGAACGGACCGTCGCCGTCCTCGTGCAGGATGCGCACGATGGGCCAATCCTTCGCCGCGGCGCCTTCGATCAGCCTGACGATGTTCGCCCGGAACGCGGGCACGTCGTCCTCGCGCCAGTAGTCGCGCGCGGGAAAGGACTGCTGCACGTCGATGCTCAGCACAGCGGTGTCGATTTGACTCATGCTAGACTCCAGGTGGTTTCGAAGTGCCGCCAGCGTGCGCCACTCACGCCTCGCGGACGAGGCGTTTTCGAGACGAGTATGGGACAATTCAGGCCAACTCTCCACGAGTTGCGCCAAGATCACGACAACCGGACGTACCGCACCATGCTGACCCTGCCGATCGACCTGCAAAAGTGGATAACCGTACATCGCGACGAGCTCAGGCCGCCGGTCGGCAACAAGTGCATCGTCGACGGCGACTTCATCGTCATGATCGTCGGCGGCCCGAACGCGCGCAGCGACTACCACTGGGAAGAAGGCCCGGAGTTCTTCTACCAGATCGAAGGCGAGATGGTGCTCAAGGTGCAGGAAGACGGCCAGGTGCGCGACATCCCGATCCGCGCCGGCGAGATGTTCTACCTGCCGCCGCGCGTACCGCATTCGCCGCAGCGCATGGCAGGCGGCGTCGGCCTCGTCATCGAACGCAAGCGCCTCGCGCACGAGAACGACGGCCTGCTCTGGTTCTGCGCAAGCTGCAACCATCCGCTCTACGACGAGTACTTCCACCTGCACGACGTCGAGAAGGATTTCCCGCCCGTGTTCGAGCGTTACTACCGTTCGCTCGATGCGCGCACATGCAAACATTGCGGTGAAGTGGCCGAGGTGCCGGAGAAATATCGGTAACGTCCAGCGTCATTCCGGCAGGGTTGAGCATGCGGTTGCACGGACACGACGCACGACAAACTTTACCCGCGTCCTGCCTGCCACTCACCCCTTGCCCTTTCCCCAACAAGAAGCACGTTGGGGAGAGGGGGAGTGATCGTCGCGCTTCGCGCGACGACGTTATTTTTTTTCTTCCCTGACGGGAAGGGGCACGCTGCACACGTCGACGTGCCCCAGCGGCACCTTGTAGAACTCGTCGATGCGGTTGCGCCGCGATTCGACCAGCGCGGCGAACGCCGGCGTGTCGGTGCGCATGATTTCGAGGTTCGTGCGCTCGGCGGCGGGCATGTCGGCGGCGAGGCGCACGCGCTCGATCTTCACGCGTTGTTCGGGCTTGTCGTAGAAACCCATGTTCGCGCCGCCGCGCGGCAGGCTGGCCAGCAGTTCCATGCCCTGCACGACGCGGCCGACCGCGGTGATGTTGCGTTCGAGCCAGCGCGCCGGGCCGATCACGGCGTACAACTCGGTGCCGCCGCCGGAGTCCGCGTCGAGGTCGCGGCCGACGCCGACCGTGCCGTAGCAATGCGCGAGCCAGGCCTGGCCGAGCTTGGGATCGCGCGCGCTCGGGAAGTCGCCGGAGAAACCGGTTTGCGCCGCCCAGCCGTCGGCATCCGGCAGGCGCACGAACGGCAGCTTGTCGCTCAGCGACACCGAGAATTCCGCTTTCAGCGTGCGTCTGGCGGTCTTGATCGGACGCGGCTGGTTCGCCTCGCCGCTGCGCGCGTCGGCGTAGGGATCGCCCCACTGCACGACGTAGTTGTCCTGCACGCGCAGGATCGCGAGGCCGTCGAAATAGCCCTCCTTCACCAGCGCCTTGATGTTGGCGACATGGTTCGGCGCGAACGCGGGCGCGAGCTCGATGACGACGCGGCCGGACCCGAGATCCAGATACAGCGTGTTCGCGGGATCCAGCGCGTGCCAGTCGGATGGCCTGGACGCCTTGATGACGTCGGCCATCGTCGGCGGCTTCTTCACCGCGCCATCGGCCGCGAAGGTATCGGCTGCGAACAGGCAGGCCAACGCGACCATGCAGGCGACGCCGCGCCTGCGCAAATTCATTCCCATTGCACTCCCCGTCTTTGAAAAACTGGAGCCTGTCTCAAAGCGTAGCGAGCGAAGACAGTTCGCGCGCCGCCGGAGCGCAGGAACCGGAGTTTACAAGTAGTACATGAGGATTACATGCCGCTCCTGCGACATGCCTGCGGGCCAGCTTCGCTGTTCGCTTCGGCATCCTGCCTTCGCAGTCCGAGCAC
>JAFEFQ010000182.1 GCA_018240505.1 Pseudomonadota bacterium
GGCCATTCGCTGCGCGAATGTTCGCTTCGGCATCCTGCCTGCGCAGTCCGAGCACTGCCGGCACGCAAATTGTCGAGCGTAGTAGATTTTTCGAGGTGCCCTTCACACGGTCCTCGTCACCTTGTTCAAATGCGGCGGCACGTCGGGATTGTGCCCGCGCGCGATCGCCAGCGCATTCGCCGCCTTGTAGAAACCCTGCACCGCGATCAGCGGCGCCGCGACCGGATGCGGCGCGGCGGCGACCGGCAGCCGATGCGCCTGCGCCGGATCGGGCGAGGTCAGCCACACTTTCGCGCCGCGTGCGGAGAATTCGTCCGCGACTTCGCGCGTGCCGGCCAGCGACTCGTCCTGCTGGGTCAGGAACAGGACGGGGAAATCGCGGCCGACGATCGCCATCGGGCCGTGCTTCACTTCGGCCGAGCTGAATGCCTCGGCATGCAGGCCGCAGGTTTCCTTGAGCTTGAGCGCGGCTTCCTGCGCGGCGCCGAGGCCGAGACCGCGGCCGACGACGAACAGGTTGTTCGCATCGACCAGACCATCGACGAGCGAGGACCAATCCATCGCCCAGGTCGCGCGCATCGCCTCCGGCGTCGCCTGCAGCGCCGCGTACAACGCCTCGTCGCCCTTCCAGCGCGCGGCGATGTGCACGAGCGCGGACAACGCGCAGAGATAGCTTTTGGTCGCGGCGACACTGAGTTCCGGCCCCGCGCGCAGCGGCACGACCGTGTCGGCGACCCTGGCCAGCGGCGAATCCTCGACGTTGACCAGCGCGACCACGTGCGCGCCGGCTTCGCGCGCGCCGCCCGCGGCGCGCACGAGGTCGGGACTGCCGCCCGATTGCGAGATCGCGATGTACAGCGCACCAGCCAGCTGCTGCGTCGCCTGATAGATCGAACTGATCGACGGCGACGCAGACGCCGTCATCAAGCCGATCTGCGTTTCGAACACGTACTTGCCGAACGTCGCGGCGTGATCGGAACTGCCGCGTGCGCCGGTGACGATGAAGCGCGGCGGCGCGGCCTTCAGCTTGTCGACCAGCGCGCCGACGATGGCATCGTTGGCGGCGAGCTGGCGCCGGATCGCCTCGGCGGCCTCGCCGGCCTCGTGGAACATCTTGGTCTCGTTCGGCTTCAGCATCGGTGTGACATCGTTGTCATCCAGATTCGGCATGGTAGCGGGAATTCGTTGCGGGCGATATCGGAACCGGCCTAGTCGCCGTGCAATTCGGCGACGAAATCGTAGGCGTCGCCGCGATACAGCGAGGTGGTGAACTCGACCACGCGGCCGTCGTCGAGAAAGGCGCGGCGCTCGATCGCGAGCGCCGGGCTGCCCGCATCGCAGTCGAGCAACTTCGCCTCGTCCGCGCCAAGTGCCACCGCACGCAGACGTTGCAGCGCGCGCGTCGGCCGGCAGCCGATCTCCTCCAGCGCATCGTAGAGCGACAACTTCACCGCATTCGGATCGGCGATGACGGTGGCCGGCACCGCCGTCGACTCGACCGCCAGCGGTTTGTCGTCGGCAAAGCGCAGGCGGCGCAGACGGATCACGTCGGCGCCCGGCGACAGATTGAGCGCCATCGCCTCCTCGGGCGTGACCTCACCGACGCCACGTTCGAGGAACTTCACCCGCGGCTTGAGCCCGCGCGCACGCAGGTCGTCGGTGAACCCGGTCAGGCGCGAGAACGACTTGACGATGCGTTCGGCGACGAAGGTGCCGGCGCCGTGGCGCTGGGTCAGCAGACCGTCCTCGACCAGGCCGCCAATCGCCTTGCGCACGGTGACGCGCGACAAGGCGAGCTTCTTCGCCAGGTCGCGCTCGCTGGGCAGCGCCTGCCCCGGCGGAAACGCGCCGGACTCGATCGTGTTCTGGATCGCGCGGCGCAGGCGCAGGTACGCCAACGACCGCTGTGCCTCGCCGCCGCGGTCGAGCTTGCGATATTCGCCGTACAGGGTCGTCTGCATGCCACAATCATACCAATGAAATACCACTTTGGCCAATCACACCTTGGCCTCGCTCGGCTGGCTTGGCTTCTGCTCGTCATTCCCGCGAAGGCGGGAATCCAGTTCTTGCTCTGGCTTTTGATTCTTTTCACTCGCGTCCCTTCGCCTTTCCGCGCGCGTCCGGCGCGCGGGTTACTTTTTCTTCTCCAGCGAAGA
>JAFEFQ010000183.1 GCA_018240505.1 Pseudomonadota bacterium
TGCGACTTCGGCGCGGGCGCGTGCTCGACGAAGAAGTCGAGCAGCAATTGCACGCCGAAGTTGTTCACCGCCGAGCCGAAGAACACCGGCGTCTGCCTGCCGGCGAGATAGCGCTCGAGGTCGAACGGATGCGAGGCGCCTTGCACGAGTTCGAGTTCGTCGCGCAGCTCGCGCAGCATGTCGGCGCCGATCCTGGCTTCGAGCGCGGGATCGGCCAGCGAGGCGAAGATCGTCGAATCCTGGCGCGTGAAATTGCGCCCCGGCTCGAACACGTGCACCTCGCCGGTCAGCAGGTGATAGACGCCCTTGAGCCGCGAGCCCATGCCGATCGGCCAGGTGATCGGCGCGCACTGGATCTTCAGCACCGACTCGACCTCGTCGAGCAGCTCGATCGGTGCGCGGCCCTCGCGGTCGAGCTTGTTGATAAAGGTCATGATCGGCGTGTCGCGCAGGCGGCACACGTCCATGAGCTTGATCGTGCGTTCCTCGACGCCCTTGGCGCAGTCGATCACCATGAGCGCCGAGTCGACCGCGGTCAGCACGCGATAGGTGTCCTCGGAGAAGTCCGCGTGGCCCGGCGTGTCGAGCAGGTTGACGACGCGGCCCTCGTACGGGAACTGCATGACCGACGAGGTCACCGAGATGCCGCGCTCCTTTTCCAGCGCCATCCAGTCGGACGTCGCGTGCTTGGCCGCCTTGCGCGACTTGACGCTGCCGGCCATCTGGATCGCGCCGCCGAACAGCAGCAGCTTCTCGGTCAGCGTGGTCTTGCCCGCGTCGGGGTGCGAGATGATGGCGAACGTGCGTCGGCGGCGGGTTTCGGAAATGTGGTCCATGAAAATCGCGAATTTTCCTCTTTGCAAAGGCGATATGATAAAACGCGCCGCGAACTATTCGCCAAGATTCGATTGAATTGGCCGCGAGTTCGATGCGCCCCAAGAACGTCCGATGGAAACCAGTGTGACCAAGGCCACGAGCGCCGTCGGGCAGTACCGGCACTGGCGCAGTCAATTCCCTGCGCAGGTCGCGGCGGACAAGCTGTGCGGTTTCCTCGACGGCGCCGACGAGGAGGATTGGCTCGAAGTCGCCCGCGCGCTGATGATGGAGTACGGCATGCCGTCGGCGCGGCCGGTGCTCCTGGCCGCGATCGGCGCGCATCCTCGCTCGATCGAACTGCGCCGGGCTCTCGGCGGCGTCTATCGCCGGATCGGGCAGGACGCGAAGGCGGAGGAAATCCTGCGCCAGTTGCTCGAGGAAAAGCCGGACGACGTCTCCACCGCGCTCGCCCTCGCGGAGATGCTCAAGGAGCAGGGACGCGTCCGCGCCGCGGCGCAATGCCTGCGGTCGTGCATGCCCCATCACTCGACGGATGCGAGGCTGGCGATCTGGGCGATCGAGTTTCTCGATGGCTGCGACCGCAAGGCGGATGCCGCGGCGGTGGCGTCCGCGGCGATCGCGGCGAATCCCGACGACGCCCGCCTGCACGCCTATGCCGGCACGCTGCAACTCCAGCTCGGCGATTTCGAAAGTGCGCGCGAACACCATCTGTATGCGTTGAGCCACAGCGAGCAGGCATGGGAATGGAACATGCCGCTCGGCTTGTCGCAAACGCTGAAATACCGGTCCGCGCAGCATCCGGATTTCGCCTTGTACGCCGCAGGTCGCGCGCGCGAAGGACTCAGCGATCGCGCGCGGTCCACGTTGTTGTTCGCCTCCGGCAAGGCCTGCGACGATGTCGGCGACTACGCGGATGCGGCGCGGTATTTCCGCGAGGCGAATGCGCTGGCCGGCCGCCTGACGAAGTGGACGCTCGAACACTGGCAGCGAATGGTCGCGGCGCGCCTGGCCGCTCCCGCGCTGCCCGCGAGGTCCGCGCCGCCCGGCGAGCGCGCGCCGGTCTTCATCGTCGGCCTGCCGCGTTCCGGCACGACGCTCGTCGCCGAACTGCTCGCCCGATATCCGCAGGTCTGCAATCGCGGCGAGCTGCCGTGGATCGCCCGGCTGTTCGAGCGATCCACGGCGCAGACGTCGCCGTCGGGCGCCGACCTCGATCGCCTCGCCGCGACCTACATGGCGCAATTGCGCAGGGACGATTCGGACGCGCAATGGTTCATCGACAAGCAGCCGCACAATTTCCACTACGTCGACTTCATG
>JAFEFQ010000184.1 GCA_018240505.1 Pseudomonadota bacterium
TTGCGATCATCCCTGATCGCGAGAAACAAAAAGCGACCGTCCATGGCCGCACTTCTCGAGAAAATCCGCCAGTCCCGTGGCGTGAAGCGAAAAACCCCGCAGCAATGCGGGGTTTTTTTTACGTGCGCGACGCTGCGCGAGGCCTGCCGTTTGCAAATTCAAGCCATATCAGCGGCTTCGCGCAGTGCGGCTGCCGGCATACGGCCGGCCATCGCGATGGCGGTAAGCCGTCGAGCCTTGATCCAGCACGAGATCGATGTCTGGATAGGTGCAGCCGTCTTCCGCGGGACGGCGCGAGCCAACCTCGAGAAGCACCAAATCGCGGCCTGACCGATTCTGGATGTGGTGACCGTTACCCACGCCGGCTGGAAATGCCGCACAGTCGCCGGGGCGCAGCGGCTGCTCGCCCTCGTCGGTGACCAGCACGCCCTCGCCCTCGACGACCCATACAAACTCGTCTTCCGCCGAATGCCAGTGCCGCTGGCTGCTCCAGGCGTCTGGCGGCAGACGCAGCAGATTGACCCCGAATTGCGTCAGTCCGCCCGCATCGCCAAGCTTCCAGCGACGACGCGCCTTGCACGGCTCGTCGTGAGGCGGCGGATAGCCGGTGCCGAAGCGGATGGGGGCGTGCTCGATATCGATCTTGGGCATGGGAATCACGAGTGGACAAAGCGTTGCCGCGAATTCGTCCGATGGTAACTCGCCCCGATCAAGACGCGACAACGATGCAGAAAAAACAAAACCCGCCGCAGCGGGTTTTGTGTGGTCCGATTGCGAGGATGAAGCCGGTCAGGCACGCACCGGCGCCAACGCATAGCCACGCAGCCGCACGGCGAACGCCGCGAGGGTCTGAATGCCTGACGCTTCGGCTTCGCGGCACCACTCGGTGAGGCCGTTCATCATCGCTTCGGCGCCGCCGCTGTTGCGTTCGAGCACCGCGGCGAGACGCGCACGGAAATCGCACACCGTGCGCAGGGTCGGACGATTTTCGACCAGCGCCTGCATCTTCTGCCGCGAATGCTCGTCGAGCCAGCGGCCACCGTTGCCGAGCGCGCGGCGCAGCGCACGCGGGATCGCCTTGAGGCCGGCGCCGGCGTTCGCGGCGTCTTCGCGCAGGGTCGGCGCGATCACACCGCGGAAGTAGTCGCTCATCACTTCGAATTTGTGCGAGATCAGCGCCTTGATCGTCTCGGTGTCGGGCAGCTGCACGTTCGGACGCACGTCGAGCGTCGGCGCGACGCGCAGCACCTTGGCGAGACCGACCGCGCGCAGCGCACAGATGATGCCCCAGCCGATGTCGACCTCGAACTTGCGCAGCGCAAATTTGGCCGAGCTCGGGAAGGCGTGATGGTTGTTGTGCAACTCCTCGCCGCCGATCCAGACGCCCCACGGCGACAGGTTGGTCGACATGTCGGCGCTTTCGAAGTTGCGATAACCCCACCAGTGACCGAGGCCGTTGACGACACCGGCGGCCCAGAACGGAATCCAGATCATCTGCAGCGCCGAGATCGCCACGCCCCAGATGCCGAACAGGAGAATGTTGACGACGAAGGTCAGGACCGGTCCCCAGTACGGATGGCCGGAGTAGAGGCGGCGCTCGATCCAGTCGTCCGGGCAGCCCTTGCCGTACTTCTCCAGCGTCTCCTGATCGATCGAGGCGACGCGGTAGAGATCGACGCCCTGCCACAGCACCGTGTTGATGCCGAAGAACTTCGGGCTGTGCGGATCCTCCTCGGTCTCGCACTTGGCGTGGTGCTTGCGATGCACCGCGACCCACTCGCGCGTGACCATGCCCGTGGAAACCCACGACCAGAAGCGCAGCACGTGCGCGACGGCCGGATGGAAATCGACGCCGCGATGACAGGCACTGCGGTGCAAATACAAGGTCACCGCGAAGATCGTCAGCTGGGTGACGATGAGGAAATAGACCACCTTGAACAGCCAGCCCGCCTGCAACAGGCCACCGTTGAGGAAATTCAGAATGATATCAAGCATATAGATTCTCTCGACCCGCCCCGGGCGCAGCTGTTCATTCTAATCCATGACGGCTTGCGAAGCCAGCAAGCCGCGATTTGGCGCCTCGGCTTGGCATCAAGCCTCCGCGCGCTGCGCACCGGCAGTTTCGGGTATGGCTCGTTTGACGACGGTTTTTG
>JAFEFQ010000185.1 GCA_018240505.1 Pseudomonadota bacterium
CCGCTCGCGATCTTCACCGGCCAGGTCGCCGCCGCGCTCGCCGCGGGCAACGCGGTGATCGCCAAGCCCGCCGACCAGACCGTGCTGATCGGCCACGCCGCTGTGAAATTGCTGCACGAAGCCGGCGTGCCCGAAGGCGTGCTGCAATTCCTGCCCGGCAAGGGCTCGATGATCGGCAACGCGCTGCTGACCAAGCCCGAGGTCGCCGGCGTGTGCATGACCGGCTCGACCGAAACCGCGTGGACGATCAACCGCACGCTCGCCGCGCGCAACGCGCAGATCGCCAGTCTCATTGCCGAGACCGGCGGCCAGAATGCGCTGATCGCCGACTCGTCCGCGCTGCCCGAGCAGCTCGTGAAAGACGTCGTCGCCTCCGCGTTCGACTCCGCCGGCCAGCGCTGCTCGGCCGCGCGCGTGCTGTTCGTGCAGGACGATATCGCCGACAAGGTCATCCACATGCTCGCCGGCGCGATGGACGAGCTGAAAGTGGGCGACCCCGGCCTGCTCTCGACCGATGTCGGCCCGGTGATCGACGAGCCCTCGCGCAAGAACCTCGCCGACCATGCCGCGCGCATGGACAAAGAGGCCAAGCTGATCAAGCAGGTGACGCTCAGCGCCGAGACCGAGCACGGCACCTTCCTCGCGCCGCGCGCGTACGAACTCAAATCACTCTCGCAACTGACGAAAGAAGTCTTCGGCCCGATCCTGCACGTGATTCGCTGGAAGTCCGACGAGCTCGACCAGGTCATCGACGCGATCAACGCGACCGGCTTCGGCCTCACCCTCGGCATCCACAGCCGCATCGACTCGACCATCGCGCACATCGCCCAGCGCGCCAAGGTCGGCAACACCTATGTCAACCGCAACCAGATCGGCGCCGTCGTCGGCGTGCAGCCGTTTGGCGGCGAAGGTTTGTCGGGCACCGGGCCCAAGGCCGGCGGGCCGCACTACCTGCTGCGCTTCGTTACCGAGCGGACGTTGACGATCAATACGACGGCGGCGGGGGGGAATGCTTCGCTGCTAACGTTGGGGGAATAAAGCACCGTACTCGCATCCACTCGAAAAGATTCCGAATCATGAAAAGTTACTATCGCGTGATGCTCGGACGCAAAAGTGTCTATGCAGCGGAGTGTTTTTCGGGTGGGTTTATCGGCGCAGACTTCGGAATCACGATTGACTTGTCCGCCAAGCTCTCCAGCGACTGGCGGGAGTTCAACAAGGAATTCATTCCGGTTTTTCTTTCGAGTCATCCCGATAAAACCCGAATTGGTGCGGGTTTGGCTTGTGGCGCGCTTTGGACGATCGCCAGAGGTATCCAACAGGGCGACGTCATACTGAGTCCGGATGGAGCAGGCAACTATCGCGTCGCCGAAGTCTCCGGAAACTACTACTTTGCGCCCGGCGAGATACTTCCTCATCGGCGCAAAGTCCGCTGGCTCGATGCCGCAATCACGCGCTCGCAAATGAGTGAGGCACTGCAAAACTCTACGGGCTCGATAGGCACGTGCAGCGACATCACCTCTCATGGACAGGAAATCGAACTCCTAATCGGCGACACGCCTTCCGTGCCAAGATTGGTTGCGTCTGATGCAGCGATAGAAGATCCCGTTGCATTCGCAATGGAAAAGCATCTTGAGGCTTTCCTCGTTGCGAACTGGCCGCAAACGGAATTGAGTCGTGACTACACGATCTACGAAGAAGAAGGTGAGCCTGTTGGCCAGCAATACGCCACCGACGCTGGCCCCATCGACATTCTGGCAGTCAGCAAAGATCGCAAGCGGCTACTTGTTGTGGAGTTGAAGCGCGGACGCGTAAACGATGTCGTCGTCGGACAAATACTGCGCTACATGGGCTATGTAAAGGAGCAAATCGCGGAACCCGAACAAACGGTGCATGGCGCAATCATTGGCCTTGAGGACGACAAGAAACTTCGCTGGGCCCTCTCCGCCGTGCCGAACATCGAGTTCTATCGCTATCAGGTGAACTTCAAGCTGGTGAAATCCTAGCAAGTAGCCCGGATGCAGCGCAGCGAAATCCGGGGTGGTGGGCACGATTACCCCGGATTGCGCCGCTTGCGCGGCT
>JAFEFQ010000186.1 GCA_018240505.1 Pseudomonadota bacterium
CTAACGCGAGCATGGCTGCCATGTCTGTTCCCGCAACGCAGTTGGACCTCGGCTATACGCTCGAGGACAAGTACACGCGCAAGGAAGGCCGCATCTACCTTTCCGGCGTGCAGGCGCTCGTGCGCCTGCCGCTGATGCAGCAGATGCGCGACCGCGCCGCCGGCCTCCACACGGCCGGTTTCATTTCCGGCTATCGCGGTTCGCCGCTAGGCGGCTTCGATCTCGAGCTGTGGAAGGCGAAGAAGCACCTCAATGCGTCGAACATCGAATTCCAGCCGGGCCTCAACGAAGACCTCGGCGCGACGATGGTCTGGGGCACGCAGCAGGCCAACCTGTTCCCCGGCGCGAAGTACGACGGCGTGTTCGCTATGTGGTACGGCAAGGGTCCCGGCGTCGACCGCTCGGGCGACGTGTTCAAGCACGGCAACGCCGCGGGCACGTCGAAGAACGGCGGCGTGCTCGCGCTCGCGGCCGACGACCACGCCTGTCGTTCGTCCACGCTGCCGCACGGCTCGGAACTCGAATTCGTCAGCGCGATGATGCCGATCCTCAACCCGGCCGGGGTACAGGACATCCTCGACATGGGCATGCTCGGCTGGGCCATGTCGCGCTTCACCGGCCGCTGGGTCGGCTTCAAGACGATCGCGGAGACGGTCGAATCCTCGGCCAGCGTCAACGTCAATCCGCACCAGCTCGACATCGTCGTGCCGACCGATTTCGTGATGCCGGCGGGTGGTTTGAATATCCGCTGGCCCGACCCGCCGCTCAACCAGGAAATGCGCCTGCACCAGTACGCCGTGCAGGCCTCGCAGGCGTTTGCGCGCGCGAACCGGATCGACCGCGTCGTCATCGATTCGCCGCGCGCCCGCCTCGGCATCGTCACCACGGGCAAGAGCTATCTCGACGTGCTGCAGGCGCTCGAATACCTCGGCATCGACGACAAGATGGCGGCCGACATCGGCATCCGCGTGTACAAGGTCGGCATGACCTGGCCGCTCGAGCCGGTCGGCATCCGCGAATTCGCGAACGGCCTCGAAGACATCATCGTCGCCGAAGAAAAGCGTTCCTTCCTCGAATCGCAGATGAAGGAATACATGTACAACTGGCCGACGCGGCCGAGCGTGGTGGGCAAGTACGACGAGGAAGGCAACTGGATCCTGCCGTCCACGTCCGAGCTGACGCCGGCGATGATCGCGCTCGTGATCGCCAAGCGCCTGTCGCGCTTCTTCTCGAACGACACGATCAAGGCGCGCGTCGCCTGGATCGAGGCGAAGGAGCAGGAACTCACCCTGCCGCGCGCAAACTTCCCGCGCGCCGCGCACTATTGCTCGGGCTGTCCGCACAACACCTCGACCGCGGTGCCCGAGGGTTCGCGCGCACTCGGCGGCATAGGCTGCCACTACATGGTGACGTGGATGGACCGGCGCACCGACACGTTCACGCAGATGGGCGGCGAAGGCGCGACCTGGTGCGGCCAGGCGCCTTTCACCGAGACCAAACATGTATTTCAAAACCTCGGTGACGGCACCTATTTCCATTCGGGTTCGCTCGCGGTACGCCAGGCGATCGCGGCCAAGGTCAACATCACGTACAAGATTTTGTACAACGACGCGGTCGCGATGACCGGCGGCCAGCCGGTGGACGGCAAACTGACCGTGCCCGACATCGCCAACCAGATGCGCGCGGAAGGCGTGCAGACGATCGTGGTGATGAGCGACGAGATCGAGAAGTGGTCGCGGCGCGAGCTGTTCCCGAAGGACGTGGAGTTCGTCGATCGCGCCGAGTTCGATGCGGTGTCCAAGCGCCTGCGCGAAGCGCCCGGCGTGTCGGTGCTGATCTACGACCAGACCTGCGCGACCGAGAAGCGTCGCCGGCGCAAACGCGGCAAGCTCGAGGACCCGAAGAAGCGCGTGTTCATCAACTCGCTGGTCTGCGAAGGCTGCGGCGACTGCGGCGAGAAATCGTTCTGCGTCTCCGTGTTGCCGAAGGAAACCGAGTACGGCCGCAAGCGCGAGATCGACCAGTCGAACTGCAACAAGGATTTTTCCTGCGTCAAGGGCTTCTGCCCGA
>JAFEFQ010000187.1 GCA_018240505.1 Pseudomonadota bacterium
CAACGACAAGTTCGTGTTCTGCCTGCCCGGCTCGACCTCGGCCTGCCGCACGGCCTGGGAGAAACTGCTCCGGGCGCAGCTCGACGCGCGCACCGCGCCGTGCAATCTTGCCGGTTTGCGCTCGCGCCTGCGCGAAGCCTGAGTCAGCGGTGAGCGGTCAGCGGTGAGCGGAAAAAACCGAGCGCCCGGATGCTCTTTCCGCTTACCGCTCACCGCTCACACTTCGTCTTCATCGACTCGCATGTGGTGAAATGAACCTCCATCTGTCAGGACCCACTCGGCCATGAAAAAGAAGAAATACGAACATCACCTGAAGGATCTCGCGGTCGAACTGGTCGAGTTCCAGCGCTGGCTGATCCATACCGGCAAGCGCGTCGTCGTCCTGTTCGAGGGGCGCGATGCGGCCGGCAAGGGCGGCACGATCAAGGCGATCACCGAGTACCTCGACACGCGCCACTACCGCATCGTCGCGCTGTCGAAACCGGACGAGCGCGAGCGCACGCAGTGGTACTACCAGCGCTACATCGCGCACCTGCCCGCGGCCGGCGAGATCGTGCTGTTCGACCGCAGCTGGTACAACCGCGCCGGCGTGGAGAAGGTCATGGGCTTCTGCACGGACGGGGAATACGAGCGCTTCCTCGCCGAATGCCCGGTGTTCGAACGCGGCCTCGTCGATGACGGGATACTGCTGTTCAAGTACTGGCTCGCGGTCGACCAGGCCGAGCAGGAAGAGCGTTTCGCGGAGCGCGCAGAGAATCCGCTCAAGCGGTTCAAGATTTCGCCGGTCGACATCGCCGCGCGCAACCAGTACCGCGACTACGGCGAGGCGCGCGACGCTATGTTCGCGGCGACGAGCACCGAGTACGCGCCGTGGCACGTGGTCGACTTCAACGACCAGCCGCGCGGGCGGCTCAACCTGATCCGCGACCTGCTCGACCGCCTGCCCGACCGCAAGCTCGCGGTCAAGCCGCTCAAGCTGCCCAGACTCAAGGGCGATCCCGGCGTCGAGGAATTGGCCGACAGCTCGCTGTGGGTGAAGAATTTCTACTGAAACAAGGGCGTTGCTCGACGCTCGCCTGCCAGGCGCAATGCGCCGCCGCATGGCGGCGCGATTTGTGTCATGAAACCGTCACAAAAATCCTGCGGGTTTTACGCCCAATTCTTTGCAATTTCTTTACATCTTCGGTAAAAAGCGCGCACGGGAATCCCGCTGGCAACGCGCGGCCATGACATGCGAACGGCCGCGTTTCGACAAGCTCCGACTCATTGATCGGGGCGCGATGCCCGGGGCAGGAACGGGTTTCCGCCATGCAACCGCCCATTTCGACCGGAGAGCCCACATGTCATCGCATCGTACCGCCCGCGCCACCGGCGCGCCGCGCCGCTACACCTTGAGCCTCGCCATCGCCTTCGCGCTCGCCGGCAATGTCGCTTTCGCCGCCGACGCCGCGCCGGCGGACGAGGCCAATGCGCCCAAGCAGCTCGCCGACATCACCGTCACCGCGGAGAAGCGCAGCGAGAACATCCAGAAGGTGCCGTTGTCGGTCACCGCGATCGATCCCGAGAAACTCGACGTGCTCAAGTCCGGCGCCGACGACGTGCGCTTCCTGTCCGCGCGCGTGCCTAGCCTGTTGATCGAGTCCTCGTTCGGACGCACGTTCCCGCGCTTCTACATCCGCGGTCTCGGCAACACCGACTTCGATTTGAACGCTTCGCAGCCGGTGTCCTTCGTCTACGACGACGTCGTGCTCGAAAATCCGATCCTCAAGGGCTTCCCGGTCTTCGACATCGACCAGGTCGAAGTGCTGCGCGGTCCGCAGGGCACGCTGTTCGGCCGCAACACGCCGGCCGGCGTGGTCAAGCTGCAGTCCAAGCGCCCGACCCAGGAACCCGACGGCTATGTCGACGTCAGCTACGGCCGCTACGGCACAACCAATGTCGAAACCGCGTTCGGTGCCGGCATCAACCAGGACTGGGCGTTCCGCGTCTCCTTCCTCGACCAGCACCGCG
>JAFEFQ010000188.1 GCA_018240505.1 Pseudomonadota bacterium
TTTTGATTTGAGGTTCGATGAGAATCCTTGGGTTCGACAAATTCGACATTCTCGTCTGCCGACAGGCCACGGGAGACGTCGGCGCTTCGCCCGGTAATCATTAGCCGTACTTCCTGAACAACATGATTGGCACCCAAGTGCTGGAAATGCATGTTGCGGTCGACTGGGGAGCGAATGGGGAGCGGTGAACTCGGGGCGATTCACGATGCCAGAGCCGCCGGTGTATTTCCCATCCTACTCTTGCAGGAGACAAGCTCATGAAAGTCCGTTGCTCACATCTCGTTTTGGCCATCGCGACCGGTTTGTGCGCCAGCACCGCTGCGTTTTCTGCCCCGGTGACCGCGGGTAGCCCGAATGCGGCGCCACAGAGCGCGAAAGCGCGCCTCAGCAGCGCCCAGCTTGCCGAAGTCCAGGCGCGCATCAGCCTCGGCAATCAGATCGTCCAGAACGTCAGCGCCGATGCGCAGGCGAAAGGCGCGAGCGATTCCTGGCGCGTCGGTCTGCTTGATTCGCTCTACAACACGCCGAGCAGTGCCTTGCGCAACATCAGTGCCTCGGCTACGACACTCAATCAGGCGCACGCGCAGGCGGCACAGGCGCAGCTGCAGGCGGCAGCCAGCAGGACGGCTTCCGCCGCGGGCGGGGGCGCGTCCGCCAACGCCGTCGTGCCCGATCTCCTGGGCAGCGCCGGCGACAGCCTCGTTTTCAACCCGAAGACACCGTGCCGCTTCATCGATACGCGCAATGTGGGCGGAGCGATCGGCACGACCGCGCGCGCGTTCGACACGTTCTTTTTCGGCAGCACGTACGGCGGCGATTCGGCGTGCACGCTGCCCGGCGCAGGCGAGCCGGCGATCGCCGCGAATGTCACCATCGTCGCTCCGGACGTGGCGGCGGGTTACATCGCCATCCGCCCCACTGGCAGTACGGCGCTCACCAGCTGGATGAACTGGATCAACCTCGGTGCCGGTGCCCTTGCGAATGCGGGCGTTGTCGCGACGGCCCTCAACGGCTCGTCCCACTATGCATTCGAGATTCTGACCGGCGGCGGTAACGTTCAGGTCATTCTCGATTATTTCGGCTACTTTTCGGCCAGCCCGGCAACCGCACTCACCCTGACGAACGGAACCTATGAGACGGTCAGCCTCGCCATTGGATACAACACGTTCCACTACACGACCGCGGTCTGCCCTGCCAACACGACGCCGGTTTCCGCCTACTGCTACAACAACGGCAACACCGACGTGTACCTCACCGGATCCGGCATCAACGGCGGCGCCTGGTGCGGCTGGCACAATCTGCAGGGTGTCGCAGTAAACGTCACGCAGAACGTATTCTGCGCCCAGGTTCCATAGTCGGCGTTTGTGGTCGAAGCAACGAGATCCCGAGGCTCCGGTTCGCCGGGGCCTCGAAGGGCGGAAACGGCTCCGTTGTTCGCTGCCTGCGCCCGGCTGTCGAGGGGCGCGGGGATGCGGGTTGCCTGCGCCGGGACAAATTTGGACGATCGGGCGGTGCAGGCGTTGAGCTGAGTCTCACGGACGAGACAGGCAGTCCCGGCTTTCAGTCACCAGCAAAGCCTCGTTCGCACGAGGGCGGGTGCCATTTGCTGTCCACTCCGGCGAACGGCCTGTCCAGGTCAGGTTGCGGCGTGGCGTGTTTGCGCCTCGATCCACGCCAGATACGGCGCGTGCGCCGCGGCGATGTCGAGCGCGATCACCTCGGGCAACTCGTACGGATGCAGCGCGACGATGCGCTCGCGCAGCGCATCGAAGCATTCGCGCGAGGTCTTGATGATGAGCAGCTGCTCTTCCTCGCGATGGAGAAGGCCTTGCCAGCGATAGGTCGAGATGAGGCCGGGCAGGCGGTTGACGCAGGCGGCGAGGCGTTCTTCGACGAGCGCGGTCGCGATGCGTTGGCCGGTGTGCGCGTCGGGGCAGGTGCATAGCGCTATGATCGCGGTCATGTCGGATGAGGAAG
>JAFEFQ010000189.1 GCA_018240505.1 Pseudomonadota bacterium
AGCGGCGCAGCGATTCGAGTTCGCCCTGGAAGATCACGGTGTTGTCGCGCAGCACACGGATCGGCTTGTTGCGCTTGACCGTGCCCTCGATGACCATGCAGCCGGCGATCGCGCCGAACTTGGACGAGCGGAACACGTCGCGCACCTGCGCCACGCCGATGATCTCCTCGCGGATCTCGTTGCCGAGCAGACCCGAAGCGACCTGCTTCACCTGGTCGATCACGTCGTAGATGATCGAGAAATAACGCAGATCCAGACCGTTGGCCTCGATGATCTTGCGCGCCGATGCATCCGCACGCACGTTGAAGCCGATGATCACGGCCTTCGATGCGGCCGCAAGCGTCGCGTCGGACTCGGTGATGCCGCCGACGCCGGAGCCGATCACATGTACCTTGATCTGGTCGTTGCCGATCTTGGTCAGCGCATCGCGCAGCGCTTCGGCCGAACCCTGCACGTCGGCCTTGACAACGAGGTTGAGCGTCTGCTGACCCTCGCCCTGGCCCATCTGCGCCATGATGTCTTCCATGCGGTTGCCGGCCTGCTTGAGCAGGCGCGCGTCGCGGCGCTTGTGCTGGCGCTCGAGCGCCACGTCCTTGGCCAGGCGTTCGTCCTGCACGACGATGAAGTCGTCGCCCGCCTCGGGCACGCCCGACAGGCCGAGCAACTGCACCGGAATCGACGGGCCGGCCGAATCGACCTGCTGGCCGGCTTCGTTGAACAGCGCGCGCACGCGCCCGTACTCGACGCCGCAGACGATGAAATCGCCCTTCTTCAGCGTACCCTGCTGCACGAGCACGGTCGCGACCGGACCGCGGCCCTTGTCGAGGCTGGATTCGACGACGACGCCCGAGGCGAGGCCGTCCTTCACCGCGGTCAGTTCCATGACTTCGGCCTGGAGCAGGATCGAGTCGAGCAGGTTGTCGACGCCTTCGCCGGTCTTGGCCGACACCGGCACGATCTGCACGTCGCCGCCCCACTCCTCCGGCACGACCTCGTGCTGGACGAGACCCTGCTTGACCTGATCGGGATTCGCCTCGGGCTTGTCCATCTTGTTCATCGCCACGATCAGCGGCACCTTGGCGGCGCGCGCGTGGTTGATCGCCTCGATCGTCTGCGGCATCACGCCGTCATCGGCGGCGACGACGAGGACGACGATGTCGGTCAGCTTCGCGCCGCGCGCACGCATCGCGCTGAACGCGGCATGGCCCGGCGTGTCGAGGAAGCTGATCACGCCCTTGTCGGTCTTCACGTGATACGCGCCGATGTGCTGGGTGATGCCGCCGGCCTCGCCCGAGGCAACCTTGGTGCGGCGGATGTAGTCGAGCAGCGAAGTCTTGCCGTGGTCGACGTGGCCCATGATCGTGACCACGGGCGGACGCGGTTCCCGGTCGCCGACGATCTCGACCTTGGCCAGCGCGGTTTCCGCATCGTTCTCCTCGAGACGCGTGGCCCGGTGGCCGAGCTCCTCGACGACGAGCACGGCCGTGTCGTGATCGATCGGCTGGTTGATCGTCGCCATCACGCCCATCTTGAACAGCGCCTTGACCACGTCCGCGCCCTTGACCGCCATCTTCTGCGCGAGGTCGGAGACGAGGATCGATTCGCCGACCGCGATGTCACGCATGACCGGGGCGGTCGGACGCGAGAAGCCGTGCGGACCGCCCGACGGCGAGCGCATCGGTTCGAGCTGGCGGCGCGGCTTGCGCTTGATCGCGCCACGACGCGCGTGGCCTTCGTCGGAGAGGTGCAATTCGGCGCCGAAATAGCGCGGCGCGCCGTCGCCTTCGCTGGGCATGCGATGCGAGCCGTGCTTCTTGTG
>JAFEFQ010000018.1 GCA_018240505.1 Pseudomonadota bacterium
CGAATGGCCCGCAGGGCGAGCCGCGGATGCGGCGAGTCATCCTCATGTACTCGACCGTACACTCCGGTTCCTGCGCTCCGTGCGCACGCCCGATCCTAGACAAGATCGGGCCTTCGCTCGCTACGATTTGAAAACAGGTTCAAAGACGGTGCCGGATGGGGCGCTGGGGTAGAATACGAAGATTCCACTTGCGGACGAATCATGTTCACCGCCGCTGCGCTCCAATCCGACAGCAAGCCCGGGCAGTACGCCGAACTCGCCGAACAGGCGCGCGGCCTGCTGCACGGCGAACGCGACCGCATCGCCAACGCGGCGAACTTCGCCGCACTGGTCTACAACGCGTTGCCCGGCCTGAACTGGGCCGGCTTCTATTTCTTCGACGGCAGCGAGCTCGTGGTCGGTCCGTTCCAGGGCAAGCCGGCCTGCGTGCGCATCGCGCTGGACAAGGGCGTGTGCGGCGCGGCCGCGTCGACGCGGCAGACCCAGGTCGTCGCCGACGTGTACGCGTTTCCCGGCCACATCGCCTGCGACGCGGCCTCGCGCTCGGAAATCGTCGTGCCGCTGGTCGCCGGCGGCAAGCTGCTCGGCGTGTTCGACGTCGACAGCCCCACGCCCGCGCGTTTCGACGAGGACGATCGCGCCGGCATGGAAAACCTCGCGGCAATCTTTCTGCAATCGCTGCGCGCCGAATAGGAAACGACGATGGCCGGCAAAGAAACTCCGGAAAAAATCCGCAACGTCGGGCCGAAGTCGGCCGCGTGGCTGCGCCAGGTTGGCGTGCGCACGCAGGATGATCTCGTGCGGCTCGGTGCGGTCGAGGCGTTCATGAAGGTCAAGCGCGCCGGTTTCCGGCCGAGCCTGAACCTGCTCTATGCACTCGAAGGCGCGCTCGCCGACTGCCACTGGGCCGACCTGCCCGAGGAGCGCAAGGCCGCCCTGCTGGCCGGCGCCGAGGCGGCCGAGGTGGCCAATCCGATCAAGACACGCTGGCAGAAGCAGGCCGATCGCAGTGCGGCGGGCTCGTCGACCGGCAATAGTTCGGGCGACGACGGCGATGCGTCTTCGCCCGGCCTTCTCGACGATGATCGCGGCGGTGGCTCGTCCGACGGGCCGGCGAACCGGTTCGAGTAGCAGTCGCTCGTCATTGCCATTCCGGAGATCACCCTTCGGGCCATTCGCTACGCGAATGTTCGTTTCGGCATCTGCCTTTGCAGTCCCGCGAACACGGGAAATTCAGTGCCTTTAGTTTTTCGAAACGAGGCAAGAGCGAAGTCGTCGGATCCCGCCAGAAGCATGCGGGAATGACAGGCAAGTATTTCAGGCCTTCACCGCCGCATGCGCACGCGCGTCCTCGCGCCAGCGCGGCGTCGCGCGGATACGCGGCAGCGTCTCGGCCACGCTGTTGACCAGCGACCACATCTGCAGGTGTTCGTCGTTCATGAAATGCTCGGCGACGACCTGCTGCATGAACGCCTGCAGCGGCGCGTAGAAGTCGCGGATGTTGAGCAGCACGATCGGGTTGAAGTAGATGCCGAGGCGCTTGAGCGTGATCGCCTCGAACAGTTCCTCGAGCGTGCCCGAGCCGCCGGGTAGCGCGATGACCGCGTCCGAACCGGTGAGGAGCCGGTGCTTGCGCTCGCGCATGTCCTCGACGACTTCGAGGTTGGCGACGCCCGGGTGCTGCCATTCCACTTCGATCATGAAGCGCGGGATGATGCCGATCACCTCGCCGCCCGAGGCCAGAGCGCCGTCGGCCAGCGCGCCCATGAGGCCGCCCGCGCCGCCGCCGTAGACGACCTGGCAGTTCGCGCGCGCGAGCGTGGCGCCGAGTTGGCGTGCGGCGTCGAGATAGATCGGATCGCAATAGCGGCTGGAGGCGGCGTAGACGCAGATGCGCATGATTGAATCCCGGGGAAAGATGGGGATTCTAGCGGTCTCGCAAAGATCGTTCCGAAACGGCCCCGCTCGGCCATGCCGAACGCGGCGCGCCTGTGTGCCTGATGCGCAAAAAACCTAGCGTGCGCCGCGTCCGAACAGTACGACCTCGATCGTCTGGATGAAGATCATCAAGTCGAAGCGCATGCTGTGGTTCTTCACGTAGAACAGGTCGTAAGTGAGCTTCATCGAGGCGTCCTCTTCGCTCGAACCGTACGGGTAGCGCAACTGCGCCCACCCGGTCAGGCCCGGCTTCACGGCGTGACGCAGGGAATAGTAGGTGATCTTGTTGTTCAGGCCGTCGACGAATTCGGGGCGCTCCGGGCGTGGGCCGATGAAACTCATTTCGCCGCAGAGCACGTTCCACAGCTGTGGCAGCTCGTCGAGCCGCACCTTGCGGATGAAGCGGCCGACGCGCGTGACGCGATCGTCGTTCGTCGCGGCCCAGCGCGCGATGCCGTCGCGCTCGGCATCGGTGCGCATGCTGCGGAACTTGTACAGGTTGAACGTGAAGCCGTGTTCGCCGACGCGACGTTGACGGTAGAGAATCGGTTGGCCGGGTCCGGATTCCAGGCGAATCGCCAACGCGACCAGCAGCATGAACGGCCAGGTCAACAGCAACACCGCCATCGCGCTGACGATGTCGAAGGCACGCTTGGTGGCCTTGCGCAGCAGGGTGGCGTGGAAGCCTTCGGAGAAAACCAGCCAGGATGGCGACACGGCGAGATTGATCTCGCCGGATTCGCGCTCGAGGAAGCGACAGACGTCGGTCACTTCGATGCCGTTGTGTTTGCATTCGAGCAATTGTTCCATGGACAACACGCCGCGACGGTCGTCCGGACCGACGACGATTTCGGCGATATCGTGTTGCAGAGCCCATTGGAACAGGGATCCGCTGATCGAAATCAGCTGGTTCTGCGGCACGCAAACCGCATCGTTGCCGACCGGGATGTAGCCGACCAGGTTGAGCGTGCGACGATTGGAAGGATCGCTGAGCCAACGATGGACCGCGGTGGCGGCTTGGCCGGCGCCCAGCACCGCAACGCGGCGCTTGAGCATTTCGCTGTCGATCAGGCTCAGGAACCAGACGCGGAACGCGCACACGAGCAGCAGGCCGAAGAACAGCGACAGACCGATCACGCCGCGACCGATGTAGATCTGCGGAATCGCATAGTAGAGGAGTACGAGCAGAACGCCGCCAATCGCGAAGCCGACTGCCTGACGCAGCAGCACGCCGGACGGCGTTTCGCGGACGTGCGGCTGGTACAGCCCGAGCGCGGCCATCCCGGTCATCACACACAGGGCGAAAATCGCGCTACGCAGCAGCAACCCTTGCGAAAAAGCCGCGTACTCTGCCGGCACGCGGATATAACGCAGGTACATCGATACGTGCACGCCGAGCATGAGCAGAGCGCATTCGCTGATGGTGAGGGCGACCAGCCAGCGCGGCATTTGTTGACGGAGGAAACGAAGCATCTGACCTACTCCTTGGGTATTCCGAGAAGCTGTCCGGGTCGTTACATGAGTCGTTACACAAACGGAGATGACTATTGATCCAGTACAAGACTGGGTCGCTGCAATTACCTTGGCAGGCATCGTGGCGGAATTTCGGGCGCGTCCACGGACGGATGTCCGTCGCAGATATCGCACTGCACAAAGGGGGTCCTGAGTGACGACGACACATCACGGGAAGAGGCGTCCCGTGATCCCCCTTGGACCGGATTCCACTATTCTGGCCGGACGAACAGCCTAGCACATTTCGCGATAATGTGAAACAGTACACACAATCCAGCCAATGTCTTGCCTGTGCAACTCGAAACCCCTGTAATCGCCAGCCGAGGCATCCTGATGAAATGTGGCGGGTGGAGCGGGTGCCGAGCGGTATGGCCGTTGCGCGCTGCCGCTCCGTGAATGCGAACGGCTTTCAAGTACCTGAAGTTCTCCCTGTGGCTATCGGATCGGTCTATGACTAACGTGCCGTTGGCGCCCTTCGACTCGGCGCGTGTGGCGATCATCGGTCTGGGTTATGTGGGATTGCCGCTCGCGGTCGCATTCGGCCGCCGGCGCGACGTGGTCGGTTTCGACATCAATGCCGCGCGCATCGCCGAGTTGCGTGACGGGCGCGATCACACGCTGGAGATTTCCGCCGGGGAACTCGAAGCTGCCGCGCAGTTGCGCTTCAGCCACGATCCGGCCGACCTCCGGGACCGCGACGTCTTCATCGTTACCGTGCCTACGCCGATCGACGAGTTCAAGCGACCGGATCTGCGTCCGCTCGAATCGGCGAGTTTGACCGTGGGCCGGGTGATCAGGCCGGGCGGCATCGCGATCTTCGAATCGACCGTCTACCCGGGGGCGACCGAGGAGATCTGCGTGCCGATCATCGAGCGCGCTTCGGGCCTGCGCCACAATGTGGATTTTTATACCGGATACAGTCCGGAGCGCATCAATCCGGGCGACAAGACGCACCGGCTCGAAAGCATCGTCAAGATCACCTCCGGTTCGACGCCGGCGGCCGCCGAATTCGTCGATGCGCTGTATCGCGAGATCGTGCAGGCGGGCACCCATCGCGCATCGAGCATCCGCGTCGCCGAGATGGCCAAGGTGATCGAGAACACGCAGCGCGACGTGAACATCGCCTTGATCAATGAATTCGCGCTGATCAGCCAGCGTCTCGGCATCGACACGCTCGAGGTGTTGCAGGCGGCGGGGACGAAGTGGAATTTCCTGCCGTTTCGCCCCGGTCTTGTCGGCGGTCACTGCATCGGCGTGGATCCGTACTACCTCACGCACAAGGCGCAGCAGCTCGGCTACCATCCCGAAGTCATCCTGTCCGGGCGGCGCATCAATGACAGCATGGGCTCGCACGTTGCGCAGCGCGTGATCAAGTTGATGACCCAGCGGCGCATTCAGGTCGTCAACGCCAATGTCCTCGTGCTCGGTCTGGCATTCAAGGAAAACTGCCCGGACCTGCGCAACACGCGGGTGATCGACCTGGTCAACGAATTCAGGGCCTACGACACTCGCGTGGACGTGTACGATCCCTGGGTCGGCGCAGCCGAGGCGCGGCAGGAATACGGTCTGGACCTGCTCACCGAACTCGGCGCGGAAAGATACGACGCCATCATCCTGGCGGTCGCACATCGCCAATTCGTCGAGATGGGCGAGAAGAACATTCGCGCCCTCGGCAAGTCCAACAGTATACTGTTCGACGTCAAATACGCCCTGATGAAGTCGGCGGTGGACGATCGGCTGTAGTGTTTCCGGCGTGATTTGGAGGCCGTGGTCATGGGGTTCATGGACGGTGCGTGGAGTTGCAGGTCGCGGCAGTCGCGCCGCTCATCAAGCCGGTGCCGTGCTGTATCCGCCATGACGCGCCTTCCGCTCATCTTGCCACGTCGACCTCTTCCTGTGGTCACCCCTTGGCGTTCATCATGAAAGTTCTTGTTACCGGTGCGGCAGGCTTTATCGGATCGGCGCTGAGCGAACGGCTGCTGGCGCGCGGAGATGAAGTTCTCGGCTTCGACAACCTCAACGCCTACTACGATCCGCGGCTCAAAGAGGCGCGCCTGGCGCGGTTGACCGGGCGGCCCGGCTTCGAGTTCGTCAAGGCGGACCTCGAGGACAACGCGGCGGTCGAGCGTTGCTTCGCGAAATTCCGGCCCGCGCGCGTGGTCAATCTCGCGGCGCAGGCAGGAGTACGCTATTCGCTGGAAAATCCGCGTGCCTACGTGGACAGCAATATCGTCGGCTTCCTCAATGTCCTGGAGGCGTGCCGGCACCATGCGATCGAGCACCTGGTGTATGCCTCGTCGAGCTCGGTGTACGGCGGCAACCGCAAGCTGCCGTTTTCGGTACGCGACTCCGTCGATCATCCGGTCAGCATGTACGCGGCGACGAAGAAGGCCAACGAGCTGATGGCCCACACCTACAGCCACCTGTTCGGGCTGCCGACGACCGGATTGCGGTTCTTCACCGTCTACGGTCCGTGGGGGCGGCCGGACATGGCGTTGTTTCTGTTCACGCGCAAGATCCTCGCGGGTGAAGCGATCGAAGTATTCAATCACGGGCGCCACAGCCGCGACTTCACCTATATCGACGACATTGTCGAGGGCGTCATCCGCACTCTCGACCACGTCCCCGCCGGCGACCCGGCCTTCGACCCGCTGCAGCCGAATCCGGCGTCATCCTTCGCGCCGTATCGTGTATACAATATTGGCAACCATCAACCTGTGCAGCTGGAACGGTACATCGAAATTCTCGAGTCCCGTCTTGGCCGCAGCGCACAGAAGGTTTTTTTGCCGCTGCAACCCGGGGATGTACCCGACACGCATGCGGACGTCGAAGAATTGCGCCGCGATGTCGGTTATTCCCCGGCAACTCCGGTGGAGGTCGGTATCGAACGCTTTGTACGCTGGTACCGGGAGTACTACGCGGTGTAGGCAACTGACTAGGATCTTGACGGACAAACCACGATGAAAAGACTGTTCCGGTTTTTGCGTGACGCCGATCTGCGCGGGATGGCCGCCAAGGTGTCGCTCGGTGAAATGTTTCGTACTGCGGGCCTGGTTTGCTCGCTGGCGTTCGCGACCTGCCTCTGGAGCGCCGAACCCGTTCCGTCCCGGCCGGCGCCGGGCATGGGTGTCGATGTCTATCGCATCGGTGTGGATGACGTGGTGCAGGTATCGGTATGGCACAACCCCGATCTGAGCGTCACTGTGCCGGTGCGCCCGGATGGCCGCATATCGATCCCGCTGGGCGGCGATGTGATTGCCGGCGGACGCACGCCCGAAGAAGTTGCGGCGGCGATAAAGGAAAAACTCGCGGTCTACGTGCGCGAACCCCAGGTGGCAGTCATTCTCACCCAACTGCGCAGCCACGAGTACCTGTCGCGCGTGCGCGTCACGGGTGCGGTTCGGCAGCCGGTTTCGGTCCCGTATCGGCAGGGAATGACCGTGCTCGATGCGGTTCTCGCCGCGAACGGAACGACGGAGTTCGCCGCAGCGGACCGGACAGAGTTGTATCGCAAGGATGGAGAGGCGACAAAGGCCATGGACGTGCGCCTCGACAGGATCCTGAAGAAGGGCGATTTGTCAACGAACTACCAGGTACAACCGGGTGACATCATCACCGTGCCCGAGCGCGCTTTTTAGGCGCCGGCAGAGCATTTCACCGAGCGGGCAAGGGCGACGATCATGAGCGGCGAACTGATTACCACCAAGGAGATGACGAGTGTTCTCGTCAACGAGGCGGGGCGTCGGAAGCTGACGATCGGTGTGATATTCGCCGTGGTTGCATTGACTGCGCTCGGATTCGGATTGTGGTGGCCGAAGAAATACGTTTCCTCGACCACGATCCTGGTGCAGGAAAGCAGCATCATCAAACCGCTCATGGAAGGCAGGGCGGTGCCGACCGGAGTCACGGACCGCGCCGCGATCGCGCGCGAAGTGATCTTCAGCCGCAAGATCATGGACGAGGTCCTGGCTGCCGGCGGTTGGCTGGACGCCAAGCCGAGTCCGATCGAACAGGAGAAGATCATCGATGCCATCAAGAATCGGACCACGATCAGTCTTTACAAGGACAATTTGATCCAGATCGCCTATGCGGATTCGGATCCCGATCGCACCTACAAGCTCGACAAGCTGATGGCCGATCGCTTCATTCAGGAGAGCTTCGCCGCCAAGGAGCGCGAGAGCCGCGAAGCCTACGAGTTCATCAGTGGTCAGGTCGAGGAGTACCACAAGAAGTTGACCGACGCCGAAGACAAGCTCAAGGCGTTCCGCGCCAAGAACGTGGATGCGCGGCCGGGCAGCGCTACCGATTCGAATACGCGCATCAGTGCGCTGCGCAGCCAGGTCGAAAACGCGCGCATCGAAATGATGGGGCTGAACGCGAAAGCCGCATCGCTCGCCTCGCAGCTTTCCGGAGAGTCAGCCGTGGTGGCGACGCAGACGCGCGAGGGACAGTTTCGCGTGCGGCTGGTGGAATTGCAGAACGAACTGGACAAACTGCACCTGACCTATACCGACCAGCATCCGGACGTCATCCGCGTGCGCCACGAAATGGAAGACGTACGCGGTGCGCTCGGACGCGAGCAGAGTCGGAGCGAAGCTCGCCAGGCGGCGGGAGTCTCCACCGCGGGTTCGGACGTCGCGATCACCAACCCGTTGTATCTGGATCTGCGCAGCAAGATGGCCGAAGTGCGTTTCGACGCCGGAGCAGCGGCGTCGCGCATGAACGCAAGCCAGACTTTGCTCAACAGCGAGCTGGAGCGCAGCCGCCGCATCGCCGATTCGGAGAATGACCTTGCGGAGCTGACGCGTGACTACGAAGTCAACCGCGACACCTACCAGGATTTGCTCAAGCGCCGCGAAAACGCACGCGTGTCGATGAACCTCGACGCGGACCATCAGGGCTTGACGTTTGCAATCCAGGAGCCGGCGATCAAGCCGGTGCAGCCGGTCGGCCTGCGCTTCGTGCATTTCAGCCTCGCAGGTCTGGCCATCGGCATAGGGCTGCCTGCGCTTCTGCTGTTCGCGTTGGCGCGCGTTGATACGCGCGTGCGTTCGGGTGAACAGCTCGAACGTCTGATCGGGTTGCCCGTACTGGCAACGATTCCGGTTTGCGTGACGGTCAGGGAGAGGCGCCGCGGGAGACTCGGTACGATGGCGCTGGTCCTGATCGTGGCCGGTGTGATCGCCGCCTATGTCCTGGTCGTACTGTTGCATTCGAGAGCACTATGAACATCGCCAACGAAGACAACTTGCCCGAGCAGGTGGAGCGGCAGGTGCCGCAGCCCGTGCGTACCGGAACGATGTTGCAGCGCGGTTCTTCCAGTGCCGCGATTGCACGCATGGAACAGTCGTGGCAACTGTCCTTGCGCGAGCGCCATGCAATGCGGTTGATCGTGCCCGACGATGTTTCGGGCGGGATGTCCGACGCATTTCGTGAACTGCGCACGCGCCTCCTCGCGCTTGCCGCGGGAACCAACAACTTCGTGACGATGGTAGCGCCGATCGGGCCTGGTTACGGCGGCAGTTTCGTCGCCCGCAACCTTGCCGCTGCCTTTGCGTTCGATGAGGCAAAAACCGCTCTGCTGATCGACTGCGATTTCCGGCGCCCAAGCCAGCACAAGGCGTTCGGCATCGAGCCGACGAAAGGCGGGCTGTTCGACTGCATCGAGCACCCCGGCGCCAATCTTGGACAGTTCATCTATCAAACCGGCATTCCGCGCCTGCGCCTCGTTCCTACCGGCCGGACGCAGGAGATGAATGGAGAGTACTATTCATCGATCAACATGCAGATGGTGATCCATCAGATGCGCAAGCGCTATGCCGACCGTTATCTGATACTCGACGGTCCGGCCATCAAGGGCTCGCCGGATGCCCGCATTCTCTCCGATCTTGCCGACTTCATCGTGGTCGTCGTCGGATACGGACGCGATACTGCGGCGACGATCAATCAGGCGGTAGCGACGTTCGACCCAAGCAAATTGGCTGGTGTGGTGTTCAATCAGTTGCCCTGAGGGGGACGGCTCATGTCGAACATTCCTGGTGACGCTTCTGGCAAGTCGGAGTTTTCTGCGGGCCGGAGACGGCTCATCGCGAAGCGAGTCGGCAGTTGTCCGGCCGCACGCAGTCGGGCTTCGACGTGTAGCGGAGTCGACGCCAAAACCAATACACGGCTTTGCGCGGCCAGGCGTCGAGGCAGCAAGACAGCATGGCTGGTCGGCACATCGCTGATCGCGGCCGCTACCGCGGACGCGCAGTCGCTGAATTACACCCTGCAGCTCGGTGTCGAGCACAACGACAACATCGCCGAGACCGCCACCCAGCGTGTCGAGGAAACCGTGCTGATTCCCAGGCTCACCTTCGACTGGCTCGAGCAGGGCTCGACCTTGCAGGCGCAAGCGAACGGGCTGATCGAGTACCGCGATTACACGGGCGGGCGTTTCGACAACGAATTGCGCGGGCAATTGTCCGGCATCGCCAACTGGGTGATCGTTCCACAGCGGCTGAGCTTTGACTTCGAGGACTACGCGGGAGTGCAGCCGGTCAATGTGTTCCAAAGCAGCAACGCGCCGGGCCAGCAGCAGCAGACCAACGTCTTCAGCCTGGGCCCCACGCTGTTGTTCCGGGCCGGGGCAGGCCTGCGCGGCGAAGCCGATTTGCGCTACACCAACAGTACTGCCTCGGTGACCAAGGAATTCAATTCCCAGCGCTATTCGGCCGGCGTGCGCGCGATTCGCGACCTCAGCCCCACCGACCAGTTGTCGGCGAATGTGGATGTCCAGCACATCCATTTCACCGATTCCACGGGAGGGCCCGACTACGATCGTTACGCCGCCTATGCGCGCTATCTGAGCAAACTCTCCCAGATCGACCTGGATTTTGCGCTCGGCTATACAAGCCTGGATTTTTCCCACGCTCCGGGCAGTTCCGGGCCGTTGTTGCGCGGTGACGTCAAATGGCGCGCGACACCGAGCAGCACCCTCGAACTCGGCTTTGCGCGCCGCTACTCGGACGCGACCCAGGATTTGATGATCGACCCGTCGGCGCTGGTCGCACGCACGACGGGAGGTCCGATCGTCGCCGGCAGCGTACCGATCACCTCGCAGGTCTATCTCGAAAAGCGGTTCGACCTGAGCTATAGCTATCAGGTGCCGCGGCTGAATGTGCGTCTCGCACCTTTCTATCGCGACCTTCAGTACTCGCTGGTGCCCTCGGTGAACCAGGCTGAGCTCGGCGCGACCGACCAGACCACGCACGGCGCAGTGGCCAGCGCGAGTTATCAGTTGCGGCCGTTGTGGATGGCAGGGTTCGATGCGTCGGAAGAAACGCGCAAGTACACCTTGATCGACCGGCGCGACGAGGATCTGCGCTACGGCCTGTTTCTGACCAATCAACTCGCCCGTCGCTGGAGCTGGCGACTGGATCTGATCCACAACCAGCGATCGAGCACCGTTGCCTTGCAGAGGTTCCGCGAAAACATCGCGATGTTCACGGTCATTTTCAAACGTTGATGCGCAGCTTGGGCGATGCACCGATCAAGCCGCTGATCGTACCGGAGACGGCAAAGCCGCGCCCGGGCGGCAGCGAATGCCGCAACGGCTGCGCCCAGCCGCGGACACGTGGGCATGGCTGAGGCGTCGCTCCCGGTGCTGATGTACCACGGCATCCATGCGGACGCGCACAGCCGCGGCCGTTACGAGCCTGTCTACAGCGTCGCCCCGCAGACGTTTTCCGCACAGCTCGACTGGTTGCTCGCACAGGGCTATCGCAGCGTGCTGCTCGATGAACTGCGCAGCTACGACACCCGCGGCGGGAAGCGGGTCGTCATCACGTTCGACGACGGCGACGTCAGCAACATCGAAGTTGCGCTGCCGCTCCTGCTCGAACGCGGTCTCGTCGCCGAATTCTTCGTCACCAGCGATTTCATCGGCAGCGACGGCATGCTTGCGCCCACCGACGTGCGCGCATTGAGCCAGGCCGGTATGGGAGTGCAATCGCACGGCCGCAGCCATCGTTACCTCGAAGACCTGGAGCCGGGCGATCTCGACGAGGAATTGAGTTCGAGCAAACGGGTGCTCGAACAGGCCACCGGAAAAGCCGTCGACGCGCTGGCGCTACCCGGCGGACGTGGCGGTGAACGTGAGCGCCTGCTCGCGCAGCGGCTGGGGTATCGCTACCTGCTCAATTCCGAGCCCGGTCCCAATCGTGGCTGGTGCGGAGATTCGTATCTGCAACGCCTCGCCGTGACGCGCGGACTGGGCATGAAGGAGTTTGCGGGAATGGTGACCTGGAGCGGTATCGGGCCACGCATCGCGCGGATGCGCTACCACGCGCTGCGGCTGCCGAAGCGCATGCTCGGCAACCGGCGCTACGAGCAGCTGCGCGCGCGCGTGTTCGGGTCATGATCGTCTGCGTTTTCTGGTCGAGCCTCGCCTTGGTCGGATACGCGTACCTGGGCTACCCGCTGCTGGCGCGGCTGCTCGCCCGCACGCTCGGCAATGCGCCCCGGCAGGATGAAACGACGCCGGATGTGACCGTGGTGATCGCCGCGCGCAACGAAGCCGGGCGCATCGCCGCGCGGATCGGGAACATCTTCGAGCAGGACTATCCGCGCGAGAAACTCCACGTGCTCGTGGTCAGCGACGGCAGCTGCGACGGCACCGAGACGGCCGCGCGGATCGATGCAAGCGTACGCGTCATCGCCTTGGCCGAAAACGCCGGCAAGGCGGTGGCGCTGAATGCGGCGCTCGATGAGGTGTCGACCGATTTTGTGGTGTTCACCGATGCGCGGCAACGCTTCGCGCCGGATGCGCTGCGACGTCTCCTGGCGGCCTTTGCCGATCCCGCAGTCGGCGCGGTCAGCGGGGAACTCGAGATCGTCGAGGACTTCGAGCATCCCGCCCAGGCGAGCATTGGACTCTACTGGCGCATCGAGAAATCGCTGCGCGAGAGCGAGGCCCTTTTGTCCTGGTTGCATGGGGTCAGCGGCGCGGTCTACGCGCTGCGCACGAAACTGTTCCGCGCCATGCCGGCCGGCACCATCCTCGACGACATGTGGGTGCCGCTGCAGGTGATTCGAGCCGGCCAGCGCGTGTGGATGGCGCGCGATGCGATTGCCTACGATATCGCGAGTTCCGATGCGAAGACGGAATTCCGGCGCAAGACGCGTACGCTGGCCGGCAACTGGCAGTTGATCGTGCGCATGCCCTGGCTGATGAATCCTCTGCGCAACCCGGTTTTTTTCGCCTGGTTCTCGCACAAGTTCCTGCGTCTGCTCGTGCCTTGGGCGTTGCTTGGCGCCTGGCTTGCCTCCGCCGCGGCCGGAGGATCGTATCGGGCAGCCTTCGGCTTGCAGACCTTGTGCTATCTCGCCGCGGTCGCGGCCCTGTTGGCCCCGCGACTGGCGGCGCGCGTTCCGCTCCTGCCCACGGCCGGCACGTTCCTCATGCTGAACGCAGCGGCATTCGTCTCCCTGCCGGCTTGGCTGCGCCTGCAGCACGATCCGCAGCGACTGTGGAAAAAGGGATAGACGGCGAAACGATCGTGGTCGATCTTCTCGTATTGACCGGTCGGTATCCGTTGTTCGCCGCGTGCGGGTTGTTGGGCAGTCTTTCCTGTCAGCGTTCGAAACGCGACTTGAGCCGCAGGAACGGTCGCTCGAGGAAGCGGTACGACAGCATCGCGAGTCCGATGGTGAGCGCCATCGCCGCCACGCCGCGAAGCAGGATCGCCGCGATGAAGCCGATGTGCGGCAATCGCGCGTAGAGCGCGTCGACCGCATACAGTGCGAAATGGTGCACGACGTACAGCCCGTACGAGATCGTGCCGAGAAAGATGAGCAGACGCGTCGGCGCAGAATCGCGCCTGAGCTCGACGCCGAGCGTCGCCCACAGGATGACCGCGCAGGCGAGCGACACCATCGGATAGTAAACAAGGGAGTAGGGTCCGGGATCGTTGTCGCCGAGCAGGAACTTGTTGAGAAGGATTGACGCGGCTGCGATCGCGATGATCAAGAAGCGGTGGCGGCGCCGCACATCGTCGCCGCGCTGGTCGACACCGAGCGCCAGCAGTGCGCCCAGGGCGATCGAGTCGAGCTGGGTTAACGTGTTGTGCCTCAGGGTGGTGGGTTCGATGCCGGTTACCACGAGCACGCGGTTGAGGGCCGCGATGACGAGCAGCCAGATCGCGATCCGCTGGATCCGTACCGGCGTCGAACGCCGGATCACCCACGGCCAGCAGAGGTAGAACTGCTCCTCGACCGAAACACTCCACAGTGGCGATGCCACGGTATAAAGGGAACAGTGGAGTGCCCACAGCCAATTGCCGCAAAAGAAGAGGAACGCGAGAATGTCGCGCGGCCCGAAGCGCTGTTCGGGGTCGACAAACGGCAACAGCGCCGCGAACGCGGTGAAGAGCAGGTACAGCGGCCAGATGCGCAGTATGCGTCTCAGGTAGAACGCGCCCACATTGATGCTTCCATTGGCGGCGATCTCGCCGAGAAGCAGCTTGGTAATGAGATAAGAGCTCAGGCAAAAAAACAGCAACACGCCGGCGCCCCCGGCCTGTGTGAGTGAATAGAACGAGTGCGCGAGCAGCGGAGACAAGCCGTGCTGGAGATAGGCGGCTTCGACCTCGGGAGCCCAGTGGCTGATGAAAACAGCAAAAAACGCCCCGGCACGCAGGATATCGAGCTCCGGGAGATAGAACGGCTTCTTGATGCTTGGCGCGGTCATGGCAGCTGGCGGCGAATTCTACCGATCAGCGGATGATGCCAATGAGATGGGCGACCCTGGGTGCATCTGCCGGGGGAGGCCGCAGGCCCGTCATTCGCGTCTTCCCGGCAACGTGCGCGCGGCAAGCGGGTAGCGCGACGCGAGCTTGGGGGGCGCAGGCTTGCTTGCCTGCGCGGTGGCGCCATCCGCCCGTGCACGCAGCAGACGGAAGTAGCGCTCGAGCAGGCCGGACAAAATCCAGTAGTTGGACATCATGGCGCCATATAGGAACGGACTGCCGTACAGGCAGCCGGCGGCCACATCCAGCGTCGCCACACTGAAGCCGAGCGCGAGCGCACGCGCCTCGGGATCGTCGGGTGGAGCCGTCTTGCGCATGAACGTGCCGAGCGAAAACAGAGCGCGCAGCAGCATCAGCAGCGCGAACAGACCCTGCGGGCCGAGTTCGGTCAGGGTCAGCACGTAGAAGTTGTGTGCGTCGTAGTGCTTGTAGCGCGAGTAGTTGCCAATCTCGTCCTTGAAGCGGTTGAGGCCGACCCCCATCGGGTTCGCCCTCCAGATTTCCATCGCTCCGGCCCAGATTTCCCAACGGCTGGCAGTGCTTTCGTCGACTTCCTCCTCGCCGGTCTTGCTGATCTGCTGCGTCTCGGTGACGCGTTGCGTCACGCTGTCGGGGAGGTAGCCGGCTAGCGAAACCAGAACAAAGCCGATCACGACCGCGAACACGATATTGCGCCGGAGCAACAGCACCGTGAGGCCGAGCAACGCGATGAAGTAAGACTGCCGCGAATAGGTCACGAGCAGCGCGAACGCCAGCAGGCCGACGTTGAACAACGCGCCAAGTCGCCACCAGAGCTGGCGGAAGAACAGCGTAATCGCGATGAACATCGGCAGGAACATTGCGAAGTAGACACCGGCGCGGTTCGCGTTTCCGACGTTGGAACCGAACGGTCCAGTCGCGCGATGCGTCTCATTGTAGTTGCCGATGCCATAGTCGAGGCCTTGGCGCACCGCCTGCAAGGCTGCGATGGACGCTACGGCGGCGACGACGATGATCATCAATCGCGTGGTTTTGAAATCCTGCCTGCAGCGCAGGTAGAGAAAGTACAGCAGCGGCGAGAAAATCGCGTTCTTGAGGTAGGTGACGTCGGCCATGAGGTCGCCAGGCGCGCGAATCTGCGCGATCACGAAGCCGATTATCAGCGTGGCGAAAAACAGAATCAGCGCGCGGCGCAGACGCGCGGGCGGCGCCGGTTCCGTGTCCTTCCTGCCCGTCGTGATGAGAAACAGTGTGGCGAGGAACAACAGGTTTGGCAGGTTGAGGCCGGGGAGGCCGGTCTCGAACGTGAAGTGATCCTGGTAGACGCTGTAGAAGATCTGGAAGATCAGAAGCAAACGCAGCATGGCCGTCGCTCCGCGTCAGGCAACCGCTGTCGCTGCCGGCGCGCGCGCGTCGAGGAAGCGGCGGCACCACAGTTCCAGCGAGAGAACCACCCACAGCGTTTCGCTCATGTCGGCGGCGTTGGCGAGGTGGCGCTCGAGGCAATCGCGTGCGGCGGCCGGATCGATCAGGCCGCGCTCGCGGAACGCGCGGCTTGCCAGCGTGTCTTCGGCGAGTTCGCGCAGCGGGCCGCGGAACCACTCGGCGAGCGGGATGCCGAAGCCCTGTTTCGGCTTGGCCAGTACGTCCGGCGGCAACCAGCGCGCGGCGACGCGTCGCAGCAGGTACTTGCCGCGGCCGTCACGCACGCGCATCGACGGCGGCAGGTTGACCGCGAATTCGACGAGGCGATGGTCGAGCAGCGGTGAGCGGCCTTCCAGCGAATTCGCCATCGCCATGCGGTCGAGCTTGACCAGGATGTCGTCGGGCAGGTAACTCGCGAAATCGATCGCGACGATGCGGTCGAGATCGCCGAGGCGCGCAAGCGCGGCGCCGTCGAGATGCAGGCCTTCGTAGCGGTCGCGTGCCGCGGATTCGCCGAGCAGCGCGGCCGCCAGGTCCGGTGCGGTCAGGGCGACGCCGCTGAGGTAGCTGTCAGGGAACGTCTGCCGCAGACGCTCGCCGATGCGGCGCAGGCGATAGCCGCTCGCGCCGGGCAGCACGCTTCCGGCCGCGCGCGCGGCGAGCGACGCCAGCGGCCGTGCGGTGCCGAGGCTCTGCAGTTTGAGGAAGCGCAGGTAGCGGTCGTAACCGCCGAACGCCTCGTCGCCGCCGTCGCCGGTCAGCACCATCTTGACCTGCCTGCGTGCGAGCTGCGCGACGAGAAACGTCGGCACCGCCGAGGCGTCGGCGAACGGCTCGTCGAGATACCAGACCAGCTGCTGCAAAAGCTCGACCGCATCCGGCTCGACGACGAGTTCGTGATGCTCGGTGCCGAGATGCTGCGCGACGCGGCGCGCGTCGGACAGCTCGTTGTAGGCCTGCTCGCGGAAGCCGATCGAAAACGTCCGCACCGGCTGCGACAGGTGCCGGCTCATCAGCGCGACGACCACGCTCGAATCGAGCCCGCCGCTGAGGAAGGCGCCGAACGGCACGTCCGAGACCAGCCGGCTCGACACCGCCTCGTCGAGCTTCGTCGCCAGCAGGTCCTCGGCCTCGCGCTCGTTGCTCGCGCTCGTTGCGTTCCATTCGAGCGACCAGTAGCGATGCAGTTCGCTGCGACCATCGCGGTAGACGAGGTAGTGCGCCGGCGGCAACTTGCGCACGTTCGCGAAGATGCTGCCGGGGCTTGGCACGTAGCCGAACGTCACGTAGGCGCGCACCGCGGCCGGGTCGATCGCGCGAGCGAAACCTGGCACTTCGATCAGCGACTTCAGCTCGCTGGCGAACACGAGGCGTTCGCCGTCGTCGTGGTAGAACAGCGGCTTTTCGCCGAAGCGATCGCGCGCCAGCAGGAGACTGCGCGTGCGCCTGTCCCACAGCGCGATCGCGTACATGCCGTTGAGTTTTTCGAAGCAGGCCGCGCCGTACTCGAGATAGCCGCGCAGGATGACCTCGGTGTCCGACTGCGTGGCGAAGCGATGCCCGCGCGCGACGAGTTGCGCACGCAGCTCGCGATAGTTGTAGATCTCGCCGTTGAAAACGAGGTGGACGGCGCCGTCCTCGCTCTGCATCGGCTGGTGGCCGCTGGCGAGGTCGATGATGGCCAGGCGGCGCATCGCGATCAACGCCTGCTCGTCGACGTGCAAGCCCTGGTCGTCCGGTCCGCGATGGCGGATCGCATCGTTCATCGCCTGACCGACCGCGGCCGACGGCGGCCGGCAGCCCGGCGCGGACACGATGCCGACGATGCCGCACATCAGGCGCCTCCGGATGCGGTCGGTTCGGCGACGGCGTCGTCGCGCAATTCTGCCGGCCGCGTGCCGCGATACAGCGCGAGCAGCTTGCCGACGACGACTTCGAGGCTCGCGACGTGCGCGATGCGCGCGCGCGCGGCAAGGCCGAGCTGGCACAGGCGCGCGCGATCGCTCGCCGCGGCCTCGGCCAGGCAGCGCGCGAGCGCCGCACGGTCGCCGACGTCGAACAGCCAGCCGTTGTTGCCGTCGATCACCATGTCCTCGCTGCCGCTGACGCGGCTCGCGATCGTCGGCAAGCCCGAGGCCATGAATTCGAGCAGCGAGTTGGAAAGCCCTTCGATCGTCGACGGCAGCACGCCGACATCGGCGGCGGCGACGAAATCCTCGACGTTGCTGCGATGACCGAGGAACTCGACCTGCGCGGCGATGCCGCTCGCCTGCGCCTGCGCGAGCAAAGGCTCGCGCAGGGGGCCGTCGCCGACCACCAACAGGCGCGCCTTCGCGCTCGTGCCGAACGCGTCGGCCCAGGCGCCGAACAGCGTGTCGAGTCCCTTTTCGGGAACCAGGCGGCCGACGAACAGGAAGGTCGGCGCGGCGGCGTCATGCGCTGCGCGTGCGGCGCCGAAGCGCGAGGTATCGACCGCGTTCGGCAACGCGACGAT
>JAFEFQ010000190.1 GCA_018240505.1 Pseudomonadota bacterium
GGCGGCGGCGACACGCTGGCCGCGGTCGAGAAGTACGGCGTGGCCGACGGCATTTCCTACATTTCCACCGGCGGCGGCGCCTTCCTCGAATTCCTCGAGGGCAAGGAGCTGCCGGCCGTGGCGGCGTTGAAAGCGCGCGCGTGAATTCTCCTGCACTGGCGCTGTTCGATCTCGACGGCACCCTGATCGATTCGGAAACCGGCATCATCGCCTCGATCGAGTATGCGTTGGCGGAACTCGGCGCGGAAATTCCGCCGCGCGCCGAGCTGCGCAAGTGGATAGGCCCGCCGCTGCGCGCGACGTTTCCGCTCGCGCTCGGCGACGATGCGGAGCGGATCGAGCGCGCGGTGGCGCTGTACCGCGAACGCTTCAGCGCGATCGGCTGGCGCGAGCACGTCGTCTATCCGGGCATTGCCGAGGCGGTCGCGGCGATCGCCCGCAGTGGAGTCCGGCTTGCCGTGGTCACCTCCAAGCCCGATCTCTATGCCGGCAGGATCGTCGCCAGCCTGCCGTTCGGCGCGCACTTCGAGCACGTCTACGCCGTGACCGTCGGCAGCGCGCACAGCGAGAAGGCGGCGATGATCGCGCGGGCGCTGGACGAATTCGGCATCGCGCCGGAGTTCGCGACGATGATCGGCGACCGCCATTTCGACGTCGAAGGCGCGCTCGCCAACCGTGTGCGCGCGATCGGCGCGGGCTGGGGCTTCGGCGATCGCGAGGAACTGATCGCCGCGGGCGCGCACGCGGTCGCCGCGTCGCCGCACGAACTGCCCGCGCTGCTCGCTCGCGCGCACGCGCACGCGATGTCCGGCTGATTGCAAGAATCCCGTAACGCCGGATTTGCGATGATGCCGGCCAGTCCCCGACGAGATTTCGACGTGATCCAAACCGGGCCCATCGTCATCGGCTGGCGCGAATGGCTGGCGTTGCCCGGGCTGGGCATCGCCGCGATCAAGGCCAAGATCGACACGGGCGCGCGCACGTCCTCGCTGCACGTCGACACGCTGGCCGTCGACGAGCGCGACGGCGGCACCTGGCTGCGCTTCAGCGTTTCCGCGGGTGGGCGCCGGCATCCGTCGCGGGTGGAATGCGCGGCGCCCGCGATCGCGCGCCGCGCCGTCACCGATTCCGGCGGCCACCGCACGTTGCGCTGGTTCATCCGCACGCCCATCGTGCTCGGCGGCGCCAGCGTCGAGGCCGAGATCAACCTGACCGACCGCCGCGACATGCTGTTTCCGATGTTGCTCGGGCGCAGCGCGCTGGGGGATCATTTCGCCGTCGATCCGGCGGTGTCGTATCGTTGCGGCAGGTTTTCGAAGAGAGGTTTTCGAGATGTCCCGTAAAGAAGAAGATTTTCCCGGGAAGCGCGGCCGTGGATGGCCGCTTTTCGATCTTCATGCCCGAGGATGAGCGCATGAAATTGGCCATCCTCTCGCGCAACGCCAAACTCTATTCGACGACGAGCCTCGTCGCCGCCGCGCGCAAGCGCGGGCATCGCGTGCGCGTGCTCGATCCGCTGCGCTGCTACATGCGCATCGAGCCGGGCAAGTTCCTGATGCGCTACAAGAGCAAGCCGCTCAACGGCATCGACGCGGTGATCCCGCGCATCGGCAACTCGATCACGTTCTACGGCACCGCGGTTCTGCGCCAGTTCGAGATGATGGGCGTGTACACGCCGAATTCCTCCGACGCGGTGCTGCGCGCACGCGACAAGCTGCGCTCGCTGCAACTGCTCGCGCGCGAGAACATCGGACTGCCGACCACGGTGTTCGGCGACAACCCCGACGACACCGCCGACCTGCTCGCCCTGCT
>JAFEFQ010000191.1 GCA_018240505.1 Pseudomonadota bacterium
GGTGAGATCCGCCTGCTTGACCTTTACGATTTCCTCGAGCTGCTTGCGCGTCACCTTGCCCACCTTCTCGGTGTTGGGACGCTTGCTGCCCGAAGTGATGCCTGCGGCCTTCTTCAGCAGGATCGACGCCGGCGGCGACTTCATGATGAAGGTGAAGCTGCGGTCCGAATACGCGGTGATGATCACCGGGATCGGCAGACCGGGTTCCATCTTCTGCGTCGCGGCGTTGAACGCCTTGCAGAATTCCATGATGTTGAGACCGCGCTGACCGAGCGCGGGGCCGACCGGCGGCGAGGGGTTGGCCTGACCGGCCTTCACCTGCAGCTTGATGTAGCCAACTACTTTCTTTGCCATTGTTTTATCTCCTCGAGTTCAAACGCCTGCACGTTCGAAGCGAACTGCGGGGCTCCTCGTTGGTGGACCATCCCTGATTGATACACCCGGGCTTCATGCCCGGCCGTTGCCGCTCGCGCGGCGCATTCTTTTGCCTACGCCTTCTCGACCTGGCCGAACTCGAGCTCGACCGGCGTGGAACGCCCGAAAATCAGCACCGCCACGCGCAGGCGGCTCTTTTCGTAATTCACTTCCTCGACCACGCCGTTGAAGTCGTTGAACGGGCCTTCGGTGACGCGCACCATCTCGCCCGGTTCGAACAACACCTTCGGCCGCGGCTTCTCGACGCCTTCCTGCACGCGCTGCAGGATCGCATCGGCTTCCGAATCCTTGATCGGCAGCGGGCGGTCGGCGGTACCGCCGATGAAACCCATCACCTTCGGCGTTTCCTTGATCAGATGCCAGGACTCGTCATCGATCTTGATCGCCTTGTTGTCCGTGCTCGTCTCGATCTGCACGAGCACGTAGCCCGGGAAGAACTTGCGCTCGCTGCGCCGCTTCTGGCCGCCGCGCATCTCGACCACTTCCTCGGTCGGCACGAGCACGTCGCCGAACTTGTCCTGCATGCCGGCGCGCGCGACGCGCTCTTTCAGCGTACGCGCAACCTGATGCTCGAAGCCCGAGTAGGCGTGAACCACATACCAACGCTTAGCCATTGCGGTTCTCAGCCTCCCTTCAACAAGCCGTCGAGGATCGCCCACTTCAGCAGCAGGTCGATCAGGCCGAGGATCAGGCTGAGCACGATGACGACGACGAAGATCACGAGCGTGGTCTGGATCGTCTCCTGTCGCGTCGGCCACACGACCTTGCGTAGTTCGAACAGCGACTCGCCAAGGAAATCCCTGGCCGCACGACCCGAATGCGTGAAGAATGCGATCGCGCCCGAAACGACAAAGCCGCCGAGCAGGACCAGCAGGCGCTGCCAGGTCTGGAAATCGTTGTACCAGTAATACGCAAAAATCGCCGCGCCCAGAATCAGCAGCGCAACGACGAGTTTCGCGATGTCGGCGGCGGAATTTCCGCCCACCTGTTCGGCTTTCGTATTCATAGTTTTCAGCCGTCCTCCTGACGGCAAGGATCAGACCGGCATCCGTGCCGGACTCTTCGATGAGAATCAGCCATTTCTGGCCGGCTAGGGTTCATGGCACGCCAGGAGGGACTCGAACCCCCAACCTGCGGTTTTGGAGACCGCTGCTCTGCCAATTGAGCTACTGGCGTGTGTAAGTTATTGCAGCCGTCCTCCCTGACGGCCAAGATCAAACGGCATCCATGCCGGACTTCTCAACAAGAGCAGCGTTTCTTCCAGATACTTACTTGATGATCTTGGCGACCACGCCCGCGCCGACCGTACGGCCGCCTTCGCGGATCG
>JAFEFQ010000192.1 GCA_018240505.1 Pseudomonadota bacterium
TGAGCGCGTACTCGCGGCAGAGCTTGCGGAACTCGGCCGCATCGACCTTGACGCCGACCTTGCCGACCTTCTTCTCGACCGCGACTTCGATCGGCAGGCCATGGCAGTCCCAACCCGGCACATACGGCGAGCGCAGCCCTTGGATGAGCTTGGACTTGACCACGATGTCTTTGAGAATTTTGTTGACCGCATGGCCGAGATGGATCGCGCCGTTCGCATACGGCGGGCCGTCGTGCAGGATGAAGGCGTGCTCGCGGTCGGCGGTCTTCTTCTGGATCTCGCCGTAAAGGTCGGATTTTTCCCAGGCGGCCAGCATCGCCGGCTCGCGCCTGGCGAGGTCGGCCTTCATCGCGAAATCGGTCTGCGGCAGGTTGATCGTGGATTTGTAGTCGATGCTCACTTCTTTTTCACTCCAGTCGCCGTCGTGCGACTTTTCGCAAAGTTGGCGTCATTCCGGCATGGACTGCCGGATTGACGAACAAAAAACACTTATCGCGCCGTGCCGAGAATTTCCCGCGCCTGCGCTGCGTCGCGGTCGATCTGCTTCACCATCGCGTCGAGGTCGGCGAACTTCTCCTCGTCGCGCAATTTTTCCACAAATTCCACTTGTATACGACGGCCGTAAAGGTCGCCTTCGAAATCGAACACGTGCGCCTCGAGCAACGGCTCCTTGCCGTTCACGGTCGGGCGCACACCCAGGCTCGCCACGCCCGGCAGCACCGTTTCGGCGACCCCGTGCACCTTGACCGCGAAGATGCCGTCGACCGGCGAGGTGCGCGAGCCGAGGCGCAGGTTCGCCGTCGGATAGCCGAGCTTGCGCCCGAGCTGCTGGCCGCGCACGACGTGGCCGCCGATCGCGAACGGCCGGCCGAGCCAGTGCGCCGCGAGGGCGAAACTGCCGCCAGCGAGCGCCTCGCGAATCGCCGAACTCGAAATGCGCTCGCCTTCGACCACGACCGGGTCGAGTGCCTGCGCGGCGAAGCCGTGCTCGCGGCCGAGGCGCTGCAGCAGGTCGACGTCGCCGCCGCGCGCGTGGCCGAAGCGGAATCCCTCACCGACCCAGACCTCACGCGCGTTGAGCCGGCGCACGAGCACGCGTTCGACGAAGTCCTGCGCGCTCATCGCTGCCAGCGCCGCGTTGAAGCGCAGCAGCAGCGCACGATCGACCCGCGCCGCACGAAACTGCTCGATCTTCTCGCGCACGTTGCTCAACCGCGCGACCGGCCGCCCATGCGCGAAAAACTCGCGCGGCAACGGTTCGAAACTGGCGACGACCGCATCGAGATTCAACTCGCGCGCCCGTTCGCGCACGCACGCGAGCACGGCGCGATGGCCCAGATGGACCCCATCGAACGCACCGATGCAGACGACACTGCCTCGCGCGGCGACCGGATCGCCGGCGATATCGCGGAACAACATACGCATCGCGCGATTATAGCGACGCTCCTATGAGAAGTGCGGCCAGGGATGGCCGCTTTTTGACTTTCGCGATCACGGACGAGCGCACGGGTTACGTCGCGCGCAGGTCGCGCAGACGCAGACCGCCGGCGTAGAGGGAGGCCACGTAGATTCCTCCGGCCGCAGCGATGATGGCTCCGAGCCGCCATGCGCGCTGGACGACGCTTGCCGTACTCCACTCGGGCCAGATCGCCAGCCCGGCAAGAATGACCGCCACCATCAGCGCGCACGCCACGGCGAGGCGCAGCAGATGCCTGCC
>JAFEFQ010000193.1 GCA_018240505.1 Pseudomonadota bacterium
CTCAATCCGCATTTCCTGTTCAACACGCTCAACGCGATCTCGACGCTGGTGCTCGACCACAAGTCCGACACGGCCAATCGCATGGTGACGAGCCTGTCTTCGTTCCTGCGCTATTCGCTCGATTCCGATCCGGTGCAGCGCGTGACCCTGGCGCAGGAGATCGAGGCGCTGCAGCTCTACCTCGGCATCGAGCAGCTGCGCTTCGGCGATCGCCTGCAGGTGCGCATCGACGTCGATGTCGCGGCGCGCGGCGCGCTGGTGCCGAGCCTGATCCTGCAACCGATCATCGAGAACTCGATCAAGCATGCCGTGGCCAAGCGCGAGGAAGGCGGGCGCATCGAGATCGAAGCGCGCCGCGATGGCGATGCCCTCGACCTGCGTCTGCGCGACGACGGCCCCGGTTGCCCCGACTTCGACGCCCCGACCAATCACACCGGCGTCGGCCTCGCCAACACGCGCGAGCGGCTGCGCGTGATCTATGCGGCGCGCCAGCAATTCGTCATCACCAATCGCGAGCCGCACGGCGCCGACGTGCATATCCGCCTGCCGTTCGAAACCGCGGTGCGCGCATGAGCACGATCCGTACGCTGATCGTCGACGACGAGCCGCTCGCACGGCGCGGCCTCGAGTTGCGCCTGGCCAAGCATGCCGACATCGAAATCGTCGGGCAGGCCGGCAACGGCCGCCAGGCCTTCCACGCGATTTCCACGCTGCGCCCGCAGCTGATGTTCCTCGACGTGCAGATGCCCGGCATCGACGGCTTCGAACTGCTGCGCGCGTTGCCGGCGACGCAGATTCCGCTGACCGTCTTCGTCACCGCCTACGACCAGTACGCGCTCGCCGCCTTCGCCGCGAGCGCGCTCGACTACCTGCTCAAGCCGGTCGACGACGCGCGCCTGGACGAGTCGATCGAACGCGCGCGTGCGCGCCTCGCAGCGCGCAAGACCGAAGACCACTACGAGCGCCTGCTCAAGCTCATCGCGACCCTGCCGGAAGGCGCGAAGTCGAAGCTCGACGCGCATCTCGCCGACGACGCCGACATGGCGGCGGGCGACAAGCTCACGGTCAAGGACGGCCATCGCCTGCTGCGCATCGACATCGATTCGATCCGCTGGATCGACGCCGCCGGCGACTACATGTGCATCCACGCCGGCAGCGACACGCACGTGCTGCGCGGCACGATGCAGCAACTCGAACGCCGCCTCGACCCGCGCCGCTTCGCGCGCGTGCACCGCTCCAGCATCGTCAACCTCGCGCGCGTCAGCGAGCTGCGCCCGCACGTCAACGGCGAGTATTTCCTCGTGCTCGATTCCGGGCATGAGTTGAAGTTGTCGCGCAGTTATCGCGACAAGGTGAAGTTGCTTACCTGACGCGGCGCTTTGCTCTCCTTCGTCATCCCGCGACTGCGCGCGCCGGAGCGCGTGCGAACATTCGCGCAGCGAATGGCTCGCTCTTGCTCGTCATTCCCGCGTAGGCGGGAATCCATTTTGATCTTGCGTTGCTTCTGATCTTTTGTTGCCGCGTCCCTTCGCCTTTCCGCGCGCGTCCGGCGCGCGGGTCACTTTCTTGTCTACAGCGACAA
>JAFEFQ010000194.1 GCA_018240505.1 Pseudomonadota bacterium
GGCAGCGTCGTCTTCGACGACAAGGTCAAGGGCCGCGTCGAGTGGAGCAACGACGAGCTCGACGACCTCGTCATCTTCCGCTCGGACGGGTTCCCGACCTACAACTTCGCCGTCGTCGTCGACGACATCGACATGGGCATCACCGACGTGATCCGCGGCGACGACCACGTCAACAACACGCCGCGCCAGATCAACATCTATCACGCGCTCGGCGCGAAGGTGCCCGCGTTCGCGCACCTGCCGATGATCCTCGGCGCGGACGGGCAGAAACTGAGCAAGCGCCACGGCGCGGTCAGCGTGATGCAGTACCGCGACGACGGCTTCCTGCCGCACGCGCTGCTCAACTATCTCGTGCGCCTCGGCTGGTCGCACGGCGACCAGGAGATCTTCTCGCGCCAGCAGATGATCGATCTGTTCGACGTGGGCGACGTCAACAAGGCGGCCGCGCGCTTCGACCTCGACAAGCTCAAGTGGCTGAACGCGCAGTACATCAGGAACGACGACCCGCTCGAACTGGCAAGCGAGTTCGAATGGCACCTGCGCATGCAGGGCCTCGATCCCGCGCACGGCCCCGCGCCGGTCGACGTGATCGTCGCGCTGCGCGAGCGCGCGCAGACGCTGCGCGAGATGGCCGAGAAGGCGAGCATCTGGTACGGCCCGATCGTGTCCTGGGACGATGCGGCCGTGGCCAAGCACCTGAGGGCGGCGACCGCCGTGCCCGCGCTGCAGGCCGTGCATGCGCAGCTCGCGAACCTCGCCGACTGGAATGTCGAGAACGTGCACAAGGCGATCCAGGACGCCGCCGCCGCGATCGGCGAAGGCATGGGCAAGGTCGCGCAGCCGCTGCGCGTGGCGATGACCGGCACGCAGGTGTCGCCGTCGATCGACCATACCGTCTATCTCGTCGGCCGCGAGCGCGCGCTCAAGCGCATCGACGACGCGATCGCGCGTGCGGGCACGAGCGCGTGAGGCTTTTTCGGCCGTCATTCCCGCTTGGCCAGCCCTACGGCTGTTGAAAGCCGCGGGAATGACGGATAAGTGAGTCAGGCGAATTTGCCGTGAACTGCGACATCGCCACGCTGATGCAGGTGCTGCAATCGGGCGATCCCGACGAGCAGCTGCAGGCGCTCGATGCCTGCTTCGCCGTGCTCGCCGACCCGAGTCTCTGGTACTGGCTGATCGGCTTCACCCTCGTCTGCGCGCTCGTCGGCGCGCTGATCGGCAGGTACAAGAACGCCGTCGTGCGCGACACCCTGCTCGGCCTCGCGCTCGGGCCGATCGGCTGGGGCATTTCGCTGCTGTTGCCGAAGACGGTGTCGCGGCCGCCGTGCCGCGCCTGCGGCAAGCCGACCGAAACGAACGACAAATTCTGCCGCCATTGCGGTACTCCGCTTTAGCCGCACCATCGAAGGGAGAGGAGAAGCGCGGCGCCGGTCTTGCCACGGCGCACTCTGGCCCCATTTCCCCGGTGCTATGATGGCTTTATCGCGATCCGCCCAGCCCATGTCCGCCAAACCCGCCAGCGCGCACCACCACCGTCACGACGCCCACGCCTTTGTGCGTGAAGTCAC
>JAFEFQ010000195.1 GCA_018240505.1 Pseudomonadota bacterium
CGAGGTTCGAGGGGCGCACCTCGAGAAAGATGCGCTGCACGCGATGCCAGCGTGCAAGTTCGATCATGCGCTTGACCAGGTGGCGGCCATGGCCATGGCCCTGGTGCGCGGGTGTCACGCAGGCGTTGAGCAGATGCGCTTCGCCCGCGGCGACCGAAAGGATGCCGTAGCCGAGGATCTCCTCGCCCTGCTGCAGCACCCAGCATTCATAGCCCGCGCGCAGGCAGTCGCTGAAGATGCCCAGTGTCCACGGGAATTCGTAGGCGGCCGTCTCGATCGCGGCGACGGCATCGAGATCGTCGATGCGCATGGCGCGCATCTGCGCCCGCGGCTCGGACAGGATCGCGACCATCGTCAGGCGGCGGCTCCGCGCAGGCGGCGCGCGAGCGGTTTGAGCGAGTGCCACAGCGCGCGCTTGTCCGCCGCCGTGCCGGGCAGCGACGAGGGCTCGGCGGTGACCGCGATCGTCGTGGCATTTTGCTGCATTGTGGACAATTGCACACCGAGCGCGCGCGCCATCGCCGCGCCGATCACGAGATAGCCGGGTGCATCCGTCGTGCCGGCGAGCTCGCCGTCCGCACCGGCTTCGAGCCATTCGATCGCGGCGGCGGCGATGCCGAAGGTTTGCGGCAGGAGCCTGAACAGGCGCGCGAGCCGAGCGTCGGCGCGAATGCCGCGCGCGCAGACGATCGCGAGCCTGGGCGCGCGCGGGGCGTCGGCGATATCGCCGGTCGTTGCCGACGGCAGCGCCGACGCTGCGCGCACACCCGCATCCGCGCGCGTGCGCAGGGCGTAGACATCGATGCCCATCGCTTCGAGCACGGACAGGCGCGTCGCGTTGCTCACGGCTTGCCGCCTTCGAGCGCGACGAGGTCGGCCTGGAATTTCGCGAACGCGGCATCGACCGCGGCGCCGAACGCCTGCGCGGTCGCGGCCATGGTCTCGCCCGACGCCGCTTGCTCGGCGCCGTAGCTCTGCTCGAGCAGCGGTTCGCCGGAATCCTGCTCGACGCGCATCTCGAACTCGACCCGGGCGATGGCGCCCTGCGTCTGCGGCACGCGCTCGTAGTGCAGGATGCGGCCGCGGATGCGCAGCGACTGCACGCTCGCCGGCAGACGATCGGTGACGAGTGCGGACACGCCGGCCTCGCGCAGGCGGTTGGTCAGGCGCGCCTGCAGGCCGCGCGAAGGCGGATCGCTCCACAGCTGATAGTGGTAGGCGCGCAGCGCGCCGGCGTCGGGCGAGGTTGCGTAGAGCACGGACTGCTCGGCGTAGACGCCTTCGGCGCGAAACGTGGCGACCTCGATCGGCAGCACCGTCAGCGGCTTTTGCAGACGCTGCGGCGGCGGCGCCGGCGGCGGCAACTGGTAGTAGGTGACGTCGGGAACGACGGGCGGCGAGCAGGCGGCCAACACCAGCAGCACCGCGGACGACGCGACCAGGCGCAGCAGGTTTTTCGAGGTGCCCGGCCGTGTCATTTCGGTTCCTCCTCCACCTTGTCGCGCTTCGGCGCGATCAGCAGGCGGTTCGGACTCATGCGCACCTCGC
>JAFEFQ010000196.1 GCA_018240505.1 Pseudomonadota bacterium
GCCGCCAGGTCGGCCAGGCGATCGCCGACTACAACATGATCGAGGACGGCGACCGCGTCATGGTCTGCCTGTCCGGCGGCAAGGACTCGTACACCCTGCTCGACGTGTTGCGCCAGTTGCAGGCCAAGGCGCCCGTGCGCTTCGAGCTCGTCGCCGTGCATCTCGATCAGAAGCAGCCGGGCTACGATCCGGATGTGCTGCCGAACTATCTGCGCGGTATCGGGCAGTCGTTCGAGATCCTCGAGCAGGACACCTACAGCGTCGTCCAGCGCGTGATCCCCGAAGGCAAGACCATGTGCGGCCTGTGCTCGCGCCTGCGCCGCGGCGCGCTGTATACGCATGCCGAACGCGCGGGCTTCACCAAGATCGCGCTCGGCCACCATCGCGACGACATGGTCGAAACGCTGTTTCTCAACATGTTCTACCACTCGCGCTTGAAGTCGATGCCGCCGAAGCTGCTGTCCGACGACGGCAAGCACGTGCTGATCCGCCCGCTCGCCTATTGCAAGGAAGTCGACATCGCCGAGTACGCCGAGCAGAAGGCGTTCCCGATCATGCCGTGCAATCTCTGCGGCTCGCAGGAGACGCTGCAGCGCAAGGCGATCAAGGCGATGCTCCACGACTGGGAGCGCAAGACGCCGGGCCGCATCGAGAACGTGTTTCGTGCGATGACCTCGATCGCGCCGTCGCAGCTCGCCGACCGCGAGTTGTTCGACTTCGCCGCGCTCGGCGCACGCTCGCCGGACCCGCCGCCGAGCATGACCGACTGGCTGCTTGGCGACGGCGTCGACGCGGCTGGTTCCTGATTCCGTCTGTCACCTTTTCCTGCGCGGGCTTCGCGGCCCGAGCGTTTCTGTCTGGAAATTTCGCCCATGTGGTTTCGCAATCTCACTCTGTTCCGCTTCTCGCCCGTCGTCGCCAAATCGCTCAAGTCGCTCGAGGATGATCTCGCCGAAAAGCGGCTGCGCCCCTGCGGCCCGATCGAGCTGGCCACGCGCGGCTTCATCTCCCCGTTCGGTCGCAACGAGGACGCATTGACACACCGGACCGGGGAATTTGCCCTGCTGACCCTGGGTGGCGAGGACAAACTTCTGCCATCTTCGGTAATAAATGAGGAGTTGACTGCACGTTTACAGAAAATCGCCGAAAAAACAGGCAGAAAGCCTGGTGGGCGTGAGCGCAAACGGCTCAAGGAAGAGGTGTTGACCGACCTGCTTCCACGCGCTTTCATACGCTTGTCAAAGCGGAATGCTTATCTGGACAGCAAGGACGGCTGGTTCGTCGTCGATACTGCAAGCAAGAAAGCCGCCGAGGAAGCCATCACGCAGTTGCGCGAGGCGCTCGGCAGCTTCCCGGCCGTGCCGATGGCGGCCGAAGAATCGCCGCGCGTGCTGATGACGGACTGGCTTGCGAGCGGCAAATTGCCGGCCGGCTTGGCGCTGGGCGACGAATGCGAACTGCGCGATCCGGTCGAGTCCGGCGCGATCGTCCGCTGCCGCCGCCAGGAGCTTGAAACGGACGAGGTGCGGGAGCATCTCAAGAGCGG
>JAFEFQ010000197.1 GCA_018240505.1 Pseudomonadota bacterium
CGAGGTTCGAGGGGCGCACCTCGAGAAAGATGCGCTGCACGCGATGCCAGCGTGCGAGTTCGATCATGCGCTTGACCAGGTGGCGGCCATGGCCATGTCCCTGGTGCACGGGCGTCACGCAGGCGTTGAGCAGATGCGCTTCGCCCGCGGCGACCGAGAGGATGCCGTAGCCGATGATCGCGCCAGCCTGATCCAGCACCCAGCATTCGTAGCCGGCGCGCAGGCAGTCGCGGAATATGCCGGGCGTCCACGGGAATTCGTAGGCGGCGACCTCGATCGCGGCGACCGCATCGAGATCCTCGATGCGCATCGCGCGCAGCTGCGATCGAGGTTCGGCGAGGATCGCGACCATCGCCCTAGTCCGCCGCTCCGCGAAGCCGGTGGGCAACGGGCTTCAATGCCTGCCACAAGGCACGCTTGTCCGCGGCGGTGCCGGGCAGTCGCGCCGGGTCGGCGGTCACCGCAATCGTCGCGGCATTTTGCCGCGGTGTGGACAATTGCGCGCCGAGCGCGCGTGCCATCGACGCACCGAACACCAGATAGACCGGCGCATCCGCGACATTCTCGATCGCTGCGTTCGCGTCCGCCTCGAACCAGCCGATGGTGCCGGCGGAAACACCGAGAGCTTGCGGCAGGTGCTTGAACAGGCGCGCGAGACGCGCGTCTGCGCGCAGGCCGCGCGCACAAACGACGGCCAGCCGGGGCGTCGGCGCGGCGTCGGCGCCGTCGGTCGTTGCCGGCGGCATCGCAGACGCGGCGCCTGCGCCTGCATCCGCGTGCGTGCGCAGCGCGTAGACATCGATGCCCATCGCCTCGAGCATGCGCAGACGTGCCGCATCCATCACGGCTTGCCGCCGGTCAGCGCGACGAGGTCGGCCTGGAACTTCGCGAACGCCGCATCGACCGCGGCGCCGAAGGCCTGCGCGGTCGCGGCCATCGACTCGCCCGCCGCCGCCTGTTCGGCGCGATAGCTCTGTTCGAGCAGTGGTTCGCCCGAATCCTGCTCGACGCGCATCTCGAACGCGACCTCGGCAACGGCGCCCTGCGCCTGCGGCACGCGCTCGTAGCGCAGGATGCGGCCCTTGATGCGCAGCGCCTGCACGCTCGCCGGCAGGCGGTCGGTGACGAGCGCGGACACGCCCGCTTCGCGCAGCCGGCTGGTCAGGCGCGCCTGCAGGCCGCGCGAAGGCGGATCGCTCCACAGTTGGTAGTGGTAGGCGCGCAGCGCGCCGGCATCGGGCGTGGTCGCGTAGAGCACCGACTGCTCGGCGTAGACGCCTTCGGCGCGAAACGTGGCGACTTCGATCGGCAGCACCGTCAGCGGCTTTGGCAGACGCGGCGGCGGCAGCGGCGGCGGCAACGAATAGTAGGTGACGTCGGGCACGGTCGGCGGCGAGCATGCGCCCAGCAACAATGCCGGCACGATCGCGGCGACGAATCGCAGACGCGTCATTTCGGCTCCTCCTCGACCTTGTCGCGCTTCGGCGCGATCAGCAGGCGGTTCGGACTCATGCGCACCTCGC
>JAFEFQ010000198.1 GCA_018240505.1 Pseudomonadota bacterium
CAAGGAATAAAGGCCGAGGATTCGGCCCACAGCGCTCTTTTTTTCGGTAAGTCATGCTCGAATTCGTCGTCATCCACTGCCCCTACTGCGGCGAAGGCTTCGAGACGCAGGTCGACCTGTCGGCCGGATCGCAGAGCTACATCGAGGATTGCGCGGTGTGCTGCAAGCCGATCGAGATTGCGCTGCGCGTGGGCGACGAGGGCGAGTTGCTCGAGGTTTCGACGCGTACCGATCGGGAGTGATTTTTCTTCCCTTCTCCCGCCGGGAGAAGGTGCCCGAAGGGCGGATGAGGGAGAGGCGCTGCGACTTCGAAATTCCATGCATCTGTGCGAGGCGTTTCCCTCATCCGGCGCTTCGCGCCACCTTCTCCCGCCGGGAGAAGGGAGGCATCGCTTGCTTCGCGGCCGCCTCCTCCCTACACTTCGCGCCTCGCAGGTGCCCTGCGCCGAGTCTTCGGCGCAAGGTGAAACGGGAAGCTGGTGCGTTGTTCCGCGATCGCCTCGATCGCAGGATTCGACAAGGCCAGCGCTGCCCCCGCAACGGTAAGCAGGTGCGCTCGCACGAGCGCAGTTCGATCTCGAAGCCACTGTTCCGCAAGGCACGGGAAGGCGGTCGAACCCGGCGTCAAGACGCCCCCTGCAAGCCCGGAGACCGGCCTGCGTCGGGATCGCGCCGCGATCCCGCAGCTTGCGGCGTTGCGGTGGGCAACGGACGGGCGTATCGCGCGTCGTCCGCACGCCGTTACTCCTCTCCCGAACCTCCCGCGCCGCGCCTTTCAGCGGGTGTGCTTCCGGAGTAACCAATGTCGCAAAAATCCCTATTGTCTCTCGCCATCGGCGCCGTGCTCGCCGGCGGCCTCGTCCACGCTTCCGCCGCGCGCGCGCAGGAAGCGCAGCTGCAGCCGACCATCGAAGTCACCGCGTCGCGCGTCGCGCAGACGGTCGATGCAAGCCTGGCCGACGTGTCCATCATCACGCGCGCCGACATCGAGAAGACGAACGCGCCCGACCTGATCGAAGTGCTGCGCCTGCAGGCCGGCGTCGATGTCGCGCGCCTCGGCGGCGCGGGATTCCAGACCAGCGTGTTCCTGCGCGGCACGAATTCCAACCACGTGCTCGTGCTGATCGACGGCGTGCGCGTGGCCTCGGCGAACACCGGCGCGTTCGCGTTCGAGAACCTGCCGCTCGACGCGGTCGAGCGCATCGAGATCGTGCGCGGCCCGCGCGCGAGCTACTGGGGCTCGGACGCGGTCGGCGGCGTGATCCAGATCTTCACGCGCAAGCTCGACGGCGCGCATCTCGCCGCGAGCGTCGGCAGCTACGGCAGCGCCGACGGCAGCGTCGGCTACGGCATGCAGGGCGACACCTGGGGCGTATCGGCGCAGGCCGGCGGCCGCCATGTCGACGGCTTCTCCGCATCGAACGTGCTTGCGGGCCCCTATGTCTACAACCCCGACGACAACCCGATGCAGAACCACAACCAGGTCGCGCAGGCCTGGTACAGGTTCG
>JAFEFQ010000199.1 GCA_018240505.1 Pseudomonadota bacterium
GCGAACTCCGGCGAGGCGATGGGGCGATAGCGCATCGCGCCGAGCGGCTGCACGTTGCAGCCCTGCAGCGGCTTCGCCTCGGCGGTCACCGCGCCGAGCACCGAGCCGTCGCGCAGCAGGTCGAGCGTGTGGCTCTCGTCGTCCATGCGCACGTCGAACAGGTAGCCGTACTCCCGATGCAGGCGCGCGAGCGCGGCGACGAACCAGGTTTCGAGCGAATCGTCGTTGACCGCGACGGTGATCGCACCCATCGGCGCGGCCTCGCTTTGTTCCGGCAGGAAGTCGGCCAACGCCTCGGCTTCGAGCGTTTGCATCGGCCGCACGCGGCGCAGCAGTTTTTCCCCGGCCCGGGTCGGCCGGCACGGCGCCTGACGCACGACGAGCACGTGCCCGAGGCGATCTTCGAGCGCCTTGATCCGCTGCGACACCGCCGACGGCGTGACCGAGAGGCGCCGCGCCGCGGCGTCGAAGCTGCCTTCCTCGACGACGGCGGCGAAAGCGGCGAGTTGCGGATGGATCAGGTCCACGGGAGAAATTCCGTATGCAGTTTCTCTTAATCAGGTCAAGAAAGAATAGTTTTTCTTATTTTGCGGGTGCAGGCAAGCTTGCCGCCTTCGTCTTTCGGGAATTCGCCATGTCTCTTGCCGCTGCCGCCGCCGGTTTCGCCGCCAGCGCCGGTCTCATCATCGCCATCGGCGCGCAAAACGCCTTCGTCCTGCGCCAGGGCTTGTTGAGCCGCCATGTCGGGCTCGTCGTTTCGGTCTGCATGCTCGGCGACATCGCGCTGATTCTCTGTGGCGTCGCCGGCATCGGCGCCATCGTGCAGGCGTGGCCGGGACTGTTGCAGGTGCTGCGCTTCGGCGGCGCCGCGTTCCTCGGCACCTACGGCCTCATGGCCGCGCGTCGTGCGTGGCGCGGCACCTCGGCGCTGACGCCGGCCGCGGCGGGAGAGGCGCACTGGCGCAACGTGCTGCTGGCCTGCCTCGCCTTCACTTTCCTCAACCCGCACGTGTATCTCGACACGATGGTGCTGCTCGGCAGTCTGTCCACGCGCTATCCGGGATCGGCGCGCTGGGCGTTCGCCGTGGGTGCCTGCGGCGCGAGCATGGTGTGGTTCTCGACGCTCGGCTACGGCGCGCGCCTCCTGCAGCCGATCTTCCGCGACGCACGCGCGTGGCGCGTGCTCGATGCGCTGATGGCCGTCTTCATGCTGCTGTTGAGCCTGCTGTTGCTGCTGCGGCCGCTCGAGCCTTGATGCAAGCGAACACGTTGTCACGGCGACGCGCCGTTTTGGCCTTGCATCGGCTGCGCGCTCTGCTGCAAGCGGCGGTGCGGAGGCGCATGGACGGTGCACTCCGGCCGCTGGTTCTCGAGCCCGGTTCCCCGGTTTCCGCGGGTTTCCGTTCAATTCGACTTGGCCCCCGCAGCCGTTACACTAGATCAAGGGGAAATCGATTCACACGCAGGTGGAGAACA
>JAFEFQ010000019.1 GCA_018240505.1 Pseudomonadota bacterium
ACGACCGCCTTGAAGTACGGCGCCCACGCGGCCTTGTCGATCGTGTCCTTCGGCATCACGAGCGCGGCGGCTTCCTTGGCCAGCGCCTCGGCCTTGGCGGCGGCTTCGGCGGCCTTGGCCTTCTCCTCTTCGCTCGGCCCGCAGGCGGCGAGCAACAGCACGGCGGCGAGCGCCGCGATCATGCGAAAAGTATACTTTTTCATTTTATCTCCCATTGCTGATTGCGAGGAATCTGTCGAACACGAAACCGGGATCCGCTTCAGGCATGCCCCCAGCGCTTGCGCATCGCCTGCTGCACCGCAGGATGGACGAAGCCGGACACGTCGCCGCCGAGCCGCGCGATTTCGCGCACGAGCGAGGACGAGATGAAACTGTACTGCTCCGAGGGCGTCAGGAACAAGGTTTCCGCGCGCGGGATCAGATGCCGGTTCATGCTCGCGAGCTGGAATTCGTACTCGAAATCCGACACCGCGCGCAGGCCGCGCAGGATCACGCCGGCGCCGGCCTCCTCGACGAAATGCGCGAGCAGCGAGGAAAATCCGCGCACCTCGACGTTGCCGATGTCCGCCAGCGCCTCGCGCGCGAGCGCGATGCGCTCGTCGAGGCTGAAGCCCGGGCCCTTGTTCGGGCTTTCCGCGACCGCGACGATGATGCGCTCGAACAGCGGCGCCGCGCGCATGGTCAGATCGACATGCCCGTTCGTGATCGGATCGAACGTGCCCGGATAGATCGCGATGCGTGCGCGTTCGACGGGAATGGTGTTGTTCGCCATGAGGATCGCGTCCGGCTCGGGCAGGCTTTCAACTGGCCGCAAGCTTATCCGATCGGCGATACAGCGCATAGCGCACCGCCCCCGCGTGGCCCGCGCGATGCGGCTGCCATGAAGGCGGCAGATGCAGCGTCTGCTCCAGCGGCGATTCGACGTAGACCAGCGCCGCGGGCGCAAGCCACGCGTTCGCCTCGAGCAGGCGCGCCGACTCGTCCCACAGATCCAGGGAGAACGGCGGATCGATGAAGGCGAGGTCGCAGGCTTGCGCGGGCGGCTCGCGCAGCACGGCCAGCGCGTCGGCGCTGCGCACGCGCCCGTTTTCCTGGCGCAGCCGCGCGAGGTTCTCGCGCAGCGCCTGCGCGAGCCGTGCGTCGCGCTCGATGAAGTCGACCCGCGCCGCGCCGCGCGACAGCGCCTCGATGCCGAGCGCGCCGGTGCCGGCGTAGAGATCGAGACAGCGTGCGCCGGCGATGTACGGCGCGAGCCAGTTGAACAGCGTCTCGCGCACGCGATCGGGCGTCGGCCGCAAGCCCTCGAAATCGGCGACCGCGAGCTTCGACCCACGCAGGCTGCCGCCGACGATGCGCAGCTTGCCGGCCGCCGTGACCGCGCCACGATTGCTTGAGATCGACCTCATCGGCCCAAAATCGGCGCGGGTGTTAGCATGGCGCCATTGTCTTTCAATTCGTGGCGAAGATGTTCAAGTTCTGGAAGAAAAAACCTGCCGAAGAACACGGCGAAGCGGAAACCGGCAAGCCCGAAGCGGAACAGCCCGCGCAAGCCGACCAGCCCGGACTTCCAGCCGAGGCTGTCGAGGCCCCGGCGGCCATTGCCGCGGAAGCGGGACGATCCGAAGCGGACGATGATTCCTCGCCGACCCCGCAACCCGTCGCCGAAACACTCGTTGCACCCAAGCGCAGCTGGCGCGAGCGCCTGGCCGGCAGCATCTTCAACCGCAGCATCGGCAGCCTGTTCGCGCGCAAGCCCAAACTCGACGACGCGCTGCTCGACGAACTCGAAACCGCGCTCATCGGCGCCGACGTCGGCGTGAGCGCGACGACCGCGCTCGTCGACGACCTGCGCCGGCGCATGCACAAGCGCGAATTCGCCGATGCGGACGCGCTGCTCGCCGCGCTGCGCGCCGATCTCGTCGCGCTGCTGCAGCCGGTCGCGCAGCCGCTGCGCATCGACACGACGAAGAAGCCGTTCGTGATCCTCATGGTCGGCGTCAACGGCGTCGGCAAGACGACGACGATCGGCAAGCTCGCGCGCCGCTTCCAGGGCGAAGGCCACGGCGTGGCGCTTGCCGCCGGCGATACCTTCCGCGCGGCAGCCGTCGAGCAATTGAAGACCTGGGGCGAACGCAACGGCGTGCCCGTCGTCGCGCAGGGTTCCGGCGCCGATTCGGCCAGCGTGATCTTCGATGCGCTGCAGTCGGCGCGCTCGAAACAGCTCGACATCCTTGTCGCCGACACGGCCGGGCGCCTGCACACGCAATCTGGCCTGATGGACGAGCTCGCCAAGATCCGCCGCGTGCTCGCCAAGCTCGACTCGGAAGCGCCGCACGAAGTGCTGCTCGTGATCGACGGCACCACGGGCCAGAACGCGGTCAACCAGACGCGCCAGTTCCGCGCCGCGATCGGCGTGAGCGGCCTCGTCGTCACCAAGCTCGACGGCAGCGCCAAGGGCGGAGTGGTGTTCGCGCTGGCCAGGGAATTCGGCCTGCCGATCCGCTACGTCGGCCTCGGCGAAACCGCCGAAGACCTGCGCGAGTTCGAGCCCGCCGCGTTCGTCGACGCGCTGCTGCCCGCGAGCCTCGGCAGCGGCGACGCCGCGGCGTCGTGAACGGCAATGTCGCCCCGCGCCTGCTGCGCTGGTTCGACGCGCACGGGCGCCACGACCTGCCCTGGCAGCATCCGCGCACGCCATATCGCGTCTGGCTGTCGGAGGTGATGCTGCAACAGACCCAGGTCGCCGCGGTCGTTCCGTACTTTTTGCGCTTTGTGGAAAAGTTGCAAAGTATAAAAGCGCTCGCCGCAGCGACCGAGGACGAGGTCTACGCGCTCTGGTCCGGCCTCGGCTACTACAGCCGCGCGCGCAACCTGCGGCGCGCGGCGCGACTCTGCGTCGAACGTCACGGCGGCGAATTGCCCGACGATTTCGACGCGCTGCTCGAACTGCCCGGGATCGGCCGCTCGACCGCCGGCGCGATCGCGGCGCAGGCTTTCGGCCAACGCCGCGCCATCCTCGACGGCAACGTCAAGCGCGTGCTGGCGCGCTTCCACGGCATCGCGGGCTGGCCCGGCGAAAAAGCCGTGGAAAATCGTCTCTGGCAACTGGCCGAAACGCATACGCCGCAGGCACGCGTCGCCGACTACACCCAGGCGATCATGGACCTCGGCGCGACCGTGTGCACGCGCGCGAAGCCGCGTTGCGACGCCTGCCCGCTCCGCGCCGATTGCGTCGCGCATCGTGACGGCCTCACCGCCGCCCTGCCCGCACGCAAGCCGGCGAAGGCAAGGCCGACACGCTGCACGGTCATGCTCGTGCTGCGCGACGCGCGCGGCCGCCTGCTGCTCGAACGCCGCACTCCGACCGGCGTCTGGGCTGGCCTGTGGAGCCTGCCCGAAGCGGCGGATGAAACTTCCGCGCGCGGTGAAATAGCGCGCGTACACGGCGTCGATGCGGACGCGATCGTTTTCCGTCCGCTGCCGCCGTTCGTGCATGGCTTCAGCCACTACCTGCTCGACGTCACTCCGCTCGCGCTCGACCTCGAACCCGCGCCTGCCGTCGCCGACGCGGCCGACCGGCGCTGGCTGCACCCGCACGAAGCCGCCGCGCTGGGCCTGCCCGCGCCCGTGCGCAAGCTGATCGAAACGCTTTCCTGAAGTCCGACGAGAACCGCCATGTCCCGCACCGTTTTCTGCGTCAAGCTGCAACGCGAAGCCGAAGGCCTCGCCTACGCGCCGTATCCCGGCGAACTCGGCAAGCGCATCTTCGAGCACGTGTCGAAGGAGGCCTGGACGCAGTGGCTCGCGCACCAGACCATGCTGATCAACGAGAACCGCCTCTCGCCGCTCGATCCCAAGGCACGCAAGTTCCTCGAAGGCGAAATGGAAAAATACTTCTTCGGCGAAGGTTCGGCGGCGCCGCAAGGCTACGTGCCGCAAGACCAGTCATAGCGAGTCGATGCATCGCGCCGGAATTCCCATCCACGCTTTCCCTTGACTCCGGGGCGTCAAGCCGCTGTAATACGCCCCCTTCCGCGGCTGCGCCTTCTGCGCACCGCATCGCAAGCCTCAGCGGCCGGGTAGCTCAGTTGGTAGAGCAGGGGATTGAAAATCCCCGTGTCGGCGGTTCGATTCCGTCCCCGGCCACCATTCCTGATCAAGCACTTAGCGGGAGTGAACGAGACGCAAATTTGGCCGCTGTGCCAAATTTGTGCCACTGCTCCGGCTCGCCGCCTCGCGTAGTTGATCGGCCCGAAATTCACGCCAGCGGCATTTCCTGCCGACTCGCGGCATGCACCGTCGAATCGCAGCTGTCCAATCGCATTCTTGCTCCACGATCCCGGACCTGACCGATCCGGGACTTCGCGGAACGCGCGTCAACCTGCCGTCACGGCCGTGCGATTGCCGCGACCGCGCTGGGCGAGGCCGATCAGCACCGGTACGGCGAGCAGCACGAGCGGGTACTGGACGATGAGGCCGGCGATGATCGCGATCGCGAGCGGCTGCTGGATGCCCGAGCCCTGGCCGATCGCGAACGCGAGCGGCAGCAGGGTCAGGATCGCGGCGAGCGTGGTCATCGTGATCGGGCGCAGGCGGTTGCGGCTGGCCTCGAACAGCGCCTGGCGCAGCGGCATCGTGTGCGCCAGCTCGGTGTACTCGCTGACGTAGAAGATCGCCATTTCGGTCGCGATGCCGATCACCATCGTCATGCCCATGAGCGCGGTGATGTTGAGTTCGACGCCGGTGATCCACAGCGCGGTGAACACGGCCGTGGTCGACAGCAGCGAGGTGCCGACGATGATCAGCGGCAGCCAGAAGTCTTCGTACAGGATCAGCAGCAGCACGAGTTCGGCGATCAGCGCGGCGATGAAGACGACGGCGAGGCTCGCGAACGCGATCTGCTGCTGACGATACAGACCGCCCATCTCGTAGCGCACGCCCGTGGCGAGCATGCCCTTCTGCTTGAGCACCTTCTCGACGTCGGCGACCGCCGCGCCCATGCCGCGGCCTTCGATGCGCGCGGTGACGGCGACCATCGGCTGCAGGTTGTCGCGCTTGATCTCGGGTTCGCCCGACACCGGCGTCAGCGTCGCGACGCGCTTGAGCGGGAAGATATGGCCGTCGGTCGCGCGGATCGGCAGGTCGGCGAGGTCTTCGAGATGCAGGTCCATTGCCCGCGGCATGCGCACACGCACGTCGATCAGCTTGTTCGGCTGCGGCAGCTGGGTGGCGACGGCGCCGTTGATCGCGACGTCGACGGCCTTGCTCACCTCGTCCGGCGTGATGCCTTCGAACGCGGCCTTGACCGGATCGACCTTCATGTCGATGCCGTCGCCGGCGAGCATGACGCCGTCCTTGATCTCGACGACGCCGGGAATCTTCGCGATCGCGGCCGCGACCTTCTTCGCCTGCGGAATCAGCTTGGCCGGATCTTCGGCGAACAGCTGGACCTCGATCGGCTGCGGCACGGCGGTGAGGTCGCCGATCAGGTCTTCCATCAGCTGGGCCAGCTCGATGTCGACGCCGGGCACGTTTTTCTGGATGTCTTCGAGCACCGCGGCCATGACTTCCTCGGTGCCGCGCGCGTGATCAGGCTTGAGACGCACGAAGAAGTCGCCGTGATGCGGTTCGCCGAGGTCGCCGCCGAGGCCGGTGCCGGTGCGGCGCGAGAACGTCTCGACTTCGGGCTGCTCCTTGAGGATCGCCTCGATCTGCTTGAGCTCGCGCTCGGTCTCGTCGAGCGAGGTGCCGGGCTTGGTATAGAAGTCCATGACGAAGCCGCCCTCGTCGACCTTCGGCATAAAGCCGCTTTGAACGCGCGTATAAGCAAGCGCGCCAATCAACAACAGCGGCACGATCGCGCCGAGCAGGATGATCGGCTTGGCGAAGACGCGCCCGAGCAGGCGCCCGTGGGTGCGCGAGAGCCAGTCGTCGCGATCCGCCGCGGGGTCGTGCCATTTCTTGAAGTCGATGAAATAGCGCGCCAGGATCGGCACGATGAACGCGGCGAACAGATAGGAAATCATCAGCGCCGCGGCCATCGTCACTGCGAGCGCCTTCGAGAACGAGCCGGTCACGCCGCTCATGAAACTCAGCGGCAGGAACACGATCAGCGTGGCCAGGCTGGACCCGGTCAAGGGGCGCAGGAACTCGCGCGTCGCCGGCAACACCGCGGCCTTACCGTCCTCGACGCCGGGCACGCCGGCGCGGCGCGCGATATGTTCGACGATGACGATCATGTCGTCGATGACGAGGCCGACCGCCGCGGCGATGCCGCCCAGGGTCATGATGTTGAAGCTCATGCCGAACACGCTGAGCACGAGTACGGTGATGGTCAGCGTCGCCGGCACCACGAGCACCGCGATCAGCATGACGCGCACGTTGCGCAGGAACACGAACAGCACGATGCCGGCCAGGATCAGGCCGATGATGACGGCGTCGCGCACGCTCGCGCCGGATTCGAGCACGAGCGTGCTCTGGTCGTACCAGTTGGCAAGCTTCACCCCGTCCGGCAGCTTGAACGTCGCCAGGCGCGCGCGCACGTCCTTCGCGATCTGCACCGCGTTGCCGTCGGGCTGCTCATAGACGTTGAACAACACGGCCGGCTTGCCGTCCTCGACGACGCGCAGCCAGAACGGCGCCGCGCCGGGACCGACCTCGGCCACGTCGGACAGGCGCACCACGCCGGCCGCGTCGCCGCGCACGACGATGTTCTTCAACTCGTCGATCGAGCGCAGGTTGCTGTTGGAGACGACGAGGAACAGCTTGTCGCGATCCTGCACGCGGCCGACCGCCTGCAGCGAGTTGCCGGCGGTGACCGCGGCGACGAGTTCGTTCATGCCGATGCCGTATTCGTTGAGCTTGTGCGTGTCCGCCTCGACATGCACCTCGTCGATCAGGCCGCCCTGCACGTCGACGCGCGACAGGCCCGCGATCGGCGCGAGCACCGGCACGATGTCGAACTGGGCGAGGTCGCGCAGCTGGTTCGGCGTGAGGGTGTCCGAGGTCAACGCGTAGGAAATGATCGGAAACACGGTCGGGTCCATGCGGCGTACGCCGTAGGTCGTGCCGGTCGGCAGCTTCGGCAGCGCCTGCGCGATCGCCGAATCGACGAGCAGCGTGGTCGCGATCATGTCGCGGCCCCAGCCGAAGTCGATCGAGATCTGCGCCGAGCCGCGCGAGGACGCCGAGCGCACCTCGTGCACGCCGGGCACCGAGCGGATCGCTTCCTCGACCGGTCGCGTCACCGCGAGCACGGTCTGGTCGGCCGGGCGGTCGCCCGAGGACAGGTCGACGACGACGCGCGGGAACGAGACCTGCGGAAACAGTCCGACCGGCAGGACGAAGGCCGCGACGAGGCCCGCGACCGCGAGCGCGAAGGCGATGCAGAGCAGCGAGCGGGCGTGGTGTTCGATCAGGTGGACAAAGTTCATGCCGGTTTCCGATGTGTATTGCGACAGGCGCTTTGGCGCCGCACTTCTCCTCCCCCTTCAAGGGGGAGGCCGGGAGGGGGATGGTGTCGACGCAAGACTGGCAAGCAACACCATCCCCACCCAACCCTCCCCTTGAAGGGGAGGGCTCAGAGCCTCAGTGCTCGTTAGTTCTTTCCGTCTTTCGGCGTTGCCTTGTCGTCCTTGGCCGCACCCTTCTCGTCTTTCGCATCGCCTTCTTCCTTGCGCACGGCGCCGCCGTCTTCGAGCTGGTAGTTGCCGACGGTGACGACTTCGAGCTTCGCATCGAGCGGCCCTTCGACGGCCGCGTTCTCGTCGTCGTTGCCGACGCGCTTGACCTTGACCCGCTTGGCCTTGTCGCCGGCGACCTGGAACAGATAGGTGCCCTCGTCGTCGTCGAGCACGGCGTCGCGCGGCACGATCCAGCCCTTCAGCTCGCCGACTTCGATCTGCGCGCGGAACGCCTGGCCCTGGATCAGCTCGTCGTCGACGGTCACGTCCGCGTCGACCAGGCGCGTCTTCGGATTGAGGCTCTTGTCGATGCGCGACAGTTTGCCCTCGACCGCCTCGCCCTCACCCGCCAGCGGCTTGATGCGCACGGTCTGGCCGATCTTGAGGCGCTTCACCTCGGACGGTTCGATGCCGCAGGTGACGACGAGACCGTTGTGTCGCGTGATCGTCACGAGCGCCGCGCCCGCGGCGACGCGGTCGCCCTGGTTGACCGGCACCGTCGCCACCACGCCGTCGAACGGCGCGACCAGCGTCTGCTGCGGCTTGCCGCCGGTTTCGCGTTCGAGCGCGGTCAGCGCGGCCTGCGCGTCGGCCGCGGCCTTGTCGGCCACGACTTTCTGGTCGCGCGTGGCGAGCTGCTGGCCGAGCAAACGGGTGACGCGCGTCTGTTCCTCCTTCGCAGCATTCAGCGCCGTCACGGCCTGCGCGTACGTGCTCGACGCCGCCGCGGAAAGCTGGAATTCCATCAGCGTCTGGCCCTTGTGCACGGCTTCCCCCGGCGTCACCGCGATGCGCATGACGCGGCCTTCGGCCTGCACGGACAGGGTCATGCCGCCGTTGATCGCGGGCACGGCGGTGCCGTAGGCGGTCAGCGCGTCGGCGATCGTGCCGAGCTTGGTCGGCTGCGTCTCGACGAGCACGCTGCCCTTGACTTCTTCTTCTGCGGGAGCGGCGGCGCCGGCGCCGTGGGCGAGGAACAGGCCCGCGCTGCCGGCGATCAGCAAGCCCGAGACGAGCGCGGCGAGGAGTTTGGGTTTCATGGTTGTGCCTGATCCGAGGATTGCGTCGAGGAATTGGAGGAGCCGGGCATTTCGGCATGCGGCATGCCGGACCCGACGAGCGTGGCGAGCGCGACCTGCTGCTCGAGCATGACGAGACGCAGGGCGAGGATTTCCTGCTGCTTGGCATTGCGCGAAGCAATGAGGTCGACATAGCTGCGCTCGTCGATGTCGCCCTGACGGAACGCGGTCTGCACATGCGCCGCCATCGGCTCCATCTGCGCGAGCATGGCGGTCTTGGTTTCGAGCTGTTTCTGCAGCAAGGCCTGGTCGGCGAGCATCGCCTCGACTTCGCTCTTGGCCGCGATCAGGCGCGCCTCGAACTCCGCGTGCAGTTGCTCGCGCGTGGCCCGTTCCTGCGCGATGTTGCCCTGATTGCGATCGAACACCGGCAAGTCCATCGTGAGCTGCGGGCCGAATGTGCGCACGTTGCTCGAATCGCGGCCGTAGGTCGAGCCGAGCGAGAACAGCGGGAACTGGGCGAGCACCGCGCCCCACACTTTTTCTTCCTCGGCGCGGTAACCGAGCTGCAATGCGATCAGGTCGGGGCGGCGGTTGGCCAGATCGGGCAACTGCGCGCGCACCGCGACCGTGTCGATCGCCGGCACGGTCGCCGCATCGGCAAGCTGCAGCTTCACCGCGGGATCGAGGCCGAGCAACAAGTTGAGATCGCGCCGCCGCGTCTGCTGCGCGCGCTCGAAATCGTCGAGCGTCTTCTGCGCGTCGGAACCGGCGGCGATGTCGGGCGCGAGCGTGGCCAGGGTCGCATCGCCCTGCTTCAGCGCCTGCTGGTTGCGCTGCAGGCGTTCCTGCCATAGCGTGGCGTTGCTGCGCAGCAGGGCGAGTTGCTTGTCGCCCTCGATCAGGTCGATAGCGGCGAGACGCGCCTTGCCGATCGTCTGCCACTCCTGCCAGAGCACGGTCGCGTCGGACGACTGCGCCGTTGCCTTCGCCGCACGCCGCTTCGGAATGAAGGTGACGAGCGACTTGATGTCCATCGCCAGGCTTGCGGCGACGGTTCCAATCTCGCCCGGCCCGCTGAGCAGGTTGGCGTAGCTGTAACTGGCCACCGGATTGGGCAGAATGCCCGCGGTGCGCAACTGCGCCTCGGCGATGCCGTGCTGGGCGCGCACGGCGACGAGATCCGGGTTGTTGTCGAGAACCAGGCGCACGACGTCGTCGGGGGTCAGGCGCTCGGGCAGCGTGCCGTCGTGACGCAGATCGGCGAGCGAGGTCTTGCCGACGACGGCGAGATCCAGCGGCTTCGGCGAGTAGGTCGCGCAGGCGCCGAGCGCCAGCATCGCGGCGGCGAGCGTGGCGTGGCGGACAAAGCGAAACGGGGCGGTCGGATTTTTCATCGCGGCCACGCTACCCCGCCGCGCTATGCGCCGAGGTGGCCGCAACATTACCGTTTCGCAACTTGACGGACGCGGATACATTGGGTCTAGATGCGCCTTGGCTTTTGCCGTCATTCCCGCGCGCTTCCGGCGGGAATCCAGTGACTTCAGATTTCCGAGACCCGAGCCGAACCAAGGGAAAGGCGCTGGATTCCCGTCTTCGCGGGAATGACAAGCAGAGGAAACACCTTGAGAATCCTGCTGATCGAAGACGACGCCGAGACCGCGGACTACGTGATGACGGGGCTGCGCGAATCCGGCCACAACATCGCCGTCGCGCGCGACGGCCGCGACGGGCTGTTCCAGGCGACCGGCCAGGACTGGGACCTGCTGCTCGTCGACCGCATGCTGCCCGGGCTCGACGGCATGACCCTCGTGCGCACGCTGCGCGCCGGCGGTATCGAAACGCCGGTGCTGTTCCTGACCACGCTCGGCGGCATCGACGATCGCGTCAACGGCCTCAACGCCGGCGCCGACGACTACCTGGTCAAGCCGTTCGCCTTTTCCGAACTCGCCGCGCGCGTCGCCGCGCTGGGCCGGCGCCCGCGCCGCACCGCGGCGGAAACCGTGCTGCGCGTCGCCGACCTCGAAATGGACCTGCTCGCGCGCAGCGTGCAGCGCGCGGGGCAGGCGATCGAGCTGCAGCCGCGCGAATTCCGCCTGCTCGAATTCCTGATGCGTCACGCCGGCGAAGTCGTCACGCGTACGATGCTGCTCGAACAGGTCTGGGACCTCGACTTCGATCCGCACACCAACGTCGTCGAAAGCCACATCAGCCGGCTGCGCGGCAAGATCGACAAGGGGCATGCGGCCGGCCTGATCCAGACCCTGCGCGGCGCCGGCTATTCGCTGCGCGAAGGCGCGCCGTGAACCTGCAACGCCTGTTCCGCACGTCGAGTTTCCGCCTGACCCTGCTCTACGTGCTGTTCACGGGCGCGAGCTTCCTCGTGCTGTTCGCGGTGATCTTCTGGTCGACGACGAGCTTCATGCAGCACCAGATCGACATCACCGTCGCCGCGGAAATCAAGGAGGTGCGCACGGCGGCGGGCGACGGCAGCAGCGAAAGCCTGCGCCGCGCGATCGAATCGTCGACCAAGCAAGCCGGCGGCTTCTACTACCTGTTGCAGGACCGCGCCGGAAACGTCCGCGCCGGCGATCTGCCGCCGCTCGATCCGATATCCGGCATACGCGAATGGCTGGAGCCGAACCGGCTGCCGCACTATCCGGATACCGATATCCGCGGGCGCGGCGAGGCGACCGACGACGGCGGCTATCTGTTCGTCGGCACGAACTCGCACGAAGTCCACGAACTGCGCGAATCGGTCGCGCAATCGTTCCTCTGGGGACTCGGCGCGGCGATGCTGCTCGTGCTCGTCGGCGGCGCGCTGATGAGCGCCTCGGTCCTGCGCCGCATCGAGGCGGTCAGCCAGACCAGCCGCGACATCGTCGCCGGCGACCTGCAACGACGCATCCCGCTCAACGGCAGCGGCGACGAATTCGACCATCTCGCCGACAGCCTCAACGCGATGCTCGACCGCATCGGCGTGCTCATGGAAGGCCTGCGCCAGGTCTCGACCGACATCGCCCACGACCTGCGCACGCCGCTGACGCGCCTGCGCCAGCGTCTCGAACTCGCGCAGCAGCGACCGCCCGACAGCGCGGCTTTGCACGCCACGATCGCGGCGACGCTGACCGACATCGACGCGATCCTGCAAACCTTCGGCGCCTTGCTGCGCATCGCGCAGATCGAAAGCGGCGCGCGCAAGGCGAGTTTCCGCACGGTCGACCTGTCCGAGCTGCTGCACACGGTCGCCGAAATCTACCAGCCTGCGATCGAGGAAAAATCGCAGTCGTTGCACGCAGACATCGCCGCGGGGCTGAGCGTGCACGGTGACCGCGAATTGCTCACGCAGCTGTTCGCCAACCTGGTCGAGAATGCGTCGCGCCATTGCAATGAGGGCGCAAGCATCGAGCTGGCGGCGCGACGCACGTCGGCCGGCGTCGAAGTCCTCGTCGCCGACAACGGCCCCGGCATTCCCGCCGACATGCGCGACAAGGTGTTGCAGCGCTTCGTGCGTCTCGATGCCAGCCGCACCACGCCCGGCAACGGCCTCGGCCTGGCGCTCGCCCACGCCGTCGCGGCGTTGCACGACGCCGAGCTCGAGCTTGGCGACAACGCGCCGGGGCTGCGCATCGACGTGCGCTTTTCCCTGCCTGCGCCCGGCCGCCAGCCTCCTTGAAACGCTACGAAGCCCTCGCCGAGCAGATCGCCGCGGCCATCCACGCCGGCACGCTACGCGCGGGCGATCGCCTGCCGGCGGTGCGGGTGGCCGCTGCCAGCCACGGCGTCAACGCGTCGACCGTCTTCCAGGCCTACTACCTGCTCGAGGCCAGGGGATTGGTGCGGGCCCGCGCGCGCTCGGGTTATTTCGTCGCCGTCGCGGGCAAGCCGGCGCCGCAGGCGCTCGACGCCGCATCGCAACCGGACGGCGATTCGGTCGAAGTCGACGTTTCCGGACGCGTGTTCGCGATCCTCGCGGCGACGGCGAAGCGCGAAGTCGTGCCGTTCGGTTCGGCGTTCCCCGCGCCGCAACTGTTTCCGCTGCAACGCCTGGCGAAGACGCTGGCGACGACGGTGCAGAAGCTCGATCCGCGCGTCAGCGTCGAGTACCTGATCCAGGGCAATGCGCAGTTGCGCCGCCAGATCGCGCGCCGCTACCTCGCCGACGGCATCGCGATGCAGGCCGACGATCTCGTCGTCACCAACGGCGCGATGGAAGCGCTCGACCTCTGCCTCACCGCCGTCACCGCGCCGGGCGATGCGGTCGTGGTCGAGTCGCCGACGTTCTACGCGGCGCTGCAGGCGCTCGAACGTCGCCGCCTGCGCGCGATCGAGGTGCCCACGCATCCAGGCGAAGGCATCGACCTCGACGCGCTCGCCGACGCGCTCGAACGCCATCGGCCCAAGGCCTGCCGGCTGATGACGAACTTCCAGAATCCGCTCGGCAGCACGATGGGCGAGGCGAAGAAGCGCGACCTTGTCGCCCTGCTCGCACGCCATCGCACGCCGCTGATCGAGGACGACGTCTACGCCGAACTCTATTTCGGCACGCAGCGGCCGAAGCCGGCAAAGGCGTTCGACCGCGAGGGCTGGGTGTTGCACTGTTCCTCGTTCTCGAAGTGCCTCGCACCCGGCTATCGCATCGGTTGGGCCGCGCCGGGACGCTTCGTGCGCGAGGTCGCGCGACTGAAACTGAGCACGAGCCTGACCGCGTCGGTGCCGGCCGAGGCCGCGATCGCCGCGTTCCTCGAGCGCGGCGGCTACGACCGCCACCTGCGCAACCTGCGCCGGGCGCTGGCGCAACAGCAGCAGGCGATGATCGCCGCGATCGCGCGCCACTTCCCCGCGACGACGCGCATCACGCGCCCGCTCGGCGGCTATTTTCTCTGGGCCGGGCTCACGCCACGCAGCGACGCCATCGACCTGCACCGGCGCGCGCTCGCGCGCGACATCTCGATCGCGCCCGGACCGATCTTTTCCTCGCGCGGCGAATTCGGCAATTTCCTGCGCCTCAACTACGGCTCGCCCTGGGATGACCGCGCCGAGGCGGCGATGGCCACGCTCGGCAGGCTGCTGCGCCGCGCCGCCTGAGCGGCGGCACGCTGCGACAATACGCCTCGGCATCACGCGCTGATATGCTCTTTTCCGCCGCAACTGATCGGCACGCAGCGGCGTTGCGCGGGTAAAATGCCACGCGTCGAAAAGGTCACAGGGAAACGAGACATGTTCGGAAAAATCATCGTCGTCGCCGCGCTCGCCGCAATCCTCTACAACCTCGGCGCGGGGCTGTACTTCATGCTGGTCGAGAACGGCGGCACCGGGCGCACGGTCGCGGCGCTGACCCGGCGCATCGGCCTGTCGGTCGCGCTGATCCTGTTCGTGATGCTGTGCATCGCGCTCGGCTGGATCCAGCCGCACGGCGTCAACGGCTGAGCGCGGACGCCGTGCTGCGCCGGCTCGCGCTCCTGATCCCGCTGCTCGCGCTTGCGGCGTTCGCGCGCGCGCAGGAACCGGATGACTTCGGCACGCGCCTCGCCGCCTGCGCCGCCTGCCACGGCAAGCACGGCGAAGGCGTGCGCGGCGCGGAATACTATCCGCATCTCGCCGGCAAGCCGGCCGGGTATCTGTTCGAGCAGTTGAAAGGCTTCCGCGAAGGCCGCCGCGTGAGCACGCCGATGGCGTGGTACGTGCGCTTCGCCGACGACGCCTTCCTGCAGCGCATCGCCGAATACTACGCCGCGTTGCCGCCGCGCACGCGCAGCGCCGACACGGGCGCAGCGCAGCTGACCGAGGAACGCCGCCGCGTCGCGCAGAACCTGGTCGAACACGGCGATCCCGCGCACGACGTCCCCGCGTGCAGCGCCTGCCATGGCGCCAACCTTGCCGGCCTCGAGCCCGGCGTGCCCGCGCTGCTCGGCCTGCCGATCGACTACGTCATCGCCCAGGTCGGCGCCTGGCGCGAAGGCGTGCGCAACGGCGCGCCGCCCGACTGCATGCACGACGTCGCCGGCAGGATTCCGGCCGACGACATCCGCGCGATCGCGGTGTATCTCTCGCAGCAATCCAACGTCGACGGCCTGCGCCCCGCGCCGGCCGGCAGCTTCGTGCCGCCGAAGGCGTGCGGATCGCTGCCGCATGCGGAGGCGGCGAAATGAAGGCGCTGCGCATTGCCGCCATCATTGCCATTCCGTTCGTGCTCGCCGCGCTCGCGATCGGCTTCTTCCTGTTCGAGCGCCAGGGCGGCTTCGCCCCGTACCGCGTTCCGGACGACAACGGCCGCAGCGTCGCCAGCGACACGGCCACGCTGCAGCGCGGCGAATACCTCGCCCGCATCGGCGATTGCGCGGCCTGCCACACCGCGCCGGGCGGCGCCGCGTACGCTGGCGGGCGCGGCTTCGCGACCGGCTGGGGCATGATCTATTCGTCGAACCTGAGCAGCGATGCGCAGCACGGCATCGGCGCGTGGTCGAGGGCCGAATTCGCGCATGCGATGCGCCATGGCGTCAGCCGCCGCGGCCCACTCTATCCGGTATTTCCGTACGAACACTTCGCCACGCTCGCCGATGCGGATATCGACGCGATCTTCGCGTGGCTGCGCAGAGTACCGGCGAACGCGAACGTGCCGCCGCCGAACCGGCTCGACTTCCCGGCGAGCCGGCGCTCCGCGCTCGTGCTCTGGCGCATGCTGTACTACCGGCCAGAGGCGCAGGCGCCGGCCGCGGCCAGCGAGGATCGCGGCCGTTACCTGGTCGACGGCCTCGGCCATTGCGCGATGTGCCACAGCACGCGCGAGGCCGGCGGCGCGCTCGCGGTCGACGGCTATCTTGCCGGCGGCCGCATCCCGGGCAGCGGCTGGTACGCGCCGCCGCTCGACGCGAAACAATTGCAACGCTATTCGGTCGAGCAACTCGCGACCTATCTGCGCTCCGGCGCGAGCGACCACGGCGCGGCCTACGGGCCGATGGCCGAGGTCGTCTACCGCAGCCTGCAGGCGCTGACCGGGGACGATGCGCTGGCGATGGCGCGCTACCTGAAAAGCGTGCCGGCGCGGCCGCGGCGCGACGCGCCATTCACCCTGCTGCCCGAGCCTGCGCAACGCAGCATCGCCGCCAGCGGCGCGGAAGTATACAAACGCAACTGCGCCGATTGCCACGGCAAGGACGGCGAAGGCAAGAGCGGGGAGTATCCGGCGCTGCGCGACGCGGTCGCGACGACCGCTCCCGACCCGATCAACGCGGTGCGCATGGTGTTGTACGGCGGCTTCCCGGCGGCGACCGCGGGCAACCCGCTGCCGCACTCGATGCCGCCGTTCGTGCAGCAGCTCGGCCCGGCCGAGATCGCCGCGGTGACCAACTACGTGCGCGAGAATTTCGGCGGGCAGCGCTCGTACCTGACCGCGGCCGACGTCGAAGCGATGCACGGCATCGTGCTGGACTGACGGAGCCGCACGTGCCAAGCGCCGTCCAGACCGATCTCGCCCTCATCCTGTTCCTGCCGGCGTTCTGCATCGTCGGCGCGCTGTACTGCTTCTATCCGCGCAGGCCGCGCGGCGCGCTGCGCTGGATCGCCGATCTCGCCGTGCTCGCATTGGCCGCGCTCGCCAGCGTGGCGGCGATGCGCTGGGGTTTCCGCGCCGCGACCGGCGTCGGCGGCACGATGTGGAAGCAGGTGCTTGCGACGCTGCTCGCATTCGGGTTCTTCTTCGGCATCGTCGGCATCGCCGCGTTCGTGCGCGCGCGCCTGCTGCGCAGAATGACCGGTTCGTAAGGGCGCGATTCGCCGCACCCGCGTGCCGCGACGTCGCCTGCCAGGAGCAGGGCGCGGCGGCTCGCGCCCCATGATGCCCGCGACGATCGCGCAGGGCGAATCGGGAATGCGCTAGACGCGGAACGAAAAGCCGCCGCGCTTCGTCTCGTCCTCGACCAGTTCCACGTCGCCGAGACCCTGCGCGAGCGAATTCGCGTCTCCGCCCTGGGCGAGCTTGATCTTCAGGCGCACCTCGTTGGCCGAGTCGGCATAGCGCAGCGCGTCCTCGTAGGAGATCTCGCCGGCGTGGTAGAGCGCGACGAGACTCTGGTCGAACGTGCACATGCCGAGGTTGGTCGAGTCCTTCATCACGTCCTTGAGCTTGTGCACTTCGCCCTTGCGGATGTAGTCC
>JAFEFQ010000001.1 GCA_018240505.1 Pseudomonadota bacterium
CGTGCCCATCGCCACGCCGCCCAGCGCGGTCACGCGTTCGGCGATGTCGTCGACCGGCGCCTCGAGCTGCCCGGCGAGGTCGTCGAACAATTCGTGCAGCGCGATGAAATGGGGGCCCTTCACGTTCCAGTGTGCCTGTTTGACCTGGGTTTGGAGGTCGAGCGTGTCGGCGAGCTGCGCGTTGAGCAGCGCGATCATTTTCTCGCGCGGCTTCGGCGCGATGTCGATGCGGGTCGGGTTCTGCTTGTGCCTGGCCATGGATCGCTCCTTTTGCGGGTACGGCCTCACTATAATGTCCGCCGATTCCACATTGAATTCGATTGTTGCGATCCGCGCGATAGACCCCATCTATCGAATGTCGCATCGTCCTCCCTGCGTGAAACCTCGCATTTCTCCCGATTCCCCGTTGTCCGCCCTGCGCGGCGAACTCGCCGCAACGATGCTGCGCGACCGTCGCGCGCTGGCGCGCGAGATCGACCGGCTCGCATCGCGCGCGCCTGACGAGGCCGCGCTCGCGCGCCTGCGTGCGCGCATCGCGCAGGCGCGCGAGCGCTTTGCCGCGCGCGAGGCCAGCGTGCCCGAAATCCGCGTCGACGAGTCGCTGCCGATCGCGGCGCGCGCCGACGAGATCGTCGAGCTGATCCGCAAGCACCAGGTCGTCGTGCTCGCCGGCGAAACCGGCTCGGGCAAGAGCACGCAGTTGCCGAAGTTGTGCCTCGCCGCCGGCCGCGGTCGCGCCGGACTGATCGGCTGCACGCAGCCGAGGCGCGTCGCCGCGCGCAGCGTGGCGCGTCGCGTCGCCGACGAACTCGGAACCGAGATCGGCGGCCTGGTCGGCTACCAGGTGCGCTTCGCCGACCAGGCCGGCGAGCGCACGCTGGTCAAGTTCATGACCGACGGCATCCTGCTCGCGGAAACGCAGGGCGATGCCTGGCTCAACGCCTACGACACGATCATCATCGACGAGGCGCACGAGCGCAGCCTCAACATCGACTTCCTGCTCGGCTATCTCAAGCGCCTGCTCGCGCGACGCAAGGACCTGAAACTCATCGTCACCTCGGCGACGATCGACACGGCGCGCTTCGCCGCGCACTTCGGCAACGCGCCCGTGGTCGAGGTCGAGGGGCGCAGCTATCCGGTCGAGGTGCGCTGGCGTCCCCCTGCCGGCGACTCCGCGACCGCAGGTCGCGACCGTTCATCTTCCGCTTCTGAACGCAACATCCCGACCCAGGTCGAGCAGATCCTCGCCGCCGTCGACGAAATCACGCGCGAGGACCCGCGCGGCGACGCGCTGATCTTCCTCTCGGGCGAGCGCGAGATCCGCGACACGCACCTCGCGCTGACGCGGCGCAACCATCGCGCTACCGAGGTGCTCGCGCTGTACGCGCGCCTGTCCGCGGCCGAACAGGATCGCGTGTTCAAGCCCGGCCCGCAACGGCGCATCGTGCTCGCGACCAACGTCGCGGAAACTTCGCTGACCGTGCCGCGCATCCGCTACGTGATCGACACGGGCACCGCGCGGGTCAAACGTTATTCGCCACGCAACCAGCTCGAACGCCTGCACGTCGAGCCGATCTCGCAGGCCGCGGCCGAGCAGCGCAAGGGCCGCTGCGGCCGCGTCGGCCCGGGCGTGTGCCTGCGTCTGTACGCCGAGGACGATTTCAACGCGCGACCGAAGTATTCCGATCCGGAAATCCTGCGCTCCTCGCTGGCCGGGGTGATCCTGCGCATGCTCAGCCTCAAGCTCGGCGAGGTCGAGGATTTTCCATTCGTCGAGGCGCCGAATCCGCGTGCGATCGGCGATGGCTGGCGGCGCCTGGGCGAGCTTGGCGCCGTCGACGAAGAAAAGCGTCTGACCGATATCGGTCAGCGCATGTCGACGCTACCGATCGATGTCGCGCTTGCGCGCATGCTCGTCGAGGCGCAGCGGCTCGGCGTGTCGCGCGAGTTGCTGATCCTCGTCGCGTTCCTCTCGATCCAGGACCCGCGCGAGCGCCCGCCCGACGCACGCCAAGCGGCCGACGCCGCGCAAGCGCAGTTCGTCGATGCGAAGTCCGACTTTATCGGCGTGCTCAACCTGTGGCAGGCGCACGCATTGGCGCACGAAGACCTCACCCAGTCGAAGCTGCGCGACTGGTGCGGCGCGCGCTTCCTCTCGTATCTGCGCATGCGCGAGTGGCGCGAGCTGCATCGGCAATTGTTGCTGATGGACGAGCCGGGGCCGGATGCCCGGACGAAGGTGCCCGAACAGCCGAAAGTGAAAGCGGGGCGGCAGGCGGCTTCCAGCGCCGCCGAATCCGAATTGCAGAAGGCGGGCGCCGCGAACTACGAGGCCGTGCATCGCAGTCTGCTCAGCGGCTGGCCCACGCAGGTCGCGCTCAAGGACGAGAAGAATCAGTACCGCGGCACGCGCGAGCGGCGCTACCAGATCTTCCCCGGCTCGGCGCTGGCGAAGAAACCGCCGCGCTGGCTGCTGTCCGGGCAGATTCTCGATCTGCAAAAAGTCTACGCGATGCTCAACGCCGAGGTCGCGCCCGAATGGATCGAGCAGCAGGCCGCGCATCTGGTCAAGCGCAGCTGGCGCGAGCCGCACTGGTCGCGCAAGCGCGGTGCCGTGCTCGCGTTCGAGCAGGTCACGTTGTTCGGCCTGACCCTGGTCGAGAAGCGCAGCGTGCAATTCGGCACGCAGAATCCCGAAGAAGCGCACGAGGTATTCCTGCGCGAAGCGCTCGCGCGTTGCGACATCGACTGCCGCGCCGACTGCGTGCGCGCCAACGCGCGCGTGCTCGAGCAGGCGCAAGAGATCGAGGCCAAGCAGCGGCGCAGCGGCCTGGTGCGTGACGAGGACGAACTTGTCGCGTTCCTGCGCGGCAAACTGCCGATGGAGATCAGCACCGCGGCGGCGTTCGATGCCTGGTATCGCCGCGCTTCGGCGGCCGAGCAGGCCGCGCTGCGCTGGTCGCTGGACGATGTGCTGTCGAATCAGCCTGGCCTGCGCGCGAGCGACTTCCCGACCCAGCTCGACTGTGCCGGGCACAAGCTCAAGCTCGACTATCGCTTCGTTCCCGGCGATGCGGCCGATGGCGTCACGCTGCAGGTGCCGCTCGCCTTCGTCAACGCCGTGCCCGCGCGGCGCTGCGAATGGCTCGTGCCCGGCCTGCTGCCCGACAAGGTCGCCGAGCTGATCCGCGGCCTGCCCAAGGCGCTGCGGCGCAACTTCGTGCCGGCGCCGGACTTCGCGCGCGCGTTCGCGGAAGCCGAGCCGCCACGCGATGCGCCGCTGCTCGATGCGCTCGCGGCCTATCTCAGGCGCGTTACCGGCGTCGAGATTGCCGCGGGCGACTTCGCCGGCATCGAATTGCCTGCACATTTCTCGATGCGCTTCCGCGTTTACGACGAGCATGGCAAGACGCTGGCCGAAGGGCGCGACATCGAAGCGATCCGCGACGCCTGGGGCGGCGCCGCGAACGCCGCGTTCTCGCGCCGTGCCGACGTGGAACTCGCGCGCGAGGAGGTCGCCGAGTTCGATTTCGAGGACATTCCCGAGCGCATCGTCAGTGCCGGCAATCTCGTCGCCTGGCCGGCGCTCGTCGATCTCGGCGCCAGTGTCGCGCTGCGCGTGTTCGAGCGCGCCGACGAGGCGCGCGACGCGCACGTGCAGGGCGTGCGTCGCCTGCTGCGGCGCGCGCTGCACGAGAAGATCAAGCAGGCGCGGCGGCAGTTGCCGATCGAGCGCCGGCTCGCGCTGAAGTACGCCGGCATCGCCAGTGTCGACGAGTTGCGCGAGGACATCGTCGAAGCAGCACTCAACGAACTGCTCGGTGCGCGCACGCATGCCGTCGGACCGCGCGGGGCGCGCGGTCTCGACCTGCGCCAGCGCGTCGCGTTCCGCGAGGCCGAGGCCGAGATCGGCGGACAACTGTTCGCGACCGCGGTCGATCTGCTCAAACTGGTCGAGGAAGTGCTCGCCGCCTACGCCGAGTTCACGCCCTGGCTCGAGCCGCCGCTGATCGGCTATGCCAAGGCGAACTACGACGACCTGCGCGAACAGCTCGCCGAACTCGTTCATCCCGGCTTCGTGCAAAAAGTGGAAAAATCCCGTTTGCAGCATTTTCCGCGCTATCTGAAAGCGATGCGGCTGCGCGCCGAGCGCCTGCGCCAGGACGCCACGCGCGACCAGGCGCGCATGCTGACCGTGCGCGGCTACTGGCGCGAATACCTGCAGCGCAAGGCCAGCGGCGATGCCGATCCGGCCAGGCTAGCCGAACTGCGCTGGCTGATCGAGGAGTTGCGCGTCTCGCTGTTCGCGCAGGAGTTGAAGACCGCCGAACCGGTGTCGCCGAAGCGGCTCAACAAGCTGGTCGAGGAGATGCAATAAGGGCAAACCTACATTGCCGTCATTCCCGCGAACGCGGGAATGACGGACAAATGGAGCAGTGCGGGCTTGTCCCCGCCTACACTCTTCGCCCTTATTTCGTTCTTTCCACGCGCAAACTGTCGCAATCGCAGCCGCTGACGAACAGCAGCCAGGTGCCGCCCATGGTTGGCTCGATCTTGATCTTCGGATTGTGCAGCTTGCCGCCGTCGTAGCGCCCGGACTGGCTCTGCGTCCATTCCTGGCCGTTCTGCAGCTTGAACACGGTCTTGCCGGTCCAGCCGGTGAACAGGCCGTCGATGCGCGTTTCGACGCGCTCGCGCGGGGCGTCGTCGGTATAGAAGACCGGTTTGTTCGCCGGCGTGACGAGTTTCGTCACCGTGGTCGGATGCGCGGCGAGCCAGTCGTTCAGGCGCTTGAGCGCGTCGGGGCTGAGCTTGTCGAGTTCGGCGGCGTGGAACTCCTCCTTGGACATGCGCTCCTGCAGGGTCGGCGGCTCGGCGGCGGACGCGCCGCCAGAAGCCGCCGCGATGCCGACGACGCAAGCCAGAAGCGCGACGCGGCGAAGGCTCACTTCGTGCGCTCCACGCGCACGCTGCAGCCGCAGGGCTCGACGTACATCAGCCAACTGCCGAGCAACATCGGCTTCACCTTCACCTTCGGGTTGTCGTACTTGCCGTTGGAGAACTGGCCGGATTCGGCCTGCGTCCATTCCTGGCCGTTGTCGAGCTTGAACACGGTCTTGCCGTACCAGCCGGAGAAGCGGCCGCTGATGCGGGTCTCGACGATCTTGCGCTCGCCCTGGTCGGTCTCGAACACGGGCTTGCCGGTCGGGGTGACGACTTCCTTGACCGTCTTCACCTGCTGATGGCCGGCCAGCCAGTCGTTGAGCACCTTGAGCTCGGCCGGCGTGAGCTTGCCGAGTCCGGCGGCGCGGAATTCGTCCTTCGACATGCGCTCTTCGAGCGTGGATGTTTCTGCGGTGAAGGCGGGCAAGGCGAAGAAGAGCAGGACGAGACCAAGGACGCGATGCATGGTGATTTCCGGTGCGGACGACGGCGGCATTGTAACGGCTCGCGCAAAGGCTGCGCACGTGCGCGCGGTTCACCGCCGCCCGGTGATCGCCTGGTGCCGGATTGCCGGTAGAATTTGCGCATGAAAGTGGCATCGCAAAAATCGACGTCGCTCGCCGCATGGCTGGCGCGTGCGGGTGACGACAGCGAGGCATTGCGCTTGGCCGCGGCCGCGCTGGCGCAGCCGGAAGCGAAAGCGAAGGTCGCCGGCATCGAAGCGGAAGTGCTCACCACGCTGCAGCTGCTCGAATCGCTCGATCTCGACCGCGAAACGCCGGCGGCGTACCTGCTGCATGCGCTGCAGCAGAACGGCATCGCGCTCGATCCGCAAAAGACGGCCAAGCTGCCGGCCGGGGTGCGCGACCTGCTCGACGGCCAGCAGGCCGCGGACAAGGTCGATGCGCTCTACGCGGCGCGCAGCGGCGGCGGCAATGCCGAAGGCCTGCGCCGCCTCTTGCTCGCGATCATCCGCGACCTGCGCGTGGTCTTCATCCTGCTCGCACGCCAGCTCGCGCGCCTGCGCGCGGCAGAGAAGCTCGAACCCGGGCAGCGCCGTGAACTGGCGCAGTTGACCGCCGACATCCACGCGCCGCTCGCCAACCGGCTCGGCATCTGGCAGCTCAAGTGGGAGCTCGAAGACCTCGCCTTCCGCTACCTGCAACCGGAAACCTACCGGCGCATCGTGCGCCTGCTCGACGAGCGCCGCAGCGAGCGCGACGGCTTCATCGAAACGACGATCCGCATGCTGCGCGGCGCGCTCGAGAAAGCGGGAATCAAGGCCGACATCGCCGGACGCTCCAAGCACATCGCTTCGATCTGGAAGAAGATGCAGCGCAAGGGCGGCGATTTTTCCGCGCTGTACGATATCCGCGCGGTGCGCCTGCTCGTCGACGACGTGGCCGCGTGCTACGCCGCGCTCGGCATCGTGCACACGCTGTGGCCGCCGATCCCGAGCGAGTTCGACGACTACATCGCGCGGCCCAAGGGCAACAACTACCAGTCGCTGCACACCGCCGTCGTCGGGCCGCAGGGCAAGACGCTCGAGGTGCAGATCCGCACGCACGACATGCACGCGTTCGCCGAGCGCGGCGTCGCCGCGCACTGGCGTTACAAGGAAGCAACCGCTGGCGCGGTCGCTTCCCTCACCCCACCGCCCGCTGCGCAGGCGGTCCCCCCCTCTCCCGCTGCGCGGGCGAGGGACGAAGGCCGGCGGCCTGCGCCCGCCGCGTTTTCAATTGGCGGATCGGATCAGAGTTTCGAGCGCAAGGTCGCGTGGATGCGTCAGTTGCTCGAAGGCAAGGACGAGCCCGGCGACGAGGCCACACTGCTCGCCGGCTTCAAGACCGACCTGCTCGAAGACCGCGCCTACCTGCTCACGCCGGCGGGCGAGGTCATCGACCTGCCGCGCGGCGCCACGGTGCTCGACTTCGCCTACACCGTGCACACCGATGTCGGCCACCGCACGCGCGGCGCCAAGGTCAACGGCCGCATCGTGCCGCTGACGTTCGCGCCGGCCTCGGGCGACCGCGTCGAGATCCTCACCGGCAAGACCGCCGAGCCGCGCCGCGACTGGATGAACGCACAATCGGGATTCCTCGCGACGCAGCGCGCGCGCGCCAAGGTGCGCGCCTGGTTCAAGAAGATCGACCAGGGCGTCAACCTCGCCGCCGGCCGCGAAATCCTCGAGCGCGAATTCAAGCGCCTCGCCCTGAACAACGTCGATCTCGATTCGCTGCCGCCGAAGTTCCACTACAAGTCGCTCGACGATTTCCTTATCGCGCTCGCGCTCGGCGACATCACCGCGGGCCACGTCGCGCGCCTGCTGCACGAGGCGCAGGCGCCGGCGCCGCCGGTCGCGGCTCCCGCGCCCGTGCGCGCGCCGCGGCGCGACAAGGACGCGATCGTCATCGAAGGCGTCGGCAACCTGCTGACCACGATCGCGCGCTGCTGCCAGCCGCTGCCGGGCGATGCGATCGCCGGCTACATCACCCAGGGGCGCGGCGTGTCGATCCATCGCGCCGACTGCACGAGCCTCGCGCGCCTCGTCGCGCGCGATCCCGGCCGCGCGATCGAGGTCGAGTGGGGCGGCGCGCGCAAGGCCGACTACGACGTCGACCTCGTCGTGCGCGGCTACGACCGCAAGGGCCTGCACAAGGACGTGACCAATGTCATCGCCACGGCGAACATCAACCTGATCGCGGTCAACGCGCGCGTCGACACGACGACGGGCCTGGTGACGATGAACTTCTCCGTGCGCGTCGCCGACTTCGAACAGTTGTCGTCGCTGCTCGCGCGCCTCGCCGGCGTGCCCAACGTGATCGAGGCGCGGCGCGTGGCCTGATATTCGCCGAGGTTGCAGGGTTTGGTCCCGACAACGACCGGGGGCGCCAAACGCGCCCCCGGGGCCATGCCGATGTTGCGCAGCGATTCGCTCAGCGTCCCGGTACGCGACAGCACTTCGCGTATACGAACGGGCTGACGCTGGTCGATCCGCCATAGTAGAAAAAGGCGTAGCCATCGCCGGCGACCTGCACGTACATGTTGGCGAAGTCGCCGTTGGCTCCATGGTGCGTGGATACGCGGGTGTAGCCGGCTGGGCAACTCGGGGCGGAGGTATTTCCGTTACGGGTCGTCGTGTTCAGGGTCAGGGTGCCACCCGCGGTGGTTGTGCAGTCGAGCGCCGTTGCCTCCGGGCGCACGAACGACCCGGTAACGTCCACGATCACGTGGGTGGTGGCCGACGTCAAAACCGTGAATCCGAAGCTGGGGCTGGTGCTGAGCGGCAGAATGCCGCCGTTTGAGGCAACCTGGCCGCCGGCAAAGTTCACCCAACTGGTGGCGGGGACCGTGCCGCCCGTTGCGAAGGCCGTCAAATAACTGCCCGGCACGGCGGTCTGGCCATTGGCATCGACCGTGATGTTGACCGCGACCGCACCCGCGAGACCTTGGCCAAGATAGCCGGTCCACGGATTGCAGCCGGCGCCGCCCTGGCCGGTATTGCTCGGGGTCACCACGAAATTTCGTGCGATGGTGCCCACGACTATGCCGCCCGCCACACGCGTATCGACGATACGGCACGGAGAGGCCAGAGGGATGTAAGTGAGGTCGTCGGCTACGTCGCCCAACGCGTCCGGCTGTATCGCCGGGGCGATCTTGCCGCCGCCGAGGGAGTTTGCGGCCAGCATCGCGTCGCTGACATTGCCCTTGGCCTGCACCTGCGCGAACGTGCTTTCCGGGTTCGTCATCAGCGCGTTGACCATCTCCGTGTGCCAACGTGCGGGCAGGCCGGCCTCGGCCGCCGATTGCGCGAATTGGTCCGCGATCTGCGTGGCATGCGCGAGCTTGGACTGGGCGCGGGCCAGTTGCGCCGGGCTGATCCCGTCGGAAGTCGCGCGAGCCTTCGCCATGGCGGAAGGCTGAGCCGCTGTGGTGGCAAGCTGAGCCGTCATGGCGGAAGGCTGAGCCGCTCTGGCCGATGCGTCCATGCCAACATCGGCCGCGCCCACTGCCGTCGAAATGGCGCCGGCGAGCAGCGCGGGAACGAAAAGACGAATTGTGTTCAGCGATTTCATTTAGTGCCCCATATGGTTGAGTGATGAACAACAAAGCGTCCTTGCGAGCGACTCCAACCCTTCGAACACGAACGGCAACGGTGCGGATCGCAACCGTACGCAACTCGGTATCGCCAGCTTCTTCACGAAAGCGGAAAGGGAATTACAGCAGGGGGCTGCGGGCGCGAGTCCCTTCTTCGCCGGGGCCGCTTTCGATGCCGGTCGTCGGGAGCGCGCGAAGCGGAAAGCAATCGGTCGCCGGCGGGTTGCCGATGGTTCGGAACAGCCTGCGCAGACGGCCGCGCACGGCCTGCGGCCCGGATGGGGCCGGGTCGCCTGGCGCAGCGGCGGGTGGATTTGCGGGAAACGGGGCCGGAAAATCTGGACCGTATGACCGCCAGGGTTTATTCGCCGAGGTCGACGGTCTCGCGCATGCCGATGCCGTTGGCGTTGGCCTCGAAGATGAATTCGCCGGAGCGGATCATCTTCTCGTACAGACCGAACAGTCGGGTTTGCGTGCCGAACCGGGCCTTCTGTTCGGCCGGCATCGCAGCCTGCATCAGATCCGCATACTTGCCGAGCAGCCCATACAGCGCGCCGGAGAAATGCACGCGCAGGAACACCGGCGTCGCGCCCGGCGGCGCGGCGAAGTAGGCGCCGAGCGTGGCCTCGCTGCCCTGGCCCGCGGCGAGCGCGATCGCCTTGTCGGTCAGCGCGAGCCAGACCGGCGGCAGCTGCGCCGAAGCGGGCAGCAGGCTCGCCGGCAGCGCCACCGGCTTGCCGTCGGTCGTGATCTGGAGGTCCTTGAGCTGCGGCAGCGCCATCTGCGCCATGCCGACCGCGGCGAGCGGATTGTTCGTCGCGATCAGCATGCGCGAGGCGACGTCGGGCACCCTGGAATCCTTGCGCGGCTCCAGCTTGTCGAGGGTCATGCGCACGCCGGTCAAGTCGCTGAACGGCGGCGGGATCGTCGCGCCGAGCTGCGCTTTCGACTTCGCGAACGCCGTGTTGAGGTCGGCGAATTCGGGGCAGGCGAATGGCTTCGCCGCGACCGCATCGGCCTGCGTGAGCCAGAACTCCTTCAGCTTGAGCAGCGGCGTGGCCAGGCTGAGGTCGAACAGGCCCTCGGCCGACGCGCCGGTGCCGGGCGCGGGCGCGAGCGCGGCCATCAGCGCCTGCGCGAGCGCGGGCTCGGTCTCCAATTGCATGGCGATACGCAACTGCGGCGGCGCGTAAGTCTCGGCGCCGGCGACGATGCGCGGGAATTTCTGCGCGATCGCCCGGGCCTCCTCGATGCAGGCCGGACTGTCCTTGGCCACGTCGGTCGGCAGTTTCAGTGCCTTGGCGATTTCCAGATCGGCGCCGGTCGGCATGTTCGACAGGCGTTGCGTGATCGCGGCGAAATCGAGATAGCCTTCGCCGTAGGGTGAATAATTATACTTTTTCGCAATTGCCTGCAGCGTGCCGGCGTCGAACAGGTTCTTGTCGGGCCGGGTGATGCCGAGCAGCAGCTGCTTGACCGTGTCGTTGGCGTCGCTCGGCCACAGCGTGGCGACGAGTTGCGAACCCTGCACCGCGACCGCGACCTGCACGTCCTTGTCGCCGAACTGCCAGTACTCCTGCGCGCCGGTCTTGCCGGTCGGAATCTTCTCGCCGACCTTGCCTTCGACGCGCGCGATCATCGCCTTGAACGCGGCCGCGTCGCCGAGATCCAGGCGCAGCACCGGGACCAGGCCGACGCCGTAGATCGCGACGCGCGCATCGGGCTTGTAGCCGAGCTCGCGCAGCTTGGCGAACGTGTCGCGGCCGCGCAGTTCGTCGAGCACGGCGGCGAGGATCTTCGTCTCGCGTTCGCCGAGCGCCTTCTGCTGCTTGAGCAGGCCGTCGTACAGGTCGATCACGATCGGCATCACTGCCTGCAACTGGCGCTGCGACCAGTCGGTCATCGCCTGCGGCTGCGGCTCGAGATTGGCCCAGGCGTACGGCGTGTCCGCGGGCGCGTAGGCGAGCGGCTGGTCCGTGCCCGGTTGCGGCTTGGCGCAGGCGCCGAGGATGGCGGCGGAGAGCGCGAGAACGGCGTAGCGGGCGGCCTTGTTCATTCGGGGTTTCCTTTCGACTTGCGGAATGCGGGCGTTTGTCGTGGCAAGACGGAAAAAGACGCGGCGACGGAACGTCAGCGACGCTCGAGCAGCTCGGCGAGCACGGCCATGCGCGCGAACACGCCGTTGCCGACCTGCTCGAGGATCAGCGACTGCGTGCCGTCGGCGACCGCGTCGGCGATCTCGACGTTGCGATTGATCGGCCCCGGGTGCATGACCAGGCAGCCCGGCTTCGCGCGCGCGAGGCGGGCCGCGTCGAGGCCATAGCGCGCGAAGTAGTCGGCCTCGGACGGGATCGCCGCGGCTTCCATGCGTTCCTTCTGCAGGCGCAGCATGATCACCGCATCGCAGCCGGCGACGGCCTCGTCGAAATTCTGGAGATGGGTACATTGCGCGAATGCGGCCGAATCCGCTTCCGGCAGCAACTCGGGCGGCGCGCACAGACGCAGGTCGCGCACGCCGAGCGTGCGCAGCACGTCGACGTCGGAGCGCGCGACGCGCGAGTGGCGGATGTCGCCGCAGATCACGATGCTCAGCCGCGAGAAATCCGCGACATGGCGGCGCAGCGTCAGCGCATCGAGCAGGCCCTGGGTCGGATGCGCGTGGTTGCCGTCGCCGGCATTGAGCACCGCGGCATCGGAGCGCAGGTTGCGCGCGATCGTCGCGGGCGTGCCCGACTCCTTGTGGCGCACGACGAAGGCGTCGCTGTGCATCGCCTCGAGCGTGTGGATCGTGTCGAGCAGGCTTTCGCCCTTGACCGTGGACGAGCGCTCGATATCGAAGTTGATCACGAGCGCGCCGAGCCGCTGCGCGGCGAGGTCGAACGAGGTGCGCGTGCGCGTGGACGGCTCGAAGAACAGGTTGATCAGCGTGCGCCCGGCGAGCAGGTCGAGCGGGCGCGCGCCGCCCTGGCTGTCGCGGCGCATCGCTTCCGCGCGGTCCAGCATGCGTTCGACGACTGCGCGCGGCAGGCCGGCGAGCGTGATCAGGTGGCGCAGGCGGCCGTCGGCCGAGAGTTGCAGTTCTTGCATGGCTTGCCGATAACGAGGTTGGGAAGAAGAACAGCGCAGCGGAAGAAGCGGATTTTATTGAAAAGTGCGGTCAGGGATGGCCGCTTTTTGATTTTGCGATCAAGGATGAGCGCAAAAATTACTCTCGCGCAGCCACTGCTCGACGATGATTTCCGCGGCGATCGCGTCGAGCGCCGCGGCGTGCTTGCGCTTGGCCGAGCCGGAGGCGCGCCGCTCGGCGAAGCGCTCGGAAGCGGCGCGCGAGGTCAGGCGTTCGTCGACGAGGTTCACCGGCAGCGCGTGGCGCTCGTGCAAGGCGTCGGCGAATGCGCGCGCGCCTTGGCTGTTCGCCTGTTCGCCCGAATCCAGGGTCAGCGGCAGGCCGACGAGCAGCGCATCGGGGCGCCATTCGCGCAGCAATGCGGCGATGCGGGTGAAGTCCGGCCCGTTGGCGCCGTTGCCGACGACTTCGAGCGCGCGCGCGCTGCCGGTCACGCGGTTGCCGACCGCGACGCCGATGCGGCGGGCGCCGTAGTCGAAGCCCAGGACGACGGTATGGGGCCGAGGGCTGAGGGCCGAGGGCAGGGCAGGGTTTTGCGGCATGTACGGCCTTGCTTCGATTTTCCGGTTTTCCATCCACCCTTGTCCCGGCGGCGATATCCCGAGCCAAGACTTTCGGCCCTCAGCCCTCAGCCCTGGCTCCTAAGCATTCCCGGCCTGGCTGGACAGATTCGCCACGTTGACCCCGATCAGTTTCGCCGCCGATTCCCAGCGTCGCTCGAGCGGGACGTCGAAGAGAATGCGCTGATCGGGCTCGGCGGTGAGCCAGGCGTTCTGCTTGATCTCGTCCTCGAGCTGGCCCGCGCCCCAGCCGGCGTAGCCGAGTGCGACGATCGCGCGCCGCGGGCCCTTGCCCTCGGCGATCGCGACGAGCACATCGCGCGACGTGGTCACGCTGAGCGACTCGGAAATGCGGTACGAGGATTCCCAGACGCCGTCGGCCGAATGCAGCACGAAGCCGCGCTCGGGCTGCACCGGGCCACCGATCAGCACCGGCGCATCCTCGACCTCGGCGAGCTGCGACTTCAGCCCCATCTGCGCGAGCACGTCGCCCAGGCGGTATTCGGACAGGCGGTTGATGACCACGCCCATCGCGCCTTCGCCGGAATGCTGGCAGATCAGCGCCACGCTGCGCACGAAGCTCGGATCGCGCATGTTCGGCATCGCGATCAGGAACTGGTTGGCGAGGGCGGTGAGGGCGAGCATGTCGCGATTGTACAGGCACGGGCGTGCACGCCGTGCAGGTCAACGCGTCTTGAGCACGTCGCCCGGCTGGAATTCCCAGGTGCGCGTGATGTACAGCTCGTCGTAGTTCATGTTCGCCGGCAGCGGCGGGAACGGCGCGGCGAGGCGGACGATGCGGATCGCGGCTTCGTCGAGCAACTTGAATCCGCTCGACTGGATGATGTCCACGCTGGCCAGGCTGCCGTCGCGCTTGATCCCGGTGGTGAGCAGCAGGCTCAGCGTGCGGCCGTTCTGCAATTGCTGGCGGCGCGCCTCGTCGGGGTAGTTGAGATTGCCGATGCGCTCGACGCGCGTGACCCAGCCTGCCTGGTAGGCCGCGTCGGTGGCTTCCCGGGTATTTGCCGAGATGTATTTCTTCTTGGGCCGCTTGGCGTAACCCTGGGTTTCGCTGTGCAACTCGTTGGCGAGGCGCGCCATTTCGAGCTTGCGTTCGGCGAGCGCATCCGGATTGGGTCTGGCCGTGTCCGGTTGCTCGGTCGCCTGGGTCTGCGTGCGCACGGCGAAGTCGGATTTCTTCTGCGTCAGCAGTTCGTGCTCGCCCGGCGGCTGTGGTACCCGCTTGCCGGTCTCGACCGGTATTGGCGCGATGCCGGGTTGTGGCTTCGGCAGCGGCGCGCTGACCAGATCGGTCGGGCGCACGGCCTTGTCGCTGCTGCCGCCGCCTTCGTTGTTTGCATTGGCGAGAAAATCGGCCTTCTCCGGCTTCGTGCCGGTCGCCGACTGGACCAGGATCACGTCGAGCGAGGGCAGGCGCGGCGCCGGCTTGACGTAGTCGAAGGTGAGGCCGAGCACGACCACCGCATGTGCGATGATCGAAAACAGCATGGTGACGGAGAGGCGTTCCCCGCTTGCGGACGCAGGCGTGCTCACGCGCGCGCCGCGACGCGTTCGAGCGCGTCGAACAGTTGCCCGGCGATGTTGAGGCCGAACTGCGCGTCGAGTTCGCGAATGCAGGTCGGCGAGGTGACGTTGACCTCGGTGAGCCAGTCGCCGATCACGTCGAGGCCGACGAAGCGCAGCCCGCGACGCACGAGTTCGGGGCCGACCTGCGCCGCGATCCAGCGGTCGCGCTCGCTCAGCGGCACGCCGACGCCCTTGCCGCCGCGCGCGAGGTTGCCGCGGAATTCGTCGCCCTGCGGCATGCGCGCGAGCGCGTACGGCACGGGCTCGCCGTCGATCAGCAGGATGCGCTTGTCGCCGGCCTTGATCTCGGGGATGAACTTTTGCGCCATCGCGAACTCGCGGCCCTCGCGGGTTAGCGTCTCGAGGATGACGTTGAGATTGGGATCCTCGCCCGAACTGAGGAAGATGCTGCGGCCGCCCATGCCGTCCAGCGGCTTGAGCACGACCTTGCCGTGCTCGTGCGCGAACGCCTTGAGCGCCGTGGCGTCGCGCGCGACGAGCGTGGGCGCGATGCATTGCGGGAAGTGCAGGGCGAACAGTTTTTCGTTCGCGTCGCGCAACGCACGCGGATCGTTGACCACCTGCGCACCGCCGGCCTGGGCGCGGTCGAGCACCATCGTGTCGTAGAGGAACTGCGAATCGAATGGCGGATCCTTGCGCGCGAGGATCACGTTCACCTGGCGCAGGTCGATCCATGCATGCTCGCCGAGGGTGAACCAGCCGCGCGGATCGTCGCGCACCTCGAGCGGCGCCGCGTGCGCCCACGGCTCGGCGCCGCGCAGGGCGAGGCTGCCCTGGGTGAGATACAGCAGCCGATAGCCGCGCCGCTGCGCTTCGAGCAGCATGGCGAACGTGGAGTCCTTCTTGATGTGGATGGCCTCGATCGGGTCCATCAACACGGCGACGGTCGGGGTCATCGGTTACCGTTGTCTGGTTCGGTATTGCATTTCGATGTAGCATTCGCGCCAAGTCGCGCTAAAAACGTGACGTGGCGCACATGTTCGTTCGCTGCGCGCTGTCTATACTAACATCCAGTTTCAGGGGGCTTGCAGATGATCGGTCGAGCGCGGCGTCGATGACGCCGGCGGCGCCGTGTGCATTCCAGAGCGCCCTCGTCGCTGTTCCGCTTGACAGGGCCGCGCGCTTGAGATTAAACCGCAGACCTGTTCGAATGTTCGAGAGTATTGCGTCGCGATGGACGCAATGATCGGCGAGTCGGGGCTCGCCCGGCCGTTCGCGGCGGAACGACGACAACAACGCATGCAGGGCGGAGGAAAGCACGTGGAAGAGGCGGTAAGCGGAGCGGAACTGGCAGGCTTGCGGGTGTTGGTCATCGATGATTCGAAGACGATCCGTCGCACCGCCGAAATGCTGCTGAAGAAGGAAGGCTGTGACGTCGTCACCGCGGTCGATGGGTTCGAGGCGCTCGCGAAGGTCAGCGATCATCGCCCGCAAATCATCTTCGTCGACATCATGATGCCCCGGCTCGACGGCTATCAGACCTGCGCGCTGATCAAGAACAACGCGACCTATCGCGCGACGCCGGTGATCATGCTTTCCTCGAAGGATGGCCTGTTCGACAAGGCACGCGGGCGCGTGGTCGGGTCGGAAGAGTATCTGACCAAGCCGTTCACCCGCGAAGAACTGCTCGGCGCAATCCGCCGCCACGTAGTTGCGCGCTGATCACCCAGAGTTGGAAGGACGGCACGGGCGCATGAACAAATCGGTGAAATCCCCTTTCGAGATCCTCGCCGGCTACGAGCGCCGCAGTCTCGCGCACGCCGACGCCGCTTCCGCCGGGCAGGCGTCCGCCGCGGACCTGTGGCGCGGCGTGGGCTTTCGTGTCGGCGACCATCATCTTGTTTCGAGCCTGACCGAGGTCAACGAGGTGCTTTCCTTTCCCCTTGTCACGCGCGTCCCGGGTGCGCGCGCCTGGCTGCTCGGCGTCGCCAGCGTGCGCGGCAACCTGATTCCGCTGATCGATCTCAAGGGCTTCCTGTCGGGCGAGGAGACGAGCCTTTCCGATTCGAGCCGCGTGTTGCTCGTGCGTCAGAGCGGTGGCAGCGTGGGCTTGCTCGTCGACGAGGTCGTTGGCCAGCGCAACTTCAGCGCCGAGCAGCGCGTGGGCGCTTCGTCGCCGGCCGACGGTGCGGTCGAACGCTACGTTGTCGAGCGTTACGCGCTGGGCGACAAGCAATGGGGGCGGTTCAGCATGGCGGCGCTCGTTCGCGCGAGCGAGTTCGCACAGGCTGCAACCTAGGGTTCTTTACTGTCCGCGGAGGGAATTTCCCGCCGCATGGTTGACGAGGCAACAGCGAGGTAGCGGTAGATGAGTACAGGGGCAGGTAGAGGCGCCGAGCGCGCGAGCGGGTTGAACGGTTTGCTCGTGGCATTGCTCGTCGTCATCATGGTCGTGGCGGTGGTCGACTTCATTTATCTGGCGATCAAGACGAGTCAGGACGCGCAGGCGAGCGCACTGGTCACGCGAATCCAGGTTCTGTCGCAGCAGCTCTCGCGCCAGAGCGGTGATGCCGCCGGCGGCAACCTGGACGCATTCGCGAGCCTGAAGCACACGCGCGACACGATCGCCGACCTGCTCACGCGCTTGAGGAGCGGCGACGCGCGCACGGGCATGGCCGGCTACGCCGACCAACCGACATTGAAAGGCGACTTCGCCGAACTCGAACAGGCCTGGACACAGCTTTCCGCCGACGCGGCAAAGGTGCTCGACAGCCAGGAGCAGGTGCTTAGTACGACGGCGAGCACCGACGACTTCAACCGCAAGACCGCGGTGCTCAACTCGCGCATGGACGAAGTGGTGAAGATCCTCACCGAGCGCGGCGCCGCCGGCACCCAGGTCATGATCGCCTCGCGCCAGATGCTCTACGCCGACCGCATGCAGCGCCGCGCGCAGGCGATCGTCGCGGGCGGCGAAGACTCGCCGTCCGCCGCGGCAGGATTGCAACGCGACTCGCAGTTCTACGGTGTCGTTCTGGCCGGCCTGATCAACGGCAACGCGGATCTCAACATCCGTGCGCTCGACAACGCCAGTGCAAAGGAAATTCTCAACGACATCAACAAGCAGTGGATCGATCTTGCCCCGCAGGTGACCAAGCTGTTCGAGGCCGCGCCGACGCTGCAGGCGGTCAAGCAGGCCGCGGACAAGGCGTCGATCGATTCGCAGACCCTGCTGTTCAAGGCCGATCCGCTGTCGGAGCACATTTCCGCGCTGGGTTCGAAACGCGCATTCCCGAACCTGTGGATCGGCCTCGCGGCGGCGGCCCTGTCGATCGTGCTGGTGCTTTTCCTCGCCCTGAAGCTGTTCCGCGACCAACGCACGCGTCTGGCATCGAGCGCCGAGCTGAACAAGCGCAACGAGGCGGCGATTCAGCGCCTGCTGGACGAAATGGGTTCTCTCGCCGACGGCGACCTGACGGTCAAGGCCACGGTGACCGAAGACTTCACCGGCACGATCGCCGACGCGGTCAACTATGCGATCGACGCGTTGCGCTCGCTCGTCACCACGATCAACGAGACTTCGGTGCAGGTTTCCGCCGCGGCGAACGAGACCCAGGCTACCGCGCTGCATTTGTCCGACGCCGCCGAACACCAGGCGCGCCAGATCACCAGCGCTTCGGGTGCGATGAACGAGATCGCCTCGCAGGCGCGAGAAGTATCGAAGGGTTCCGCGGACAGCGCCGATGTCGCGCAGAACTCGGTGCGCATCGCCGGCCGCGGCGCGTCGATCGTGCGCCAGACGATCGCCGGCATGGATTCGATCCGCGAGCAGATCCAGGACACGTCCAAGCGCATCAAGCGCCTCGGCGAGTCCTCGCAGGAAATCGGCACGATCGTCGAGCTGATCAACGATCTCTCCGAGCAGACCAACATTCTTGCGCTCAATGCGGCGATTCAGGCGGCCTCGGCCGGCGAAGCCGGTCGTGGTTTCGCGGTCGTCGCCGACGAAGTGCAGCGTCTCGCCGAACGCGCGTCCGCGGCGACCCGGCGTATCGAAACCCTGGTCAGCGCGATTCAGGTGGACACCAACGAGGCGGTCGCCTCGATGGAGCAAACCACGAGCGAGGTGGTCAGCGGCGCCAAGCTCGCCGAGCAGGCGGGCACCCAGTTGGGCGAGATCGAGACGGTGTCAGGCAATCTCGCTGCGCTGATCAAGAACATCGCGACTACCGCGCAGCGCCAGTCGGCCGAGGCGGCGAGCGTGTCGGCGACGATGAACGTGATCTCCGACATCACCGCGCAAACCGCATCGGGCGCCAGCCACACGGCCCAATCGATCGGCAACCTTGCGCAACTTTCGTCCGACCTGCGCCGATCGGTCGCCGACTTCAAGCTGCCGGAATGATGATGGCGCGCCGATGAACCTTACCCAGGAAACCGATTTCACGACGCTCGGCTGGATCAAGCCGGAGCTCGATTCGACGTTGAAAGAAGCGCGCCACGCGCTCGAGCGCTACGCCGAGAATCCGGCCGATGTGCAGGCGGTGCGCGACTGCGCCGCCGGGCTGCACACCACGTACGGCACGCTGCACATGGTCGAGCTCTACGGCGCCGCCCTCGTTACCGAGGAGATGGAACGCGTCGCGCGCGGCATCGCCGACGGCAGCATCGCGCCGCGCGAAGACATCTATGCGGTGCTGATGCGCGGCTTCCTGCAGTTGCCGGACTACATCGAGCGCCTGCAGAGCGGCCACAAGGACATCCCGATCGTGTTGCTGCCGCTGCTCAACGATTTGCGCGCGGCACGCGGCGAGAGGCTGCTCAGCGAGTCGGTGCTGTTTGCGCCGAACATCGATGCAAAGTTGCCGGCGCAGCCGGAGAGGCCGCTGCACCCGGAAGTCTTGCGTTCGAACGCACGCAGCCTGCGCAACGACTACGGGCACTCGCTGCTGCGCTGGATCCGCGAACCCGCGTCCTCGGCGCCGCTCGCGCGCATCACGAACGTCCTGGAAAGCCTCCATGCCGGCAGCAGTGACGATGCTTCGCGTCGCTTGTGGTGGATCGCCGGAGCGGTGGCCGAAGGTCTGCAGAGCGGTGCAATCGAGGTCAGTGTCGCGGTCAAGTTGTTGTTCGGCAAGCTCGATCGGGAGATCAAGCGCCTGATCGACGATGGCGAGGCCGCGCTTGCTTCCGCGCAGACCAAGGATCTGGTCAAGAACCTCCTCTACTATCTTGCCCACGCAAAGACGCGCGGCGAGCGCGCCCGAGCCGTGGCCGAGTTCTACAACCTCGACAATCTTCTGCCGACCCAGGAAGAACTCGAGCACGCGCACGGCTCGATCTCCGGTCACAACCGCGCGCTGCTCGATACCGTTGCCGGCGGGATCCGCGAAGATCTGTTGCGGGTCAAGGAAACGCTCAACGTCTACCTGCACTCGCCGCGGCGCAACCCGGCTGACCTGGCGGCGCAGGCGGATACGCTCGGCGGCCTCGCCGATACCTTCGGCATGCTCGGCATGGGGCAGCCGCGCCAGCTCGTGCGCGAGCAGCGCGACGCGATCAACCGCATCGTCAACGGCGAAGCCGAGGCCAACGAGGGCAATCTGCTCGACATCGCAGGTTCGCTCCTCGTCGTCGAAGCCTCGCTCGACGACCATATCGCGCGCCTCGGCGCCAGGACCGAGGCTGCGGATGCCGCGCCGGCCGGGGAAGCGCCGCGTACCGAAGTCGTGCGCCTGCTCTACGTGCTGATGCAGGAGGCGCTGGTCAACATCGTCAAGGTCAAGGAGTCCATCGTCGCCTTCATCGAGGCGCCGTGGGACCACGCCCACCTCGAATCCACGCCGCGCCTGCTCGTCGAAGTCGCCGGCGCGCTCGACATGCTCGGGTTGCGCGATGCGGCCAAGCCGGTCGATGCGATGGTGCACTACATCCGCCACCAATTGCTCGACTTCCGCAGCGTGCCGGAGCGCAGCCAGATCGACGCGTTCGTGGATGCCGTCGCTGCCATCGAGTACTACATCGAGGCCGTGCGCGAGCAGCGTGGCAATCGCGATCGCGTGCTCGAAATGGCGTGCGCCAACCTCGCCAAGCTCGGTGTCTGGCCGGAAATCTCAACGGCGGGCGACGGCTCTGCGATGGATATCGCGGCCACTCAGGTCGTTTCGCCCGCGGTCGCGGTCCAGACGTACTCCGCTCCGCCAAGCATGCCCGCCGCGCTACCCGAGGTGGACGAAGAATTGCGCCAGGTCTTCCTCGACGAGATGGACGACGAGATGGCGAGTCTGCGCAAGCATTTCCCGCTTTGGCGCGCGGACCCCGAGGCGACCGAAGACCTCAAGATCGTGCGCCGCTCGTTCCACACGCTCAAGGGCTCCGGCCGCCTCGTCGGCGCGCTCGCGCTCGGTGATTTTGCCTGGAAGATCGAAAACATGCTCAACCGCGTGCTCGACCGCAGCATCGCGGCGAGCCCGCCGCTGATGCAGGTCGTCGGCCACGCGATCGGCGTGCTGCCGCGCTATCGCGACGATTTCGCGCGCCACGAGCACTCGAGCTTCACGATGGATGGCTTCAGCGCGGCAGTGGATCGGCTCTGTGCCGGCGATACCTCGCCGGTCGACGAAAGCCAGTTCGGCGTGCAGATGCCGGCCGCGGCGGTTGCCGAGGCCGTGCCCGCGACCGCCGCCGAACCATCGGTCGGAACATCGCTGGGCGACGCCGTGCCGGCGGAGCCGGACGTCGTGCCGGAGCCCGTTGCGATCGAATCTGCAATCGAGGCCCCGATACATCTGGAGTTGGAACCGCTGCAGTTGGAACCGCTGGTCGAGATCGAGCCCATCGCTGCGCCCGAGGTGCGGGTCGAAGCCGGGCCCGTTGTCGAAGTCGAGGGCTTCGCCGCAGCCGAAACGCCGATCGAGGTGGAGCACGGCGCCGGGACGCAGCGGACTGCCGAAGCGGAGCACGTCCCCGATGCGGAGCCTGCGTTCGACGTCGGGCACTCCATCGATCTCGACTCCGTCGCCGAGCCGATGGCACAGGAGGCGTCCGCCTTCGCATCTGCCGCAGACGGCGACGGGTTGACCGCCGCGGAAATCCCGGCCGAGCCGGTCGCCTCCGCAGCGCAGGTCGATCAGCTTCTGCTCGAAGTGCTGCGCAGCGAAGCCGATGCACATCTTGCCGTCGTCGATGCAACGGTCGCACGCGGTCAGAGATTCGCGATCCGCGAAGACCTCGTGCGCGCCGTGCACACGCTCAATGGCGCCTTTGCCATGGTCGAGGCGCCGCATGTCACCGGGTTGCTTGCGCCGCTCGAAGGCTGGCTCGCGCGTTCGCGCAACGCCGGTCACGTACTCGATGCCGGCGGCGTCGCCGTGCTCGAAGGCGTTTCTGCACAGGTAAAGGCGACGCTGCTCGCGCTCGAGAGTGGGGCTGCGTTGCCCGATTCCGCGCAGCTTGCGGCGCGTATCGTCACGTTGCGCGAGGGCGTGCACGCGGGCGAGGCGATTGTCCACGATCTGGAGCCGCCGGTTGAAACGGTCGGTCCCGCCGTGCCCGCGGAAGAGCAGGAAGGCGCCGCACATGCCGCCATCACGACGCCGGCGGACGTCGAGGCGACGCCGCAGGCGGAGGTTGCCGCGGAAGACGTGCATGCGCACGCGGTCGAGTCCGTGCAAGTGATCGCGGCGACGCCCGCGACGGGCGAGACGGCAGCCGAGGTGTCCGGACCAATCGACCTGCCGGAGCAGCACGACGTCGCGTCGGCGCAAGCCGCTGCGTCCGCAGAGCTGCCGGTGGAAACCGCAGCTGCCCTGCCGGCAGACGACTCCGACTCGGCGATCCTGGCCTACGACGCGTTGCTGGCGCATTCGCTGGCGATGCCGGCCGTGGAGCCCTCCGTCGTGGCCGCGGAACCACCGCCGGCCGACATCGCGATCGAAAGCGTCGTGACAACGGAGCAGCCGATTGCGGCAGCCGGCGCGGCCGAGCCGTCGCCGGAACCACAAGCCGAGCCGATCGCGTTTGCCGAAGCGCCTGCATCCGGATCGGCGGCGCATGCCGCTGCCGAGCCCGCACCCGCCGAGCCGTCCGCGCCCGCCGCATTCGTGCACGAGCCCGTGACGGCCGATGGCGAAATGCACCCGGTACCGGACATTGACGAAGACTTGCTCGACATCTTCGTCCTCGAGGCGCAGGAAATCCTCGATCGCTCCGACGCGCTGGTTTTGCGCCTGCGCGGCGCCCCCGGCGACACCGGATTGCTCGACGAATTGCGACGCGACCTGCATACGATCAAGGGTGGCGCGAACATGTCCGCGCTCGCGCCGATCGGCCATCTGGGCCATGCGATGGAGTCGCTTCTCGAAGACACGGTCGAGCGCGGTCGCGCGTTCGACGGTGCGATGCTGCACGCGGTCGAGCAAGGGTTCGACACCTTGCACACGCTGGTCCAGGCCACGGCAGCGCGGCAGCCGACACGGATGCCCTCGGCGTTGATCGCCCGCATCGAGGCGCTGTCGCGCGGCGAGCCCGAAGTCGATGCGCAACCCGCGGGTTTTGTCGGCTCGCCGGCAGCGGCCGAAACGCCCGCCGTCGAGACTCGCCACGATACCGTCAGCCCCGCGACGATTGACGAATCCGTTGCGCAGGCCGCGACGGAAGAGGTGTCCGCATTGCCTGTGGAGCGGGAGGGCGCCGGTGAAGCGTCCCAGCCCGCGGATGTGCCGCAGCAGGACGCCGAGCCGGTGTTTGCCGGCAGCGAATACATCCGCGTGCGCGCGACCCAGCTCGATGCGATGGTCAACGGCGCCAGCGAAGTGGCGATTTACCGCTCACGCCTCGAGCAGCAGCTGGCCAGTTATCGCGCCAACGTCGTCGAAATGGAAGCCACGGTGTCGCGCCTGCGCGAACAGATGCGTCGCCTCGAGCTCGAAGCCGAGGCGCAGATGGCCTCGCGTTTCCAGCGCGAAGGCGACGCGTCGACGTTCGATCCGCTCGAGCTCGACCGCTTCAGCCAGTTGCAGCAGCTCTCGCGCAGCCTGGCCGAGTCGATGTCCGATCTTGCCGCGATCCAGGTCGGCTTCGACCAGCTCACGCGCCAGTCCGAATCGCTGCTGATGCAGCAGTCGCGCGTCAGCGCCGATCTGCAGGAAAGCCTCATGCGCACGCGCATGGTGCCGTTCGACTCGCTCGTGCCGGCGCTGCGGCGCACCTTGCGCCAGACCGCGACTTCGCTCGGCAAGGAAGCGCTGCTGCGGGTCGAAGGCGCGCAGGGCGAAATGGACCGCACCTTGCTCGAACGCATGAAAGCGCCGCTCGATCACATGCTGCGCAACGCACTCGTGCACGGCATCGAAGACGTTCCCGAACGCCTCGCCGCGGGCAAGCCGATCGAGGGCAACGTGCGCATCGCGCTCGCGCGCGAGGCGACGGAAACCGTGCTGCGCATCAGCGACGACGGTCGCGGCCTCGACCGCGCCGCGATCCGCCGTCGCGCGATCGAGCGCGGCCTGCTCGCCGCCGACGCGAGGATCGGCGATCGCGAACTCGATGCCTTCATCCTGGCCTCCGGTTTTTCCACCGCGGAGAGCCTGACCCAGCTCGCCGGTCGCGGCGTCGGCATGGACGTCGTCGCCAACCAGATCAAGCAGCTTGGCGGTTCGCTCGCGATCGAATCGACCCCGGGTCGCGGCGCCGCGTTCACCGTGCGCCTGCCGTTCACGCTGGGCGTGACCCAGGCGATCATCGTGCGTCTGGGCGATGCGAGCTACGCGATCCCGATGAACGCCGTGCAGGGGGCCGTGCATGTCGTGCGCGAAGAGCTCGACTTGCGCCTCGCCGCCGAGGAGCCTGAATACGTCTACGCTGGTGAAGCGTTCCCGATCATCGAGCTTGCCCCGCAGCTCGGCGAGGTTTCGCCGGCGCTCGCCGACGACGCGCATGTGCCGCTGCTGATCGTGCGCAGCGGCGACCAGCGCGCCGCGGTGCGCGTCGACCATGTGCTCGGCTCGCGCGAGATCGTGGTCAAGTCGGTCGGTCCGCAGATCACCTCGGTGCCCGGCATCCTCGGCGCGACGATCATGGGCGACGGTTCGGTCTTGATGATTCTCGACCTCGCCCCGTTGCTGCGGCGCGTGGCCAGCCAGCGTGCGCAGGGCATCGTCGTTGCCGCGCCTCCGGTTGCGGCGCGCGTGCACCGCCGTCGCCTGATCATGGTCGTCGACGACTCGATCACCATGCGCAAGGCGACCTCGCGCGTGCTCGAGCGCGAGGAGATGGAGGTGGTCACGGCGAAGGACGGTATCGACGCGATCGAGAAGCTCGCCGACCGCATCCCCGATCTGGTCGTGCTCGACATCGAAATGCCGCGCATGGACGGTTACCAGTTCGCCGAGCACATGAAGGGCGACCCGCGCACGGCGCAGGTGCCCATCATCATGGTCACCTCGCGTACCGGCGACAAGCATCGCCAGCGCGCGCAGGAAATCGGCGTCGAAGGCTATCTCGGCAAGCCGTACCAGGACGTCGAACTGATCGCGAACATCCGCGGTCTGCTCGGCATGGCGCAATAATCAGGACAAGGCAAACCGCATGAACGAAGCCCTGCCGCGCGAAATCCATGCCGTCCTGATCACGGTCGGCGGCGTGCGCATGTTGCTGCCCAATGCCATCGTCGCGGAAATCGCGCCGCTGGCCGGCGTCGAAAAAATCGACGGCGCTCCCGCCTGGCTGCTCGGGAACATGCCTTGGCGCGAGCGTTCGATCCCGCTCGTCTCGCTGCCGATGCTTACCGGGGCGGCCGCCCGGGAAGACGCAAAGCATGCGCGCGTCGTCGTGCTGAAGGCGCTCGACGGCAAGGGCGAGCTGCCGTATTTCGGCCTGATCGCGCAGGGCTTGCCGCACCTGGCCACGATCACGCCCGACTTGCTCGTGCGTACCGACGACGGTGAACAACTCGCGGCGGGAACGAGCGCGCACGTGCTCGTGCGCAGCGACCAGGCGATCATTCCCGACCTGGACTGGATCGAGGCGAAGGTCGCACAGGCGCTCGGGGTCTGACTTTGCGCATGGCCGCGTCGCGGCAAGAAAAATCAAGCCGGGCGCCACGCGCCGAAGTAGACTGACCGCCTCCCATCCGCGTGGAGACGGTCATGTCGCTGATTCCGTTCTGGCAGCCCATCCTGGTTTCGGCCGTATTCGTCTTCTTCGCGAGCAGCGCGATCAACATGGCGCTGAAGTTCTGGCATGCGCCGGATTACCGCGGGTTTTCCAATGAGGACGAGGTCGCCGCGGCGATGCGCAAAGGCAATCCCGCACCTGGTGTCTACGTCATTCCTTTCTGCGCTCCGGAATCGTTCAAGGATCCGGCGGTGAAGGCGAAATTCGAGCAGGGGCCGATCGCGAAGATCAACCTCAGCCCGAACGGGATGTTCAACCTCGGCAGGTTTCTCGGCGCATGGTTTCTGTTCTGCCTCGTCGTGTCGGTCGCCTGCGCCGGGCTTGCCGCGCATGCGCTGCCGCCGCATCCCGGCACGCATGCGATCCTGCACACGACCGGCCTCGCCGCGCTGCTGGGCTATTCGTTCGGCGAGGCCACCAATTCCATCTGGCGCGCGCAGCCCTGGATCGTCTCGATCAAGTACGCCATCGACGGACTGGTCTACGCCGCCATCACCGCGGCCACGTTCGCCTGGTTGTGGCCGGCGGCGGCGTAACGGCCCGGGCGCGTCCTCGCCGAGGGACCCGCCCGCGCGCTGCGTTTCGCCCGCGCTTGCTATCATTGCCGGTCTGCGCGGGATCGAAGTGCGGACCCGCGCGGAATATCGCGGGCCGCCGGCATCGATGCGGCAGCGCCATCACACGGAGCGGCAATGTCTACAGTCACCACCGATCGCGACGCGTTGTATGCGCGCGCGCTGGAAAAGCAATGGTTCTACCCGCTGACCCTGCCCGACGGGCGCCAGCTTGCCAGCACGCACGACGGCCGCGTCGACGCGATCCATCGCACGCGCGCGCACATGCTCGACGCGTTCCTCGCCGACAAGTTGCCCGGTGACCGCGGCGGGCTCAGCGCGATCGACATCGCTTGCCATCAGGGCTGGTTTTCGCTGCAGCTCGCACGCGCCGGCTTCGGCCGCGTCGATGCGGTCGATGCGCGCGCCGAGCACGTCGAGGACGCCGCGTTGCTGGCGGGCATCTACGAATCAGGCGCGATCAATGCGCGCCAGCGCGACGTGTTCACGCTGACTCCGGAAGCAGACGGCGTGCACGACCTCGTGCTCATGTTCGGCCTGCTCTACCATCTCGAGAATCCGGTCGGCGCGCTGCGCGTCGCGCGCTCGCTGGCGCGCCGCGCCTGCGTGATCGAGACCCAGGTCGTGCCGCACATGTCCGGTATGGTCGATTGGGGTTCGTACGAGTACGTGCGTCCGCTCAAGGGCTGCTTCGGCATCATCGACGAAGTCGACGAGACGCATGCGCCCGAGGCCAGCGTCACCGGAGTGTGCCTGGCACCGAGCACCGAAGGCCTGCTCTGGCTGTTGCGCGCGATCGGCTTCCGCGACGCGTATGTATTGCCCGTGCCCGCCGACGGCTACGAGCAGCTGCGTCACGGCAAGCGCGTGATGGTGGCCGCGCTGGTCTGATTCCCGGGCTCGGCACCGCGCCTGGGCCGGGATGCACGCAGTCCCGATTGCGGGTGGCGGAACGCGCCTTACAGCAGCCCGGCCTTGTCCTCGGCCTTGGCCCGGTTCCAATAGGCGTCCTGTTCGGCCAGCGACTTGCCTTCGAGTCGCGTGCCTTCGGCTTGCGCCAGCGTTTCCATGCGCCGGAAGCGGCGCTCGAATTTCGCGTTGGCGCCGCGCAGCGCCTGTGAACAGTCGACCTTGGCGAGGCGCGCGAGATTGACCGCGACGAACAATACGTCGCCGATCTCGTCGGCAAGGCGCGTGTGGTTCGCGGCCCGTGCCGTGGTGTCGTCCACGCCGATCCGCGCCGCGGCCGCGAGTTCGTCGCGCACCTCGCCGATTTCCTCCTCGAGCTTGTCGAGCACGGGGGCGGGGTCGGACCAGTCGAAGCCGATCGTCGCCGCGCGCTTCTGCAACTTGTGCGCGCGCTGCCATTCGGGCAGGCCGCGCGGGATGCCGGCGAGCACGCTGGCGTCTGCCTCGTCCTTGCCGGCGCGCTCACGGCGCTTCAATTCCTCCCACACGGCGGTCTGCGCATCGGCATCCTCGACGCTCAGCAACGTGCCGTCGGCGTCGGGGAACACATGCGGATGACGGCGGACCATCTTGGCGCAGATCGCATCGACCACGTCGGCGAACGCGAAGCGCCCTTCTTCCTCGGCCATGCGCGCGTGGAACACGACCTGCAGCAGCAGGTCGCCGAGTTCGTCGCGCAGGTCGGCATAGTCCTTGCGGTCGATCGCGTCGGCGACCTCGTAGGCTTCCTCGATCGTGTACGCCGCGATCGTGGCGAAATCCTGTTTCAAGTCCCAGGGGCAACCGCGCACCGGATCGCGCAGCGTGGCCATGATGCGCAGCAGGTCCTCGATGGAGTGACTCATGCGTTGCCGCTTCCGTTGCGCAGCATCGCCGCCCAGTCCACCGCCCGGTCGCCGAAGGCGAGGAAATCGGGATTGAGCAGCGATTCCTTGGTGTTGTACGCGAGCCGCGTGCCGTCGAGCCGGGTGACGCCGCCGCCGGCCTGTTCGAGCACGCATTGCCCCGCGGCCGTGTCCCACTCGCTGGTCGGGCCGTAACGCACGTACAGGTCGGCGCGGCCCTGCGCGGCGCGGCAGAACTTGAGCGAGGAGCCGAGCGCGACCAATTCGTGCGCGCCGACCGTTTCCAGGGCGCTCAGCATGCGCGGGTCCGCATGCGAACGGCTGCCTGCGACGACGAGCGGCGTCGCGCGCACGCGCGTGGCAATCGCGACGGTCCCGGCCTGCGGCGTTTGCGCTTGGGCATTGCCGCCGTGCCAGGCGCAGTACATCTCGTCCAGCGCCGGCGCGTAGACGACGCCGAGCGTCGGCTCATGGTTTTCGATCAAGGCGATGTTCACCGTGAATTCGCCGTTGTGCTTGATGAATTCGCGCGTGCCGTCGAGCGGGTCGACGAGCCAGTAGCGCGTCCAGCCGCGGCGCTCGCTCCATGCCGCCTGCTCGGCGGATTCCTCCGACAGCACCGGAATCCGCGGCGTCAGCGCGCCGAGGCCGTCGAGGATGGCATGGTGCGCGGCGAGATCGGCTGCGGTCAGGGGCGATGCGTCGTCCTTGCGCGCGATCGTGTAGTCGGCATCGTAGATGCGCATGATCGCGTGCCCGGCCGCGCGCGCGATCGCGTTGCAGGCGTGCGCCAGTTCGGCGTAGTCCAGCGTCATGATTGCGCCTTCACACGCGTGGCTGATAGCGGCCGGCGAGGTACTCGCGCGCCATGAACAGCGCGGCGATCGAGCGGCCCTCGCTGACTTCGGGATGCGCGAGCAGCGCGTGCAGCTCGGACAGCTTCCACGGCACGACCTCGAGTTCTTCCGGCTCGTCGCCGACGAGGCGTTCGGGATACAGGTCGCGCGCGAGCACGACATGGGTCATCGCGCTCATGTACGACGGCGACAGCGACAGCGTGCCGAGGATGTGCATCTCGCGCGCGCCGTAACCGATCTCCTCCTTGAGCTCGCGATCCGCGCCCTGTTCCACCGTTTCGTCCTGGTCGAGGCGACCCTTGGTCAGGCCGAGCTCGTAGCGCTCGATGCCGGCGCCGTACTCGCGCACGAGCAGCACGGTGTCGTCGTCGCGCATCGGCACGACGATGACCGCACCCAGGCCCGAGCTCTTGAGCTTCTCGTAGGTGCGGCGGACGCCGTTGGAAAATTCGAGGTCGAGTTGCTCGACCTTGAGGAAGCGGCTGCCGTCGACGCTGCGACGGGCGTGGATGATCGGGAGGCTGCGCATCGCCGCATTCTACCCTGCGGGGTGGAAAAAGCGTTTGCCGCGGCCTCACCAGTCGCCGGCCAGCGCCTGCAACGCCGCCATCGCCGCGATGCCGGCCGTCTCCGTGCGCAGGATGCGCGGCCCGAGGCGCAGGCCGTGGAAGCGCGCCTGACGCAGCTGGGCGATATCGTTGTCGGAGAAGCCGCCCTCGGGACCGACGCAGAGCAGCACGGCGTTTCCCATTCCCGCAAACTGGCGCAAGCCCGCATCGCCCTCGGGCAACAGCGCCAGGCGCAACGCGTCGTCGTCGCCGAGATCGCCAAGCCAGCGGTCGAGCCGCAACGGCGCCTGGACCTCGGGCAGACGCGTGCGCCCGCTTTGCTCGCAGGCGCCGGCGACGACGCTGCGCCAGTGCGCGACCCGGCGCTCGGCGCGCTCCTCGTCGAGCTTGACCTCGGTGCGCTCGGTGACCAGCGGCGCGATGCGCGCGACGCCGAGCTCGGTCGCCTTCTGCAGAATCCAGTCCATCTTCTCGCCGCGCGCGACGCCTTGCGCGAGGGTGATGTCGAGCTTCGATTCGCGGTCGACCTCGCGCGCCTGTTCGACTTCGGCCGTTACCCCACGCCTGGCCAGCTGCGCCAGCGTCGCGTCGTATTCGCGCCCATCGCCGTTGAACAGGATCAGCGGATGCCCGCGTTCCATGCGCAGCACGCGCGCAACGTGCTCGCCGGCCTGTTCGGGCAACAGCACTTCGGCGCCGGCGCGCAGCGGCTGGTCGGTGTAGATTCTCGGAATGCGCATATCGCAATTGTAATGTAGCGACGCGAATTGTCGCGCCCGCTGGCACCGATCGTCTCGACCTGGACCGGAACCCGGACCAACTCGAAAAACCGGGCTCGATGAATCGAGCCCTACGACGCGACGGCGGCATCGATGCTGCGTGCCGCCACCTCGACCATGAAATCGATCTCGTCCGGCGTGATCACGTAGGGCGGCATGAAATAGACCACGTCGCCGAGCGGGCGCAACAGCACGCCTTGCGCCAGCGCGTGCCGGTACGCGCGCAGGCCGCGACGCTCGGCGCTCGCGAACGGCGTGCGCGTCGCCTTGTCGCGCACGAGTTCGACCGCGGCGATCATGCCGGTCTGGCGCACCTCGGCGACATGCGTATGGTCGGCCAGCGGCGCGAGCCGTTCGTGCAGGCGTTGCGCGAGCGCGCGGTTGCGCTCGATCACCGGTTCGTCGCGGAAGATCGCCAGCGTTTCCAGCGCGGCGCGGCAGGCCAGCGCGTTGCCGGTGTAGCTGTGCGAATGCAGGAAGGCCTTGCCGGCGGCGTACTCGGCGTAGAACGCATCGTAGACGCTTGCGTTGGTCAGCACCGCCGAGAACGGCAGGAAGCCGCCAGTGATGCCCTTCGACAGGCAGAGGAAGTCCGGCGTGATGCTCGCCTGCTCGCATGCGAACAGCGTGCCCGTGCGGCCGAAACCGACCGCAATCTCGTCGGCGATCAGGTGCACCTCGAACTCGTCGCAGAGCCGGCGCAGCCCGGCGAGCCAGGCCGCGTGGTACATGCGCATGCCGCCCGCGCACTGCACCAGCGGTTCGACGATCACCGCGCTGACCTCGTGCGCGTGGCGTTCGAGCGCCGCGCGCATGTCGGCGAGCCTGCGCAGCGCATGCGCCTGCCAGTCCTCGCCCGGCTCGCGCTCGTAGCAGTCGGGCGAGGCGACGAAGATCGGATCGCCGAGCAGCGGCGCGTAGGTCGCGCGGTACAGCGGCACGTCGGTGACGGTCAGCGCGCCCAGCGTTTCGCCGTGATAGCCGCCACTCAGCGCGACGAAGCGCGTCTTGCCCGCGCGACCGAGGTTGCGCCAGTAGTGGAAGCTCATCTTCAGCGCGATCTCGATCGCGCTCGAACCATTGTCGCCGTAGAACACGCGCGCGAGGCCTTTCGGCGCGATGCGCAACAGCTCTTCGGCGAGCAGGATGCCCGGCTCGTGGCTGAAGCCGGCGAAAATCACGTGCTCGAGCTTGTCGAGCTGGTCCTTGACTGCCGCGGCGATGCGCGGATTGGCATGGCCGAACAGGTTGGTCCACCACGAGGAAACGGCGTCGAGGTAGCGTCCGCCGTCGTGGTCGACGAGCCAGGCGCCTTCGCCGCGTGCGATCGGCGTCAGCGGCACGCGCGCGCCGTCGAGGTCGGCATGGTCGCGCATCTGCGTGCACGGATGCCAGAGCACGGCGAGGTCGCGCGCGCTCCAGTCTGCCTTGAGCGAACGCCGCGTGGAATCGGGCGGGGTTGCGAAATTCATTTTGCTATGATCGGCGCCCACCTCCGTCCGCACAAGACTTGCGCGCCATGCCGACTCCTGCCTTCCTCGATGCCGCGCTCATTGTCGCCAGGCAGGCCGCGCAGGCCGCCGCGGCAGTGATCGCGCGCCACTGGCGCGCCGGCACCGAGGTGGAAATCAAGGCCGACCAGACGCCGGTGACGATCGCCGATCGCGAAGCGGAGGCGGCGATCAAGCGCGTGCTGCGCGCGGCGTTTCCCGACCACGCCTGTTACGGCGAGGAGGAAGGCCGCGAGGGCGACGGCGATTTCCTCTGGCTGATCGACCCGATCGACGGCACGCGCAGCTTCGTGCGCGGCTATCCGATGTTCTCCACGCAGATCGCGCTGATGCATCGCGGCGAGCTCGTGCTCGGCGTGTCGAGCGCATCGGAGTTCGGCGAACTCGCCTGGGCGCGCAAGGGCGGTGGTGCGTTCCTGGATGGGAAGCCGGTCCGCGTGGCGGACACCGAGGCGTTCGACGCACAGACCGCGATTTCGTTCGGCAACGTGAAAACGCTGTCGCGCGGACCGGGCTGGAACGCGCTCGCCGGCCTGATCCAGCGCTGCGGCCGCACGCGCGGCTACGGCGACTTCTACCACTATCACCTGCTCGCGCGCGGCAGCCTCGACCTCGTGATCGAATCCGACGTCAACATCCTCGACATCGCGGCGCTCGCCGTGATCGTGCGCGAGGCCGGCGGCACGTTCACCGATCTGGCTGGACGCGAGTTGACGCTGGCGACGACGAGCGTGCTCGCCGGCACGCCGGCGCTGCATCGGCAGGCTCTGGATCTGGGGTTGATGTAGGGGCGAGAGTTAAACCATTTCCACCCCCGATGCATCCAGATTGGGGTAACCCTTGCGGAGAATTCCGATGCGCCTGATCCTCATCCCCCTGTTGCTCGTTTCCCCGTTTGCCGCGGCCGGCGAATGCCAGTTCAGCGCCGAGCGCAATCTCGACATCGACTCGGCCGGCCTGCAGGCCTTGCGCATGCAACTGGGGTCGAGCGACCTGAACCTGCAAGGCGATCCTGCCGCGACGCGGATCGAGGTGCGCGGCAAGGCCTGTGCCTCCGAGCAGGCCTGGCTCGACGAACTGCAGATCGAGCAGAGCCGCCAAGGCGGCAAGGCCGTGGTGAAGACGGCGCCGCACCCGACGCACGTCGGCGTGTTCGGCAAGCACTACGCCTACATCGATTTCGTCGTGCGCGTGCCGGCGAATCTGGCGATCGAGGTCGAGTCGGGCTCGGGCGACACGCACGCGGCGAACATCGCCTCGCTCGACTACCACGCGGGCTCGGGCGACCTCAACCTCGATCACGCCGCGGGCGCGGTGTCGGTCACGGTCGGTTCCGGCGACGTCGTCGCCAGCCACGTCGGCAGCTTCAAGCTCGGCAACGCCGGCTCGGGCGACATGCATGTGTCCGACGTGCAGGGCGACGCGACGATCGGCCATGTCGGCTCGGGCGACCTTTCCTTCAGCGACGTGCGCGGCAGCCTGCGCGCCGACTCGATCGGCTCGGGCGATGTCGTCGCCGAACGCATCGGCCGCGACGTCTTCATCGGCTCGATCGGTTCCGGCGACGTCACCGCGAAAACGGTCGGCGGCGGCCTGACCGTGCGCTCGGCCGGCAGCGGCGACATCCACCACAGCGGCGTCGTCGGCAAGGTCGAGGTGCCGAAGCGGCACGAGAACGACTGATTGCCGCAACGACGGTTGAAGGAACCGATGGTCCTCGCAGGGGCGCAATTCATTGCGCCCGCTTTTTCCGGCAAGCGCACAGGGGCGGGAGCCGGGCTCGATGCATCGAGCCACTGCGAAGAAGACGCGGCGCCTTGTCGTATGCAGGCGCACGCTGCAGAATGCGTGCATCGACCGGCCGGGCCCGACATGTACGCCAGCTTTCGCGAGTTCTATCCGTTCTATCTGAGCGAGCACGGCAACCGTCTGTGCCGGCGCATGCATTTCATCGGCAGCACGCTGGTGCTCGTCACGTTGGCTTGGCTGATCATCGGCGGCCGCTGGCGGCTGTGGTGGCTGCTGCCGCTGTTCGGCTACGGCTTTGCCTGGATCGGGCATTTCTTCTTCGAGAAGAACCGGCCGGCGACGTTCACGCACCCGCTCTACAGCTTCGCCGGCGATTGGGTGATGTACGCCGCGATGTTGCGCGGCAAGGTCACTTTCTAGAGCGCGCGGCGCCCGGACAGAGGAGCTGATCATGGTCTGGGTCGATCTCGTCACCCTGCTCGCCGTACTCGAATTCCTAGGCATGGCCTGGCTCGTGGGCAAGGCGCGCGTGCGGCACAAGGTGCGTGCGCCGGCGACGACGGGCAACGAGCAGTTCGAGCGCTGGTTCCGCGTGCAGCAGAACACGCTGGAAACGCTGATCATGTTCCTGCCCGCGCTGTGGATCGCCGCGCACTACTGGCCGCCCGGATGGATGGCGCTGCTCGGCATGGTCTACATCATCGGCCGCGTCGTCTACCTGTTCGGCTACGTGCGCGATCCGCGCACGCGCGGCCTCGGCTACTGGCTCAGCATCGTGCCGGTCGGCCTCCTTGTCGCGCTCGGTTTCGCCGGAATCATCAAGAGCCTGCTTTGAGCACTTGCCGGCAAGGAACGTAGGGCAGCGGATCGTCTGCGGATCGATCCGGATTTCCGCAGCCATCCGCCGTCCGATTCCCGCCGTCGCCGGGGGCAACGGGATCATCGTCGCGATGCCGGGGAATAGCCCATGCTGCTGCGTTACCTGAAAACCGGGGATGCCAGGCGCATCGCGCTTATTTACCAGCAGGTGCCTCCACCGGTTTTCGACGGCGTGCGCAAGGCCCCGAAACCGGGCGGGTATGCCGACAGCGGCGCGGATATCGCCTGGTGCCTGCGCCGCGCAGGCGCCGACGTCGTCACGCCGTCGGCCGATCCCGATCCCGCGGCGAATTTCGACTGGGTGTTCCCCGATACGCAAGCGGGCATCCAGAGCGCCATCGACCGCGGCGCCACGGTGATCTGGGCCAACACGGTCCTGTTTTCAGGCCACCCGCTGGAGTCGCGCCTCGAGGATGTCTGGGTCGTCGGCCAGATGCCGGCCCGGCAACAGCGGGTCGACGACAAGTTCGCCACCAACGCGGCGCTGTGCGCGCAGGGACTGCCGGTGGCCGCGTCCGTGCTCGTCGCGCGCGAAGCCAGAGGTTCGATACGCGCTTTCGCGAGTCTGACGGCGCCGGCGCTGGCGGAACTGGGGCTGCATTTCCCGCTCGTGGTCAAGCCCGTGCGCGGCCGCGGCAGCCAGGGCGTGAGTCGCGTTGCCGACCACGGCGAATTGGCGGCTGCGCTCTCCGCGCTGCTCGCGGGCGGAACGTTCGGCGATGTCGCCATCGTCGAGGAATACCTGCCGGGCGAAGAGCTGACCCTGACCGTCCTGCCGGCGCTGCCGGACGAGGGCGGCGCTTCGGCGCCGTTCGTCCTGCCGCCGGTACGCCGTTTCAACCATGCCGACGGCATCGCCCCGTACAACGGCGTCGTCGCCGTGACGCGCAACAGCGCGGCGCTTGCGCTAGCCGAATCCGATTCCTTGCCGGTGAGAGCCATCATGGATGCGTGCGCGCGCAGCGCCGAACTCGTCGGCGCGCTGGCGCCGATCCGCATCGACTGCCGCGCGGACGCGACCGGCGTCCAGCGCATCTTCGACGTCAACATGAAACCGAACATGACCGGCGCGGGCCGCCCGGGCCGCGAAGATCAGGACAGCCTCTCCACCATCGCCGCACGCGCGCTGGGATGGTCGTTCACCGACCTGCTGACGGCGATGCTGCGAAACGCCTGGCGGATCGAGCGCGGTCGGCGTCCCGGCTGAAAAGGCCGGCCGCCTAGTCGAGGAAGATGAAGAATGCGGCCGCCACGATCAGGGCGAAGCCGACGAGGTGGTTCCATTTGATCGCGGCGCCGAGGTACAGGGTCGAGAACGCGACGAACACGACGAGGGTGATGATCTCCTGGATCGTCTTCAGTTGCGCGGGATTGTAGACGCGGTAGCCGATGCGGTTGCCCGGCACCTGCAGGCAGTACTCGAAGAACGCGATGGCCCAGCTGACGAGAACGACGATCCACAGCGGCCGGTCGGTGAACTTGAGGTGGCCGTACCAGGCGAAGGTCATGAACACGTTCGAGGCGAGCAGCAGGGCGATCGGCAGCAGATAGTTGTTCATTTCAGGATTCCCGTTCTCATTCGTCCCGGTATACTTCGATGTCACGCAGGAGTACAGCATGCCGCATCCATCCCGCCGTTTCTTCACCAGCCTTCTGCTCAGCTTCGGAGCCGTTGCCATGACCCATGCCGCCACCCCCGTTCTCGTCATCCACGGCGGCGCCGGCGTGATCAGGAAGGAGATGACGCCGGAGAAGGAAAAGGCCGTGCGCGCCGGACTCGAAAAGGCGCTGCAGGCCGGCCATGCCGTGCTCAAGTCCGGCGGCAGCAGCCTCGACGCAGTGACGCGCGCGATCGTCGTGCTCGAGGACGATCCGAACTTCAACGCGGGCAAAGGCGCCGTATTCAATCACGACGGCAAGAACGAGCTCGACGCCTCGATCATGGACGGCGCGACGCTGCGCGCCGGCGCGGTCGCCAACGTGCACCGGATCAAGAATCCGATCGAACTCGCGCGCGCGGTGATGGAAAAATCCGAGCACGTCATGCTGATCGAGGAGGGTGCGGAGAAATTCGCCCAGTCGATCGGCATGCAACTGGTCGACCCGAAATACTTCTACACCGAGGCGCGCTGGAAGGCGTTGCAGCAGGCGATCGAGGAGGAGAAGGCGAAGACGGCCGAAGCAGGCAAGACGCCGCACCACGGCACGGTCGGCGCGGTCGCCCTCGATGCCAAGGGCAACCTCGCCGCGGGTACCTCGACCGGCGGCATGACCAACAAGCGCTTCGGCCGCGTCGGCGACTCGCCGATCATCGGCGCAGGCACTTACGCGGATGCGCGCTGCGCCGTGTCGGCGACCGGCTGGGGCGAGTTCTATATCCGCGCGACGGCGGCCAGGGACATCTGCGCGCGCGTCGAATTCCGCGGCGACGAGTTGAAGAAGGCGGCCGACGAAGTCGTGCTCGGCGTGATCCCGAAGCTCGGCGGCGACGGCGGCGTGATCGCGCTCGACAAGGACGGCAACATCGCCACGCCGTTCAACACCGACGGCATGTTCCGCGGCTGGGTCGACCGCGACGGCAAGACGCACGTCGCGATCTACGCGGGCGAATAGTCCGCGCGTCGCCGGTCGGGGCGCAGCACGGCCGCAGTCGACCCGCGGTCGCGCCGTCCCGTCCACCGAACGGAAAATTGTTTGCCGACCGCTTGGCGAAATCCTTCAGGTGGGACAGAATGCGGGTAGAGTTGCAAACGGCGTAGGCGAGGAAAACATCGCCTGCATTGACGGCGCGAGCGGCATGATCGGCACGGACGTCGTGGACGCCGCAACCGTGTGCATGAGGGGACGCAGCACGGCTGCGGACGCGGTTCATCGATCAGGGGCAGTCGAGTGACTCTGTTCACCGGCAAGTGGTCGGTTGCGGCGAAGGCTCTGGCGACGGCGCTGGCGATGGTCGTCGCCGCGCGCGCCACCAGCCTGCTCGCGACCGCGGCCAATCCGTACACCCTGCTCTGGCCGGTCGGCGGCGTCGCCCTGTTGTGCGTGTATTACTGGAAACGGCCCGCGCTGGCCGGCGTCCTGCTCGGTTCGCTGGCCTACAACATCAGTATCGACTGGCAATGGTTCAGCCTGGCCGGCGCGCAAGGCGCACGCGGCTTTGCCGGTGTTTCGTTGTCGATCATCGCCCTGGCCAGCATGGTCCCGGCCTGGTTGTCGGCGCGCGTCCTGCGCCTGTACATGCCGGCGTTGCGCGACGGCTCGTTGTCTGCATCCGGATGGCTGTCTATGCTCCTGCTTGCCGGTCCGGCCGCCTGCCTGCTCAAAGTCGCGATGCTCGCCGTCGCCCTGGGCTGGATCACGCTGCCGCTGCGCTCCGAGAACATCGCTTTCGCGAGCGCGATGTGGACATCGACGACGTTGGCGATATGGATGGCGGTGCCGCTGATCGCGATCCGCGAAGTGCGCGCGGGCATGCCGAGGCTCGCCCAGAACCGCTTGCGCAATCCGTGGATTGCGCTGGCGCTGGTCGCGCTTCCGGCTTGGCTGCTGGCCGCCTATGCCGGCGCGCAGCAGGTGGCGCGCGAGCAGCGTCGTTTCGTTGAACTCGGCGCCGAGTTCAGGACCGAGATCCAGGCAGCGCTCGACCTGGCCGAGCAGAAGCTCGGCGCGTTGCGCGCCTACTATCGCGTGAGCGGCGACGTGCCACAGAACCGCTTCGCCGAGTTCGCCGATGAATTGCTCGACCGCACACCGCTGCTGCTCGGCCTCGACTGGACCGGACGCGTGACCGACGGCGAGCGCGCCCGGGTCGAGGCGGCCCTCAGCGCGCAGCAGGGCCGAACCGTGTCGCTGAGTGAGATCGATGCCGGCGGCAGGCTTTTCGCGGCGCCGCGGCGCGAGGAATATTGGCCGCTGTTGCGCGTCGCGCCGGCCGCGCGCCAGGCTCTGCTCGGTCTCGATCTGGGTTCTGAAGCGGGGCGGCGCAACGCCCTCGACGCCGCCCAGCGCGGCGGATTGACCGCGTCGTCGCGCCCGCGCGCGGCGCAGGCTGGTGCGACCGCGCCCGTCATATCGCTGTATCTGGCCACGGAGGATCCGCGCGGTGCGGTCGTCGCTTCGCTCGACATCGATGCACTGCTCGGCGAGCCGCAGTCGGGGCGACAGTTGCTCGCCCAGGGCCACGGCCTGGTGCTGAGCAACGCCGACGGCGGCGTGCTCGCGCAGATCGAACCGCAGCCTGGAGCTCTGAGCCGCGCCGATCCGCGGCTCGCGCAACAGTTCGAACTCAAGGCCGGTGCCGACACCTGGCATCTTGGCGTGACCACGGCGAAGGCGGGCCTGCCATACCTGAGCGCGCCGCTATGGTGGTTCGGACAGACCCTGCCGCAGGTCCTGTGCGTGCTGGTCGGTTTGTTCATGGCGATGGTCGCGGGCAGCGACCGGCAGATCTTCCAGCTCGAGCGCTACTACGCGGGCTACGTCGAGGACCACCACAGGGAGGTCCCCCGGCGCGTTCTCACCAGTCACGCCGACGCGGCGATCGAGAGCGCGTGGAACGCGCGCGCCTTCGAGCCGCAGTTCGAGCCCATCGTCGACATGCGCAGCGGCGAGATCCGCGGCGTTGAAGCCCTGCTGCGCTGGCCCGACGCGCCCGAGGGCGTGGTCACCAGCGACGTCATCGACTGGGCCGAGCGCCACAACCTGATCGGCCAGCTCGACCACGAGATGCTCGCCGCGGCGCTGCGCGCGGCGGCGGACTGGCCGATCGCGCGCCTGCCCGGATTCACGATCTCGGTCAATGTATCCGCCACCGACATGCACGACCCGCATTGGGCCGGGCAACTGCTGCGCGAGCTCGCGCGCCATCGCATCCCCGGGCGCAACCTGTGTGTGGAAATCACCGAAGGTGTGCTGATCCGCGCCGACGACAGCGTGCTGTCCCAGCTCGACGCGCTGCGCACGGCAGGAGTGCGCATCGCGCTCGACGATTTCGGCACCGGCTACTCGTCGATCGCCTACCTGCGCCAGCTGTCGGTCGACCGGATCAAGCTCGACCGCGTCTTCGTCTCCGACCTCACCCGGGACGAGAAGGCGCGCCGCATTGTCGCCAGTATCCTCGCGCTCGGGCATACGCTGGGCGTCGACCTCGTCGCCGAGGCGGTCGAGGACCAGGACACGGCACGCGTGCTCGAGGCGCTCGGCTGCCGTCTCGCCCAGGGGCGTTTCTATTCCGACACGCTCGAGGCACAAGCGATGCGCGACCTGCTCGTGCATCAGGTGAAGGCGCAGCGCGTGCGCGCGTGAACGCCGCGTCGCGTCAGTCGGCTTCGCGCACCGGGTGTTTGGCCAGCTTGCGCTGCAGCGTGCGCCGATGCAGGCCGAGGCGTCGCGCGGTCTCGGAGATGTTGCCTTCGCACTCGGTCAGCACACGCTGGATATGCTCCCACTCGAGCCGCTTCAGCGGCGGCGGCGCATGCGGCAGGGCGACCTCGTCGTGCGCGCCCGCGGCCTGTTGCGTTTCGAGCAGTGCGTGGACGATCGCATCGGCGTCGACCGGCTTGGCCAGGTAGTCGTCCGCGCCGCGCTTGATCGCCTCGACCGCGGTTGCGATCGAGGCATAGCCGGTCAGCAGCAGGATGCGCAGGCCGGGACGCAGCGCCTTGAGCTCGGGGATCAGGGCGAGGCCGTTGTCGGCGCCGAGCTTGAGGTCGAGCACGACGAACCGCAGCGGCTCGGCGCGTACCTGCGCGCGCGCCTGCGCGGCATCGTGCGCGACCGCGACGGTGAAGCCGCGTGCGCCCAGCGCGCGTGCGAGCACGCGCGTGAACACTGCGTCGTCGTCGATCAGCAGTACGCGTTTGGATCCGGCCGAAACGGAAGTCATGATGGCATCGCAGGATGAAAGTCGCGCAATTTTACTGCGGCAGGGCGCGCAGCGCCGACAGCGGCAGGGTCAGTCGCGTCAGCGTGCCGCCGCCTGCCGCGGTGTCGGCGCGCAGGCTGCCGTGGAAGCGCTCGATCGTCGCGTTGGTCAGCGCGAGGCCGAGGCCGAGGCCGTCGCGCTTGGCCGAGACGAAGCGCATGCCGGCGGCGTCGCGCACGGCCTGCGGCAGGCCGGGGCCGTGGTCGCGCACCTCGATGACGACGTCCGCGTCTGTGCAGTTTGCGGCGAATTCCACTTTTGCGCTCGCGCTCAGCGCAGAGGCGTCGGCGGCGTTGTTGAGCAGGTTGAGGATCGCGTGGCGCAGCGCCGGCACGATGCGCAGCGGTGCGGGATACGCAGCGTCCGCGAGCGCGATGTCGAGATTGACGGCCGGGCGCAGCAGGCGGAAGCGTTCCGCGCAGTCGGCGACGAATTCGGCCAGGGTCTGCGCTTGCGCCTGCTCGGTCAGCTGTGCGCTGCCCACCTGCACGAGTTCGCGCAGGATGTCGCGGCAGCGCTCGGCCTGGCCGGCGAGCAGGGCCAGGTCCTCGCCGAGCGGCGTGGTGGCCGGATGCTCGCGGCGCAGCTCGCCGACGAGGGTGCGGATCGTCGACAGCGGCGTGTTCAGTTCGTGCGCGGCGCCGGCGGCCTGGGTCGCGATCGCGAGGATGCCCTCGTCGCGCAGCGCTCGCTCGCGCTCGTGTTGCGCGAGCGTTTCGCGCCGGCGCAGGTCGCGCGCGAGACGCCAGATGAAGAAACCGAGCAGGACCGCGCTGATCGCGAAATTCACAGCCATGCCGAGCACGTGCAGGTTGAAGTCGCGCGCCGCGGAGGCATCGGCGCCATGCGCGGCGTGGCTGGCGACGTCGGGCAGCGGCTCGTGCCGGATCAGGACGACGAAGTAGGCGAGGCAGGCGATGCCCACGCTCGCGGCGAGGTGGCGCGGCGACAGCGCCATCGCGGCAAGCGCGATCGGCACGATGTACAGCGAGACGAACGGATTGGTCGCGCCGCCGGTCAGGTATAAAAGATAACAAAGTACACAGGTGTCGACGGCGAGGTGGGCGACGACTTCGGTTTCGCCGACTGGCCAGGGCTGACGCAGCCGCCACCAGACGAAGGCGTCGAACACGGCCAGCGCGGCGATGCCCGCTAGCAGCGCGCCTTCGGCGATCGGCAATCTGAGCAGATGCGCAACGCCGAGCACGGTGACGAGCTGACCGACCACGGCGCAAACGCGCAGCCAGGCCAGCGTGGCTGCGAGTGCGCGCGGACTGTAGCGGGCATGGAGGCGGCTGGGCGTCGGGCTGGGCATGCAGGAATCGCGGTGCAAAACCGTTATTTTGCCGCAGTTGGCCGCCACTGCCGATCGACGCGGCGCGCGCAGGCGCCGCGAAAAATTCCGCTGGCTTCAAACTTGCTGCGCATTTGCATGCTCTCATGCAGGCGCGTGGCGACGACCTTGCCCGGCGCTTACATCAGCTTACAAACGGCAGGCCATTGCGGACTGTAATAGCGCATTCACGCGCCACGCGGTAACGTGACGGCCGTTTGGCGGTCCCACAGCCGTTGCCCGATTCGACCAAGAACCAGAATGAACCCTACCTCCGCGAGCAAGCGCCCCCGGCGCAAATGGTTGCCCTATCTCATCGTGCTCGGCATCGTGCTGGCGATTGCCGCGGCCGGCTACTGGCTGGCCATGCGTACGCAGTACGCGCAAATGGCGCAGTTCATGCAGATGCGCGGGCGACCGCCGCGCAGCACCACGGCATCGTCGACGGGCAATGCCAGGCAGCCCGCCGCGGCGGCCGCGGGCGCGGTCGCATTCCAGGCGCCGCCGATGCCGGTCGGCACGGCGACCGCGGTCATCGGCGACATCAAGATCACCCTGAACGGGCTCGGCTCGGTCACGCCGCTGCGCAACGTCACGGTGGGCGCGCAGGTCGCGGGGCAGTTGCTCGACGTCAAGTTCGAGGAAGGTCAACTGGTCAGGCAGGGCGACCTGCTCGCCGAGATCGACCCGCGTCCGTACCAGGCCGCGCTCGAGCAGGCGCAGGGCGCGCTCGCGCGCGACCAGGCGACGCTGGCGAACGCGAAGACCGACCTCGCGCGCTACCAGACCCTGTTCGAGCAGGACTCGATCGCGCGCCAGCAGCTCGATTCGCAGAAGTCGCTCGTGCACCAGTACGAGGGCACGCTCGGCGCCGATGCGGGCGCGGTCGCGGCGGCCAAGGTCAACCTTGCCTACACGAAGATCATCGCGCCGATCAGCGGCCGTGCCGGGTTGCGCGCGGTCGATCCGGGCAACAATGTCTCCAATGGTTCGGCGATCGTCACGATCACGCAGCTGAAGCCGGTCAACGTGCTGTTCACGATCGCCGAGGACAGCCTGCCCGCCGTGGTCAAGCAGCTGCGCGCCGGCAACAAGCTGCCGGTCGAGGCTTGGGACCGCGGCCTCAAGAACAAGCTCGCCGACGGCGTGCTCGTCAGCCTCGACAACGCGATCGACGTGAACACCGGCACGGTCAAGGCCAAGGCGGAATTCGCCAATGCCGACGAAAGTCTGTTCGCCAACCAGTTCGTCAACGTGCGCGTGCTGCTCGACACGCTGCGCGGCGCGACCGTGATCCCGACCTCGGCCCTGCAGCACGCGGCGAACGGCCTGTTCGTCTACGTCGTCAATCCGGCCGACAAGACCGTCTCGCAACGTCTCGTCGCCACGGGCCCGACCGAAGGCGAGCGCGTCGCGATCGGCGACGGGGTCAAGCCCGGCGAAATCGTCGTCACCGACGGCATCGACAAACTGCGCGAAGGCAGCGTCGTCGAACTGCCCGCGACGAATGCGTCGACCGACGCCGGCGCGCCCGCGCACGCCGCCGCGTCGGCGCCGAGTCCCGACGCGCAGAAGCGCCAGTGGAGCGGTGCGGGCCAGGGCCAGCATCGCCACGCAAACACCGACGGCACGACGCAGAACAAACCCGACGGCGCCAAGCCTGCAGAAGCGAAGCCGACGGAAGAGAAGAAGCAATGAACGACGGAGCGCCAACGCTCTTGCTCTTGCCTCGGCTTTTGATCCCGCTCTTGATTCCGGGTCCCCGTTCGCCGCGGCGGGGTCATGCCGGAAACGTCCGCAGGATCGCGCGCACGATGCGCGCGAGTTCGTTGCACGTAC